>JAATFO010000023.1 GCA_015655145.1 Enterobacterales bacterium | reverse complement strand
CATCCTGCTGTTCACCAAGGTCTGGGGACAAAAAGACAAGATCACTCAGCCTGCCACTGAAAACGTCTGGTTCTACGAAATGGTTGCCGATGGTTATTCACTGGACGACAAAAGAGCCAAGCAGGAAGGCTTTGGCGACCTGCAAGACATCATCACCTGCTACCACGCCCGCAACGCCACGACAGACACAGATCGCACTGCCAAATACTTCATGGTGCCACGTAGCGAGATCGAAGCCAAAAGCTATGACCTCTCGCTCTCTCGCTACAAAGAAGATGTGTTTGAAGAAGTGCACTACGACGCGCCGGACGTGATTCTGGATCGTCTGATTCAGGCCGAGGTGGGCAACGTGGGCGAGGCAGAACTCGCTATGGTGCAGCGCGGCATTGTGAGGGAGTTGCTGGAGCTGAGAGGGATGGTTGGATGAAGTGGCATACATTTTCCGAGGTTGTCACTGATGCTACCTCCAAATTCACAAAAATCAAAACATCCGACTATTTAGCTCAAGGCAGATACAAGATCATTGATCAAGGTAAAGAGCCAATCGCTGGCTATACCGACGATGCCAACCTTGTTAATGGACAGTTGCTTCCAATATTGATTTTTGGCGACCACACGCGAGTTCTGAAATACGAAGATGATCCTATTGCTCTAGGTGCTGATGGAACCAAAGCTCTTTGGGTGAATCCTAAGCTAGCGAATTCTCGCTATGTGTACTACTACCTACGCTCAATTCAAATTAAAGAGGCTGGTTACAGCAGGCATTTCAAGTTTCTCAAAGAAGTTGAAATACCAATTCCATTCAAGGATGACAGACCAGACTTCAGCGACCAAATCCGAATTGCCCATTTGCTCAGCAAAGTTGAAGGGTTGATCGCCCAACGCAAGCAACACCTGCAACAACTCGACGACCTGCTCAAGAGTGTGTTTCTGGAAATGTTTGGCGACCCAGTGCGGAATGCGAAAGGCTGGGACAAACCCGAGTTGCAAGCCTTCGGCAAGATTTCCACAGGCAATACTCCACCCAGAAATGAACCCGCAAATTACGGTGGAGATTTCGTCGAGTGGATCAAGACGGACAACATCAAGGGTGATGCTTTTTTCGTAACGCCATCCGCTGAGCATCTTTCTGAGGTTGGCGCGAGAAAAGCGAGAACGGTAACCAACGGCGCTCTGCTTGTGGCCTGTATCGCGGGCAGTGTCGAGTCTATTGGACGTGCAGCACTAACTGACAGGACGGTTTCGTTCAACCAGCAGATCAATGCAATCCAGCCCGGCAAGGATGTCAACCCCTTATATTTATATGGTCTTTTTCAGTTGTCTCGCTTCTATATACAAAGCCACGCCACGAAGGGGATGAAGAAGATTCTGACGAAGGGCGATTTTGAGAAGATCACAATGATTAAGCCACCTATCGAACTACAAAATCAATTTGCCACCGTCGTAGAAAAGGTCGGAGCCATTAAATCCCGCTACCAGCAGAGCCTTACAGATCTAGAAACCCTCTATGGTGCACTGAGTCAGCAGGCTTTCAAGGGCGATCTGGATTTGTCACGGGTGGTATTGCTCGCCACACCTGTTGAAGGGGAAAACCCCATGGCGAGTACGCTCGTGCCTGGGCAAATCCCGGTGCCAATCATCTACCTGCCGGAAACTGACATGCTGTTGCCTGCTTTGGAAAACCGCGAGCAGCTAAAACCCCTTCTGCGCTTATGGTTGGAGGCCTACCTCACGCAGTTGGGCGATGAGGTCTTCTCTGTTAATGTCTTTATGGCCGCAGCACAAACCCGCGTGGCAGAATTGCACCCAGACAACGATTTTGTACTGGACACGAACAATTACGAACACATCAAGGACTGGGTGTTCGAGGCGCTGGTTAATGGTCGACTTCAGCAAGTGAGGAACATTACAGGCTATGATGATAGTGGTGCCCCCGAATTGGGCAACCTGATAGAGCTTAAGGCGGTGCTGGCATGAAACTCCTTCGCCTTAAGATCACCGACCCGGAAGGTTTTCGCAGCCTTCCTTATGATTTTGAGCACAACTTCCGAACCGAGTGGAGCTTGCAAGAAGAGCTGGCTAACTTGGATGGTTTTGCTCCCTTCGTCTGCGCAGGCCCCAATGGCAGCGGCAAATCCAACTTGCTTGAAGTGCTGGGTACGATCTTCTTTCAACTGGAAATTCTGCGTGTGCGCCGAAGTTTTCTGCCTGAAGCGTTGCAAGACGAGACTCTGGATTTTTCACCGGTTTCCTTTGAGCTGGATTATTTGATCCGCGTGCCCACCGAATATCGTGGCCCCAATAGCCCCGTGTGGGCAAGAGTGAATATAAGGAAAAATGCCAGTGAATCAGTACGTTTCCACTGGGAAAACCAAAGTGACTTTGATACGGATTTAAATGAAATATTCACAGGCGGTTATGCCGACATGCTGTTACCCCAGTACGTGCTGGGCTATTCCTCGGGCGAGAACGAAATCCTCAGCCTTCCTTTTTTCAAGCTGCGCTTTGTGCAGTTCGACGAGTACTGCAACGCACTGACCCGTCAACTGCCCTATCCCGGCCACCCAGAAACCCGGATGGCCTACTTGGACAACAGCTTCAGCCAAGCCATTCTACTGTGCAACCTGCTATTTCTGGATGAGGACAATTTCCAACCTTTCCGTGAGGATGTGGGCATTGAGGCACTGCAGGAATTCCGCATAATACTGCGTCGCAGTATTGAACTGCAGCCGGAGCAACTGGCTGCTTTTGCCAGCGAAGACGAAAGCCTGAACCAATTGCCGGAAGACATCGTCAAAAGCAACCCTGCCCTGCATGCCGAAACTGACGATCTGGGCAACCTCCGTTATCGCTTAAACCTGCTGCAGTTGC
Source organism: Enterobacterales bacterium (assembly GCA_015655145.1). Lineage (GTDB taxonomy): Bacteria > Pseudomonadota > Gammaproteobacteria > Enterobacterales > Enterobacteriaceae > JAATFO01. The sequence goes on along the minus strand of JAATFO010000023.1, from coordinate 10,655 downwards.
TAGAAGGCGACGAAAAATCCTCGCTGATTGTCAGCGCGTTACGGCGGTGTGCCACCTTGAGTTACGTCGATGACGACACTGACACGCTAATCCTCGATTACCGAGTGGACGAAGCAACGAAAGAAGCCTTTCACGAAAACTTCAATGGTTCGCCTCTGGCGCTATTTCAAGCGTTTCAGGTGTTGTTGACGCTCAACTTATATGCCGTAAGCAATGCGCTTAAGTCGGATCTGTACACCTCAACCAGTCACTACGTCAGCGAAACGGTGCCGACGCTAGCATCCGATGAGCGTATCATCCGCTTCAAGCATTTCTATTTTAGGAAGCAGGGTGTCGAGAAGCCAATGCTCCTCAAAGAACTATCGGATGGCGAGCACCAGTTGTTACACAGTCTTGGCCTATGCGTACTGTTCCGCGACACCAACTGCCTGTTCCTGCTCGACGAGCCAGAAACACACTTCAACCCAAACTGGCGAGCCAGTTTCATCACCCGCCTGCGGCAGTGCTTGCAAAATGCAGGGGATGCAAGACAGGAAATGTTGATCACAACCCACACGCCGTTTTTGATTTCAGACAGTAAACCGGACAAGGTGCTGGTATTCAGTAAGGACAAAGCCAGTGGCGCTGTCAGCATTAGCCACCCGGAGTACAACACTCTCGGTGCGTCGATCAACAAGATAACCATGAATACTTTCGGTAAGCGCGAAACTATAGGCGGCCATGCTCAGGCGTTGCTGGACGATCTGCGCAAGCGATTTGATGCAGGCAATGAGGAAAAAGGAGCACTCATCACGGAAATTCATCAGCAACTTGGCGACTCGGTAGAAAAGCTGCTGCTAATCAAGGCCATCCTTGATGGTGATCAGCCGGACAATGGAGAGGTGCAGGGCTAATGCTGTTCTCCTACACCTACGTACCGCATCAGATGGAGAAGATGCAGACCTTTGTCGATTTCATTTTTCATGAGGTGTGGAGCAAAGCACCCATCGGCTTAGTTTTTCACCCTGATCTGTTTGCAGGTAATCCTGACATTAAAGAGGTGATGTCAGAGTTTGGCTTCTCTGCAAAAGCTTCCGATAGAGGTAAAACCTTCTACAAAGATGTGAAGACAATCTACGAGCTTTTTGCGACCCTATCGTCGCAGGAGATCGACCAATTTAAGCAGTGGTATCAAGGCAATAACGATCTGGAAAAGGTGTGCGCTAACGATCCAGCAACACAACTAGCCCGCTACGCTGATATCGCCGTGGCTCATAAAAAACTTGCTGATCAACTCGGCACCTTTTTCAAAGGGCTATACTCACAGTCACTGCTAGACCTTGTTGTGTTGCGCGACAAGATCGGTGACATCGACGATCACTATCAGACCTTTGTGCGAACTAATAAGGCTGGAAAATGCCCGTTTTGTGGCATCAACGATTTACTTAGCGGATACCACAGCAAGCGAGAGGCCTACGACCACTACTTGCCCAAGGCGCTGTATCCGTTCAACTCCATCAACTTCCATAATCTTGTCCCAGCCTGTCACCACTGCAACAGCAGCTACAAGACCAGCAAGGACCCCGCCTACATGCCCAAAGACCCTGCCAGAACAGTTCATCGCCGCGCTGTTTTTTACCCTTACAAAACTGCAGCGGATTCCATAGAGATACAAGTAACGCTGCTAAGTTCAGACTTCGCCAACCTGACACCGAACGATATCATCCTGCAGTTTGGCCCCGCTATTATTGCCGAAGAAATCGACACATGGAAGGATGTTTACGGCATTGAAGAACGCTACAAAGCTAAATTCTGCGGGGAAAACGACGGCAAGTACTGGCTGACTCAGGTGCTTGACGAATGGAAAGAGGATGGTCGAAGTCCTTCCGACTTTATGACGACATTGGCGCGACAGACGCAGAATCGACCATATGCCGACTGCAATTTCCTTAGAAAATCGTTCCTTGAAGCATGTGAGGCACGAGGTCTTTTACAGAGTTTATAAAAGCTATTAGTGAATTATGAGCTTGTTATGACTGTAACAGATCGAGAGAGAGGATGATCCTACCCATGTCTTGTGGACACAGATCTCTCATCATTTCCCTGACCTGCTCCCGTAATGTTAGCAATGTCTGCTTCACGCCCTGAGACATTCAACAAGTTTTTATGGCACTGCAAGGGCGAATTTCGCCCTTGCAGTGCCAGCAAATATTTCGCTTCGTCGTAGCGGGTTCTGGTCTTCCAGCAGCGGTAAATGATCCTTATCCATTTAAATGCCAGAGCTCGGATCGCGGATTGATGGGATTTCCCCTTTTCTCGTTGGCCCTGATAATACAGTCTGGCCCAATATGACGAGTTAACCGTCTTCGCAGTCCATTCCACGAATGTCTGCCGGACGAACTTTGCACACTGCCAACGTCAGTGTACCCAGGATTTCTGGCCACTTCGTTCTGTCACCGGTGCTATACCTGCGTAGTTTTGAATTTCTTCAGCGCTGTTAAAACGGTCACGGTTATCGCCAAGTGCGGCAAGCATACGCGGGCCCATGCACGGCCCCATACCCGGAAGTGATTTAAACAGTCCGGCATCTGGCAATGTGTCAAACAGCGTTTCGATTCGTTCGTCATAGGTTTTGATGATTTCACTCACGACTTTAATTTGTGTCGCCAGTGCTGTTGCCATCAAAGCATTAGCCTCTATAACACTCGGGTCTGTCGTCAATGGGATCGCGTTATCAATACTCGCAACACGTTGCTCGGTAAGGGCTATTGCGCGGCCACCTTTGGCATTCAGAAAGTTGCGGATCGTGTCGCGCCTGGCGCGTTTCAGTTGTTGCAGACTGGGCCACCGCATAATCAGTTCACACAATAGTAAGCTACCCCGATGTGAGAACCACTCCAGGGGCTGAGGGTAATACTGTTTAAGCGTGTTGATTATCCGGTTCACAAAGCGGCGTTTATCTTCAACCAACTGACGACGTTGCTCAACCAATTGCTGGAGCAACCGGATATCCGGATTGTCGGGTTCAATGGCTTTTATCTTTTGGGGATAGCGTAGCATTAACTCTAATGCTAACTCGGCATCCTGCGGGTCATCTTTAGCGCCGCTGGGCGAGAAGGCTTGCCGGTAACGAGCCAGGGACAAAGCGTGGACAGGGAAAACAGTGATAAACGGATATTTCTGAAGAGCATACACCACGGGGCCCTTCTTCAGCTCAAGGGCGATAGCTATTTTGCCTTTCACCTGTTTGTGCAACGCGTTGAGCCAGATATCTAACGCTTCAGGCGTATGTTCAATCACATGGAATGTGCGTTCGCCGTTTTTAAACTGAACGCAAACATCATGCTTTTTATCCGCCCAGTCCAGACCAACATGAGCAGCAAACTGATCTATCGCAGTCATAACCAACTCCTTTTCACCGGGGATTGGTATGCATTCCACGCTCTTCGAAAGAAATATAGTCAGCAGTTTGTCTGCATGCCCTGAGTATTCGTTAGCGAACGTGGAGCACTTACTGGCTCGAAAGCAAAGCGGCAATCATCAAACCACATGATTCTGGCACAATATTCGTAACCAGTAAGCGCATACCCTGAATCACTTAAAAGTGTAACTCTCAGGGTTCGAATGACTATATCTGGCACTGAGCTGACAGTCAGAGCTGATCGGACCCAGAGTAGCAAGGATGCCATATCAAGTAAGAGTCAGTACACTTCATGACAACTTTTCATGCTGAGATAGATTATCTGCTGTGACGTGCGGAAAGTAAAAATCCTGCCGTATAAATTTTTGCGGACAGATATTGAGTTGTTTACTGACGTCAATGCCGTATCGACGCACCTTAGACGGGTAACCCGCTTAAGGAGTGTTCACCATGATCAAACTCATCGGTTGTTTGCCCGCATTATGCCTGTCTGCAGGAGCACTTGCCGGCACTGTTATCTACACCGATAGCACCCATCCCGTATCCAATACGCCCTCCGATACCTCAATCATTTTTCTTGATACGCCCGAACGTCTTCAATCGGAGCTATTTGGTCCTTTGCCTTACGATGCCGTACTGGCTGAAACGCAGGTGCGTGGATCGCTGGTTTCTCCGGCATTCAAATCCCGCGAGCAGCAACTTGCAGGCGCTTACCAGGGCGTGATCAAAGCCTGGTCGTTGGGCCTGGAAAAATATCCGGCCGTGGTGTTTGACGATAAGTGGGTAGTGTATGGCACCACCGACGTCGGTCTGGCCACACAGCAGATGAATGCCTGGCGGGAGGCAAATCAATGACCCTGATCCCCCCAAGTACCCGGCGTGTGCTGTTAGTCAGTCTATTAACCGGCAGCAGTATGTGCCTGGCGAATATCAACACTGCCAGTTTGATCACCAGTGCCGCCAGCGTTTCCTGTATCAGTTGGAAGGTAAAAGGCATTTGTTATTGGTTATTGTGCACGCCTTTCGGCTGTTCAGTGAAAACCTCCGTCAAGGTAGAGCATTTTATTCCCGAAGCGGTTGTTTCCGCCTATAGCGGTCCCGGTGAGAACCCCTGGACAGAAATGTCGACTGTTAGCGCAGCGGCCGGTGGGGCTGAAAGCAGCATCACCGGCGCACTGGCCGGCGTGAGTACCGGTGGCGGTCAGCAGGAGATGAAAGCCCCGGGGTTGCGTAAGCAGAACCTGCACTTTTTTTATGCCGACGCTTATGGTCATCCGGCGACAACGTTGATTGGCGGCCAGATAGCCGGTTACTCCTGCAAGTCCGCCGCTGCGCCTTTCACGCCCTATTTTGTCAGTTCCCTTGATGCTCTGGTCTGGCGCAGCGGGTTGCCGGAGTCGTTGTATCCGGAGGCGTTGGTCCCGGGCCAGCGTGAGCTGGGTAGCCAGGCCAGTGCCAATATGTGGGGCAATATTTATCCCCGCAGCGGTTTTGTTACCCAGCAGGATAGCTATAAGTCTGCAGCGGTGGTGGCGCAGCGCGTGGCCGATGTGATCACCCGCCAAGGCCAGCCGCATGTTTACCAACCGCTGGTCGGCCAGCCATCGCCTGGCTACTGGCCACCCGATCCGGTGCGTGAAAACACCAGCACCCAGAATCATAAATGGCAGCGCCTGGTGCCGACGCTTTCAAATACCTGCGCGGTTTTCCCCGATACCAACGGTCCCATAGCTCAAGACGGTAATTATGCCTGGGCGCTGTGGCAGCCCTATAGCTGCTGTAAACGCCGTGGCCAGACATTTCTCTACAGCACTGATTTTTCGTGAGGCTCGTTCCCATGACACAGAATAAACGATTTTTCCTGCGGCTTTTCGCCGCCACCTTCCTGTCGACTATCGGTGTTCCTGCCGGCGCAGCGGTTTCCGCCTCCAGCGACGGTTTGTCGGCGAGCGGCGCCATTAGCGATGGCCTGTTTTACTCCATCGGCGGTGGTTCGGTGATTTCACCCCCGTCTTCACGCAACAGTATGTCGCGCCTGGGCATGACCGGCGGCTGGAGCAGTGATTTGATGTGCGGCAATTTTGATTTGAACACCACGGTCGGCAATCAGCTCAACGGGGTAACCAGTGGATTTAAGGATTTGATGGGAACGGTGATCCAGGGTGCTACCGGCGCGGTATCCAGCATGCCGGCGATGGTTCTCCAGCGCTCCAATCCAGGCCTGTATGAAATGCTGACTAACGGCGTGCTGCAGGCCGGGCTGAGTTTCGACAAAGCGAAATTGAACTGCCAGAGCCTGTCCAACAAAATGGCCGACTACACCTTGGGAAGTAAATGGACACAGGCGGCCGTCACCGAAGAATACAAAAATGTGGTTTCAACCAGCGATGGTGATGCGGTCAGCAGCGACAAGAAACTGCAGAAAGCCACCGGTAAAGAGGGTGCGACCTGGATCGGGGGGCAGAAACGCGGCGGGGCTGGCCAACCGGCCATAAAGCCCACGCATGATCTCGTGAAGGCGGGCTACAACATGATGAACAACCTGCCGGTGACCAGCAGCGGCGCCGTTGGCTCTGCCAGTTGCAACGGTAGCGTCTGTCAGCGTTATCAAAACTCGGAAGAGGCGGCGGCGGCCGTGGTGAAAGTGCTTGGGGACCGCTCGATACGCACCTGCCGTGAAGCCAGTGAGTGCAACAGTGGCGGTGATGAGAACGCGGCCGGCAGCACCGTGGCCGGCACCGGGTTTTCGCCCATTCTGGAAGACGCCACCAAGACAAACCAGGAGGAGCTGGTGAAACTGGTCAGTGGCGCCGAACAGCCGACTACCGACAATCTGGCCAAATTGAAAACGGGCAGCCTGGTTGTCACCCGAAGCGTTATTCAGTCGCTGAAAGACGATCCGGACAATGCGGCTCTGGTTCAACGTCTCGCCGGCGAACTGGCCATGGCCGATACGGTGGAAAATGGATTGACCATGCGCCGGATGATCACCACCGGACAGTCGGAGCCTAACGCGGCCGACCAGCCTGAGGCGCTGGCAGAAGGGGACCGTCGTATCGATGCGTTAGATCGCGAGCTGGCCGCGCTGCGAAACGAAATGGAGCTGCGCAAGGCCATCAGTAATAACAGTTTACTGACCACGCTGGAGCGTCAGGGCATCCGTAACCAGGACAGCCGTTTGCAGCAGCATACCGGCAGCCAGGATCAGGGTTTTAGCAACATGAGCCAAAAGTCGGGAGAGCAATAATGATCGGTCAAACCAAAAACAAAAACCAACGCTGGTTCGGACGTGTCGGGCGTTTTGCGCTGAGTGTGATAGTGGCGTTGGTCCTGGTCACCTTGATGTTATTGCTGGCATCAGTCCTGTTCGAGCATGACCCCGATGGACATCAAGTGCGCGACTGGCTCACTGCCGGTCGTTATTGGCTGTTTGCGTGGCGCCTGTTGATATACACCGCGCTGGGCTGGCTATGGTTTCGCGTGGTGAGAGCACAGGTCGTGAAAACTTCTTTGGGGGGATCGTTACGCCGGCTGGAGTGGATGACGGCGGCGTTTATTCTGGTTACCGAGATCGCCACCTGGCGTTCCGCATTGGCTTAAGGGGAACACTATGACGGCAAACAGTTTTCTTGAATACTTCATGGTGTTGTTCGGCTGGATGCTGAACAATGCACTCTGGCAAATCCTGCTGAGCACCGGTTTGTTCGCGCTACCGCTGGTTTTCAAAATACTGGGTATCTGGCTCAAGGTCCGCGAAGAAGGGGCGGATGAAGGCAATAAGGGCGTACTGGCGTTGCCCCGTATCGAGCATGCCATTTACGTGTCCTTCTGCGTAATGCTGTTCTGTTGCCTTCCGTTGCTGCCGGTGGATATCAGTACCATCAAATTCGACAGCTCCCGCGCCAAACAATGCGGCGTCAGTGTGCCAACACCACAAAACTCCGGCTATAAGGGGCTGGTGAACGATTTTGACGGTAAAACGGCGGAAGTGCCGGTGTGGTGGTATTTATTGCATATGGTATCGAAAGGCACCACGCAAGCGATGATTGCCTCCATACCCTGCGGCAACCAACTGCGGCAACTGCGCTTTGACGTGCAGAATACCAAAATTCGCGACCCGATTGTGCTGCAGGAGGTGCAGGACTTTGCTGACCAGTGCTACTCGCGCTCTTACTTTAAACTGAAAAGCACCAACAGCCAGCTCAGTGACGCCACCATCAACTCGGTGGGCTGGATTGGTAGCAGCTATTTCCTTAATACCAGCGGTTATTATGACCAATACACCTCGGCCGAGCCGCGCAGTCAGTGGCCTTATGACAATACACGGGACAGTGGTTATCCGAACGTCGGCCGGGGCGGGTATCCCACCTGCAAGCAGTGGTGGTCAGATGGCACAAACGGACTGAAAACCCGCGTGCTGGCCAACCTGAATGACACGACCAAAAAGGAACTGCAGCGGGAGTACAGTAAAGACCAGTGGGAAGAAATGGCCTTACGCTGGCTGGTCAGCCCACGCAACGTTGGGCTGTCGGGCAGCGGGGATACCTATGCGGTGAGCGGCAATGATACCACCTCCGGATTTGCGGGAAATATCACGCGACTGGCCGGCACCGTCGGGCTTGGCCTCAAACAGGCAGAGGCATTGCCCGGGTTTGATGCCATGAAGCAGGCTTTGCCGATGGTTCAGGCATTGCTGGAGATGATGATTATTGTCGTCATTCCGGTGCTGATAATGTTCAGCGCTTATGATCCCAAAACGATTGTTACCATTTCCTTTGCGCTGTTTGCCCTGGCATTTATTACTTTTTGGTGGGAGCTGGCCGGCTGGCTTGATGACCGACTGATTACGATCCTCTACCGCAGCATGCAAGAGCAGGGGTTATCTGCTAGTGAACCGATAGCCGATTTTATGAGTTCGCCAAGGGATGGGTGGATCATGAATCTGGTGTTGGGAAGTATGTATGTTGTCTTTCCGATGTTCTGGGTAGGGATGCTTAGCTGGATAGGGGTAAACATTGGTACTGCAATCGGAAGTCTCATGGAGAAGGGCAGTTTATCTTCACAATCTGCTGGAGAGAAGGGGGGAGGAATAGCCCAAGATGCAGTAATAAAAGCTGGTTCAGGAAAAATAAAATAACACTGAGCGCCCGTCTTAGCTACCAAGCCACAGAGGTTGTGGTCTGGTAGTTAAAAATCTTCATTATTTATTTCAATATAGTTACCGCGTTTCCAAGCACGATCCTCTCGGTCTTTTTGCTCGGATTCTAAACGATCTATTTTGCGTATTATATCTGTATTGCTTGGGTTTTTTAACACTTTTGCAACGAGACCTGTAGCTTTAAATGTAGCATCTACCGCTTCTCTCAAATCAGTAAGATGAGAATTTTGCTCAAGTAAATCCAACTCGATACTCCAATCGGATTTTTCATTTTTAAGAAAATTTTGCTTACTTTTCAAAACAATACCTCTTTTAAAAAAGCAACCACCATTTTATAATAATCTAATTATTCTTGAAAAGCGACCATTTTCATTTTTTAATATCTGAGATGCCGTAGAATGAAAATATATCTCCTTGTGCACCCCCTATAACATTGTTTGGCGGTAATAGCCGTCTAGTCAAAGATATTGTTGCTTACTACGCTGTTTTCCCGTGGCAGAGAATTATCCGCCTGGTGTAGTCGTGGTCCCACGACAGCGGTAACTGTCAATACAGATTGTCCTCCTTGACAAAGGCCGTTAATCATTCATGGCGTGATGCGATGGGTAAAAAAAAGTGATGACAGTCCATTGCGGAGGCTAAAAGGTATTGAATCCCGGCGGGTGTTATTGAAAGCCGCAGTGGCACTGGCGAATAAATTGATCCAGATAATCTTGCGCATACTGACTGATGCAGTTGATTTAAGCATGAATAAGGCTTTTGTTATGAATTAACAGAACTAGCAATCAAAAAATACGTTCCACTGAGTTTGCAGGCACTGACGAAAAAAGCGGCTACCGTCCCTGTAAAAGTCTGAAGTTGACCTGGGTAACCATATACCGGTGTAGTGATAAGGCAACAGGGCTCAGATGACATCATGGCTCGGGTTATTTAACCCAATAATTAAGTCGGATATATGGGTGCAAACCGTATAGAACCAGTATCACCCAGGGAATCCATATATGGTCTACTGATGCTAAACCTCATTTTCGGGGATCATCATTACCACTTCTTCCGCTATATGAAAATGTTCAATTAGCAGTTTTTGCTGTTCATCATGTGAAAGCGTTAAACGAAACTCTGAACCGTCAGACGCGCGAGTCACTTTTTCGCCTTTAACAATACCAGTAACTGATTCATTTCCTGCCAGGCGGATTAATGTAGCTCCGTCGAAATGACTATTGTTTCTGCTCAGTTCGTGACGACGGGGAAATTCTGACGCAGGGGCATTTGTATCAAGCAAACGGCAGTCAACACGGGGGCGACCCAGAGGCTTCCAGTTGATGCACCAGTAACCTTCACTGTAATGAACATGGGTTCCCCATACCGGATGTCGTGAGTGCTGTTCTATTAATGGGAGAGGGTACCCATGAAGCATCGTTGCATCAACAATGAGTAGATTATCCATAAAGTTGACAACCACTGTGCCATGGCCGGGCGATTCTTTTAGCTGGGGGCGGGTAGACAGCATTGTCGAGATACCAAACCTTACGGGAAACCCTAGATAGCGTAGCAGTGCATAAAGTGCGCTATGGCCTGCCCAGCAGGTACCGCCTGTTCCATACTCTAGCCAGTTTAAAAAGAAATCTGACGGCGTATACCCAGGCAAGGTTTGGGGGGAACCATTATGAGTTAGAATACGTTTACGTATATTATCAAAGGGTACAGATTGGCACCACGCCTGATATATCTCCGCGAGACCAGTCCCGCTGGCCTCAGGGAAATTGCGGATACCTAACTTTTCGAGCACCCGTTCTGCAAGGGCCTGGCTCATATTCATTTCACGATTAATCATGTTCTTCTACTCCCCAGTTACACGCACTGAGACACTACCGTCATGTTCTTTTACTGTGGTTTTACGCCAGATAAATATATAAAAAGCGGTAAATATCATGAGACTCCCGGCACACAGAAAGGCCGTTGTGATGCCGTACTCACCTGAAACCTTACCCCATGTAAGGCTCCCGACAGTAATGGACGTGCGTTCAGTTTGGCTGCGACATCGTTCAGTTCACGCTGCGAGTAGCCAGCCAAACTCGTTCCCTTTGGAAAGTATTG
>JAATFO010000018.1 GCA_015655145.1 Enterobacterales bacterium | reverse complement strand
TGCAAAGAGCATAATAATGATGCCACTGAAGCCTACCACCACGGATAACCAGCGGTACAAATGCACTCTTTCTTTTAACAGAATTGCCGCCATAATTACGGTGAATAACGGTGCGGCATAGCTAATTGCGGTGGCATCTGCCAGTGAAATATACACCAGTGCTAAATAATTAAAATACATGCCGCCAGTGCCGGAAAAACCACGAATCAAATGGCCGCCAATATTGTTAGTTTTAATTAGTGTTAAAATATCCCCCTGGAATTTAAGCCAAATCAACAAGGGAAATAAGGCGACAAAAGAGCGAAAAAATATCACTTCGCCCGTGGGGATTTCACCGTCAAGTCCTTTAACACAAGCCAGCATTAATGTTGCACACAGGGCTGCCATTATTTTAAGCACAATGCCCATTTTGGAATTCATCGTTAACTGTTACCCTCTCGCTAAAAAACGGAATTCACTTGCCTGCGCACAGCCTAAAATGGCGGGTCGCTCTGCGGTTAAGATAATTTTGTTCTGCCTGGATAGTTTTTGCTTATACCCGATAGCGGGCGGATGAACATCGATGCTGATGCAGTGGCACGGTGAACGCGGGCTGGCGAGCTGTGCTCAACGTCATACAAATTACATATTGCTATACAGGGTTTACCTCTTATACACGAGAAAGCAGGGCTTATAGAGTAACCACTATTGCATCAGGCCAGGCTTAGCGGCTGGCCCATCAGGCAAATGTTACTTGCTACTTTGGCCCTGGGCAGTGCGCGAAATCCTCACGTACTACGTGTACGCGCCGGGTTCTCCGCGCTGTCCGTGTCCACATTGACGGCGACAATAATACCGACTGGGCCAGGCTCTTAACGTGGTTTGTCGCTTATTTCGTTCAAATGTTGTGTGCTGAATCAGGCTGTGCCTGTTGCTGTCACTCACGGTCAAAAAATGTCGGAGAATACGGATGAAACTGAAGTTACGCGCCTGTACCCTGCTGGCCTTACCACTCATGATGGTCTTTTGCTCGGCAAACGCCGATGTCTTGACTGATATTCAGACTCGCGGTCAGTTGAATTGTGCCGTCTATTCTGATGTTCCGCCGTTTTCTTCTCCCGACCAGAAAACCCGCCAGCTAGTGGGGATGGATGTCGATTTGTGTGGCGCGCTGGCGCAACAGATGGGGGTGAAACTTAATCTTATGCCGACCTCCATTGAAGCACGCATTGCGGTGATCGCCACCGGAAGAGCTGATGTGCTGATCGCTAATCTGGCGTATACCAAAACCCGTGGTAAACAAATCCAGTTCAGTGACCCTTACTATGTGGCGAAAGAAATGTTGCTGGTGAAGAAGCCGAATGTGCATAAAACCCGGGCGGATTTCAAAGGTAAACGCATCAGTGCGACCAAAGGGACCACCTCCGAACAGTCGATTTATCTGGCCGGTGCGAAAGCCGTGACATTTCAGGATGCTGCCTCGGCCTTTCTTGCCCTTGAGCAAAACAAAGTGGTTGGCTTTGTCACCAATACCATGACCGGGGTTAAAATGATCGCCCAGGCAAAAAAAGAGGGTATCGAGCTGGGGATGATCAGCGAGCCAATGGCGCTTGAACCGATCGGCGTTGGGATGAAACAAGGGGAGCCGGCGCTGCTGACAAAGGTGAACGCCAGTCTGAAAACGCTGGATGATAACGGCACGATTGATCAAATCTGGACAAAATGGCTCGGGGCAAACACGGAATACAACATGGTACGTGCAGAAAAAGTACAACCGTTATCCAGCCTGAAATTTGAGCCTCTGGAATAAACAATGATGATGTTGTCTGGTGAAGCGCTTTCTCGTGGCGTTTTAATGCCGGGCCGCCAGGGAGAGACCGTCAGGATTTCCACCATTGGCAGTCGCGCCTGGCTGGTGGAAGCGCCGGGAGATTTTGATTTACCGGCGCAGCGGCGGATTTGGTCGCTGGCGGCGTTATTACGCGCGCATCAGGAGGTGGAATCCCTGATCCCGGGGGTGACCAACCTGCTGGTCTTGTTTCGTCACACGCCTGTCGACGTGCAGGCCACATTAGACTTGTTGCACACCTTGTGGTCACAGGCGCAGGCGGTGCATCCGTGCGGTAAGTTGATTGAGATCCCAGTGAGTTATGGTGGCGAACACGCCATTGATCTGGAGGCGGTGTGTCGGCATTGCGACTTATCGGCTGCAGAGGTGGTACGACGCCATTATCGGGGGCATTACACCGTATTTGCGCTCGGTAGTGCGCCGGGGTTTGGTTATTTGCACGGTCTGGACCCGACCCTGGCGACGCCACGTAAAAAGGTGCCTTCACTTAATATGTTAAAAGGCACGGTGACGATTGGCGGCGCGCAGACAGGCGTATCAGCGCTGACCGGACCGAACGGCTGGAATGCCATTGGATTTGCTGAGTTAACGGTATTCGATCCGATGGCGGAAAATCCGGCGTTGATGGCGCCGGGTGACAGTGTCCGTTTTGTGCCTGAAAGGATTGAACTGTGATTGAGGTTATCAAAACCGGGCCATTGAATACGGTACAGGATTTGGGACGTCATGGGTTTCGCCATGTCGGCGTCTCGGTCAGTGGCGCGATGGATCCGCTGGCGCTGCGGGTGGGCAATATTTTACTCGGCAATGATGAGAATGCCGCCGGACTGGAAATTCAGCTTTTCCCTTTTCGCGTACGGTTTTTGACTGATACCAGCATCGCCCTGACCGGTGCGGATTGTCGCGCTCGTCTGGCCGGTGTGGCGTTACCACCGTGGTGGGGCGGTCAGGTGCGCAGCGGCCAGGAACTTGAACTGCATTTTCCTCGCTACGGCGCGCGCGGTTATCTTTGCGTGGCGGGCGGTATTGATGTCCCGCTGGTGTTGGGGTCACGCAGCACGGCGCTCAGGGGCGGTTTTGGCGGGCTTGATGGGCGTCCGTTACAAGCAGGAGATCGCTTACCGTTGGGGGCGGCATGCGGCTTGCCATTGCCGCGCAGTGGGTTGGGGATTGTGCCGCCTGGTGTGGCGATGGCGGCGGTATTTCCCTGTAATGCGCAAGGGATTATCCAGTTGCGAGCGATTCCGGCGGGAGAGTATGCGTTGTTTGCTGCCGACGCGCCACGTTTCTGGTCACAACTTTGGCAAGTTTCCCGCCAGAGTAATCGCACGGGCTACCGACTTGCCGGGCAACCGCTGATACCGTCACAGGTGGTAGAAATGCGTTCCTATGGCCTGATCCCCGGGATTGTACAAGTGCCACCGGCCGGCGAACCGATCATCCAACTCAGTGACGCCAATACAGCGGGCGGCTACCCCAAAATTGCCGGTATCATCGAAGAAGATCTGTGGCGTTTGGGGCAGGTCCAGCCTGGCGAGTCGATCCAACTGATTAAAAGTGATGCCCGCGAAGCGATTGAGGTTGCCGGAAAAATCAGTGCATACCTCATGCGTTTGCGTGACAGCTGTCGGCCAATGAAAAAACTCATCGGTGTTTGAACAATCTGACAATGAGTGAGTGGATAAACATGAAGATAGATGTGAACTCCGATATGGGAGAAGGTTTTGGCGTATATCAACTGTGTGATGATGCCGCGCTGATGCAGGTGGTCTCTTCCGCTAACATTGCATGTGGTTTTCATGCCGGCGATCCTGCCATCATGACGCAGATGGTCCGCCTGGCAAAGCAACATGGTGTGGGCATCGGCGCCCATCCGGGGTTACCGGACCGTCAGGGATTTGGCCGCAAAGAATTACCGTTTTCCGCTGACGAAATTTGTCAGCAAGTACTGTATCAACTGGGGGCGTTGACGGCCATCGCCCAGGCTGAAGGGGCGTCGGTTTCCCATCTGAGTTTTCATGCGGCGATGGGTAGCATGATTAACCGTGATGAGGCATTGGCGCATCGCGTGATGGCCGCGATTTATCGTGTTTCCCCGCAATTAATCATTTTTTCCCAGGCAGATACCGTGATCGAGCATGCGGCGCAAGCCAGCGGTCTGGCATCGTTGACGCTTTTTCTCGCGGATCGCGCCTATGATGCCAAAGGGCAGTTGGTGGCGCGGCGGCTACCCGGGTCGGTTATCTCTGATGAAAGCGCAGTACGTGCGCGTGTTCGTCAGTTTTTACGTACAGGCAGCGTAACCACCATTGATGGCGAAACTCTCCCGGTACGCGCCCAATCGATACTGATCCATAGCGACACGCCGGGCTCGCTGGCGCTGGCGCGCGCTGTCCGTAATGAAATAGAAGCCAATGGCTCGACAGTCGCACCATCGGCTGACGTGCTGACACAATAATGCGCAGTGCGCGGTCAGACAGCCGCGCACTGAGAAAACCCGCGGGTGTATCGAAGATATTCCACGGCTGATAGCTGTTTAATCGGGCATGCGTAACCCCGGACACCGCAACCGCGTGCGGGCCGGTCTCCGGGGGGTACCTTAATGGATACCGGCGCAGAATGCCGCAATCCTGTCACTGCCTTCTTGCAGCATCGCCATGCTGGTGGCGTAGGAAAGACGGAAATAAGGGCTCATGCCATAAGCCGCGCCCGGTACGGTCACCACATGCTGCTCTTCCATCAGCGCCAGCACAAAATCCGCATCCTGTGTTATTTTCCGTCCGCCAGCACTGGTTTTACCGATAAACGCGGCAATGTTAACGAACAAATAAAACGCCCCTTGCGGCTTATGACAATGCAGTCCGGGAATGGCATTCAGACGATCCAACACACAGTCACGACGCTGACGATAAATTAACGCGCGTTCATGCAGTAGATCCTGCGGCCCTTCCAGCACAGCGACGGCAGCGGCCTGTGTCAGCGTTGTGACGCCACCACTGTTCTGGGTGTTCACGTTGCTCATCGCCTTAATCAATTTTTCTGGTCCACCGCAAAAGCCAAGGCGCCAGCCGGTCATCGAATAGGCTTTTGACACGCCGTTCACGGTCAACACGCGGTCATATAAGCGCGGTTCGACTTCAGCAATGGTATAGAAGGTGACATCGTCATAAATCAGGTGTTCATAGATATCATCAGTCAGGACCCAGACATCAGGATGACGCAGCATCACGTCGGCAATGGCCTGAATCTCCGCCCGCGTGGCCACTGAACCGGTTGGATTGCTGGGATAGTTAAGCAACAGCCATTTGGTTTTCCCGGTGATGGCGGCGTCCAGATCGCCTGGGTAGGGTTTGAAGCCATTTTCTTGCGGGCAGGCGATCGGTACCGGGATGCCGCCGGCGAATTTAACAATATCGGCATAGCTGATCCACGATGGTGTCGGGATCACCACTTCATCACCGGGATTGATCGTCGCCAGCATGGCATTGAAGATAATCTGTTTGGCGCCGCCAGCGGTCAGAATCTGGCTAATCGAGTAGTCCAAATGATTATCGCGTTTGAATTTACGCTGAATTGCTGCGCGCAATGCGGGGGTGCCATCGGTTGGTGGATAGCGGGTATCGCCGGAACGCGCTGCCGCATAGGCGGCTTCAATGGCATGATCCGGGGTCGGGAAATCAGGTTCGCCGGTGGATAAACCAACAACATTGATGCCCTGAGCGGCAAGGTCCCGCGCCTTTTGTGTCATGGCAACGGAAGCGGAAACGGAAACATTTTTTAAGCGATCGGCTATTTCAGGCATGGTCCTGGGGGTTCCCAACGTCATAGTGTTCAGATGACCGCAGCAATTAACGACAGTATCCGTGCATTGCTACGGCACGAGTCAGCGAAAATATCCGTCATCGCTTACTTTGCCGCGGTGTTGACCGTCTGTGTTCAGTAACGCCACTAAAGGGTGCATGTTCTGTGGGGTGTTTACTTATCATCCTGACGCACCGCCAGTGGTTTGCGGTATATAAGAAGATGACGGATGTCGAACAGCAGAATAAATTTGAAGCCGTGGCACAATCCAATAGCGCTTTGTTGTGGTGACATAACACAAAGCAATAGCTGATCGCGGACCAGACGCACCAAAAAAGGGCGGCTAACTGCGGGGGGCCCTGACAGCGGTATGAGGTGGTGGCGTTGGTTGCCGCTGTACCATGGATACGGGCTGGCGTGGCGTTATTTTGTTGCCGTTTATGTCTTATCTGGCGTGATTTTTGCTTGTGTACCCAGACGTGTATTGTTCTGAGGATGTGAAGATGAATCTCCGCCGGCTGAAGTATTTCATTAAAATTGTTGACGTTGGGAGCCTGACGCAAGCCGCCGATATCTTACATATTGCGCAACCTGCGTTGAGCCAGCAGTTGGCGACGCTGGAAGGGGAAGTGAATCAGCAGTTGCTGATCCGCACCAAACGTGGCGTGACGCCGACGGAAGCCGGCAACATTTTATATACCCATGCTCAGGCGATTTTGCGCCAGTGCGATCAGGCGCAAAGTGCGATAGATGGCGCCGGAATGACGCTTTCCGGCAATGTCTCCGTGGGATTAGCGCCTGGCACCGCCGCACAACAGTTGGCTCTGCCGCTGATGGAAGAGGTACATCGGCAACATCCGGGGATCGTGCTCTATTTCAATGAAAATTTTGGTACCACGCTCAGCGAATTGATTATGAACGGACGCATGGATATGGCCGTGATTTACGGTAACCGTGAAATTCATGGTTTACGTTTTATGCCGCTGATGAAAGAAGATCTCTATTTTGTTTGCCCGCACACCTTACGCTCACCGACAAAAAGTATCGCGCTGGCTGACGTGGCGCGTTATGCGCTATTTTTGCCGCGCATTTACAACATCATGCGCAAAGTGATTGATGATGCCTTCATTCATGAGGGGATCGCCTATCGCGTCAAGTGTGAAATTGAATCACAAACCACCCTGAATGCAGCGGTGGGCGCCGGGTTAGGTTGTACCATCATGCCGGAATCCGCTGCCCGGGCGATGTTAAAGGCCGCCGATGCGTGGATGGCGAAAATCATTAACCCCGATGTCCAGGCGTCTCTGTCATTTTGTATGTCCGACCATCTCCCACTATCGCAACCGGCGGAAGCCGTTAAAGCTACGCTGTTGGCATTGATGTCGAAACGGACCGTGGATAATCGACCACTGACGCTGGTGGGCTGATAAGCGCCTGGCCCATTAGGCAAATTTTACTTGCCACTTGGGCCCTGGGCAGTGCGCGAAATCCTCACGTACTACGTGTACGCGCCGGTTTCTGCTCGCTGTCCGTGTCCACATTGACGGCGACAATAATACCTACTGGGTCATGCTGATAAGCCCGCACCACATTCTTTCAGCCGGTCGCATTATTGCCGGCAGGCGCCCACCGATATCACTGCGTACTCTCCACCCGGCCAGGAATCATTTGCTGACTTCTGGCCGGGCGAAATCAGGCGGGCATAAGTCGTCCTTATTACCGTAAAGCGAAACCCTCTTACCTGACCTGGATAGCGCCAGGTTACGGTGTAGCGCACTTGCGGGATACCGCCGGGTATTTGTGACGAGATTGATATGGGAAACAGCATGTTCGCATTACCAGAATTACGTCAGTTAGCCAAAAAAATGCGTCAGTCAGGCTTATCCAGTATCGAAATCAGTGGCTGTCATTATCGCCTGCGACTTAAATATGATGACGCGTTACCGGTGGCGGAAGCCTTCCCCATGATTACGCCGCCCGCCACCGCGGCGCTGGCGAGCCCTGACATTATCCGGGCGCCAATGCCGGGGACGGTGTTGTTATCTCATCCATTAAATGGCGTGCCTTTTACAACAACGGGTGCCGAGGTACAAAAAGATGATCTGCTGGCGCTGATCCGCGTTGGTTTGATTTACCTCCCGGTACGCACACCAACGGCGGGCACCATTATCGCGCTGATGGTCGAGCACGAAGAACGTGTGGAGTACGACAGCGCACTATTCACGTTATGCAACTCAGAACACGTCGCCTGAAAGTGACGCCCGCCTGTCGCGCCGAGACGGTTGTCGTCGAGGTCAGGCACGCAGTTATAAGCCGTCCTTATTGCCTCAAACCGTTTATGTCTTATACCGATTTGCCATTACTGGATAGAGTCAGACCACAGATGATTATTGCCACGACAGATCAGGGCGATAAGTTTACAGGAGAGGCGTGATGCCATTTTCAGATTATAAGACCGCATTGGTCACCGGGGCTTCAGCCGGCATGGGCGAAGCCATTGTCGAACGACTTTGTCAGGAAGGCATCACTGTTCATGCCGTGGCGCGCCGTGAAGAACAACTACTGGCGCTGGCCGCGCGTACCGGGTGTATTGCGCATGTTGTTGATGTGGGCGATTTAGCCGCGCTAACACGACTGTGTCAGGACCTGCAGATCGATATCCTGGTGAACAACGCCGGTGTATCGCGGCCGGGTTCGATTTTGAATGCTGACGAAGAAGCGATTGACAGTCAGGTGGATGTCAACCTGCGGGCGGTATTGCATTTGTGCCGTCTGCTGGTGCCTGGCATGGTGGCGCGCGATTGCGGTCATATTATTAATATCACCTCGATAGCCGCTATCTACAACTTTAATGGCAATTCTATTTATCACGCCACCAAAGCGGGCGTGCATGCGTTGTCGCGTCAGTTGCGTGTTGACTGCTATGGCAAGCGGGTGCGAGTCACTGAGATTTGTCCGGGACGGGTAGCGACGGAGATATTTGGCAATGTGATGGGCGATCAGGAAGAAGCGCACCGGCGCTTTATCGCCGGTTTTGAACTACCGCAGGCGCAAGACATTGCAAATTGCGTGGCTTTTGCCGTCTCAGCGCCCATTGCCGTCAACATCGGAAATATCGAAATCACGCCAACATTGCAGGTGCCGGGCGGGCTTTCCACCATGCGGCCTGGCGATCGTACTGAGTAATCATTGCTTAACTGTAAAGGGGTGAAGGCGCGATGACATTGGATTTTAGTGCCGTCTTAACGGGCCAGTACGGGCGGATGATCGTCGATGGACTGGTTGTCACCCTGAAACTCGCCGTCGGTTCGTGGCTGCTGGCGATGTTTATTGCTTTATTGCTGGTGGTGATTCGATTAACTCACCAACGTTTGGCCGTGCTGCTGGTGGCGCAGTATGTGTCCTGGCACCGTAATGTCCCGACGTTGATTCAATTGATGATGTGGTACTTCGCCATCCCGACGCTGCTACCGGAGTCGGTGCAGATGTGGATTAATGATTTCAATGCTGAATTTTTGTTTTCGATGTTTGCGCTTGGTCTCTGTCAGGCAGCCTATTTTTCAGAGGATATCCGCAGTGGGTTGCGTGCCATTCCCGATGGGCAAAACGAAGCGGCGCGCGCATTGGGAATGAGTTACGGCCGGGCGATGCGGCTGGTTATTTTGCCGCAAGGTATCCGCAATGCGCTGCCTTCACTCATTAATCACACGGTGTTGTTGTTTAAAAACACCAGTCTGGCGATGGTGATTGGCGTGACAGAGTTGACTTACATCACGCGTGATATTGAAAACCAGACATTCCGCACCTTTGAATCTTATCTGATTGCTTCCCTGGGCTATTTGTCTTGCTCACTGCTGCTGATGGCCGGCGGTGCGCTACTGGCGCGGCATTTCCAGCGCGCTTATGCGAGGTAACCCCATGTTTGATGTTTTTACCATTTTGCATGACAACGGGATGCTGTTTTTAATGGGGCAGTATCCCAATGGGCCGCTGGGGGGGATTCTTTGCACTCTGGTTATTTCGTTGTTAGCCGTGCTGTTGGCCTTCCCGGTGGGCGCGTTACTTGGGGTTGCTCGCCTCTCACCCTATCGCTGGTTCCGTTGGCCGGCTGCCTGTTGGGTGTATGTCCTGCGCGGAATTCCGCTGTTGATGGTGGTGTTCTGGACCTATTTTTGCGTGCCGTTGCTTATTGGTCATAACATCAGCGGATTCAGCACCATGTTGTGTACGCTGGTGATTTATGAAAGCGCTTATATTGCCGAGATTGTCCGCGGCGGGATTCAGGCACTGCCCGGCGGGCAGTACGAAGCGGCGCGGGCGTTGGGCATGAGCTATGTGAAAACCCTGCGTCTGGTGATCTTACCGCAGGCACTGTACAACACCTTGCCGAGTTTAGTCAGCCAACTGGTTTCCATCATTAAAGACAGTACGCTGGGGTACGTGATTAACGTGCCGGAACTCACTTATGCGGCCAACCAGGTAAATAATCAACTGCTCACCAAACCTTTCCAGGTGTTTGCGATTGTGGCGATCGGGTATTACATCATTTGTTTTAGTCTGACCTTGCTGGCCAATAAGTTGGAAGCGCGAATTTTGCGTAAGCGACGTAATGAAAGCCAGCCAGGGGGAGAGATGATGAAGGCCACGATGCTCACCAAAAGCCAGGCGGTATCCCGCAATTGAGTGGGATGCCATGGCCGGAGCGTGCTTAACAGTAATAAGGGGCAATGATGAGACCGATGATTCTGTTCAATCAGGTCAATAAGTGGTATGGCGAATATCAGGCACTGACTGATCTGAGCGCTGAAATAAAAACCGGTGAAGTGGTGGTGGTGTGTGGTCCGTCGGGTTCTGGCAAATCAACACTGATTCGCACGGTAAACCGCCTGGAGCCGATTGAGCAAGGGCAAATCTTGTTTGACGGTATCGATATCCATGGTAGCAGTACCCGGCTGAACAGCCTGCGCACCCGCATCGGGTTCGTCTTTCAGAATTTCAATTTGTTTCCGCATGTTTCGGTGCTGGAAAATATCATGATGTCGCCGGTGAAAGTGCTGGGTGTCAAAACGGCTGAAGCGCGCAAACAGGCGGGTGAGTTGCTGGATCGTGTCGGCCTGGCGCACAAAGCGCATGCCTATCCGGCACAACTGTCCGGCGGGCAACAACAACGCGTAGCGATTGCCCGCGCGCTGGCAATGAAGCCTCCGGTGATGCTGTTTGATGAGCCGACGTCGGCGCTTGATCCTGAGATGGTGGGTGAAGTACTCAATGTCATGCGCGGGCTGGCGCAGGACGGGATGACCATGATGTGTGTGACCCATGAAATGAATTTTGCCCGCGATGTTGCTGATACCATCTGGTTTATGGATCAGGGACAAATTCTGGAGAAAGCCACACCAGAGGCGTTCTTTTCTGCACCGCGCCATCCACGCGCGCAGCGTTTTCTCAGTGATCTGCGCGCACATTGATGCTTACCGTCTTCCCCCGTGATGCTCACGGGAGGGGATGAGCGAGTGTATCGTGGTCAGCCATCGTGGCTTTGTCTTGACGACCTAAGGTTTCCTCAAGCCAGCCAACACGCATTTCAGGCAGCGCGCGCAGTAATTCACGGGTGTAATCATCGAGCGGTTCTCGCAACGCTTCCGTTACCGGACCATAGCGCACAATTTTGCCGCGATGAAGTACGGCAACTTCATCTGCCATTTCACGCACCACGTGCAGATCGTGGGTAATAAAAAGATACGCAATGCCGGTTTGTTGCTGGATCTCACGCAATAACGCCAACACATCACGTGCCACCAGCGGATCCAGCGCCGACGTCGGTTCATCACAAATAATCACTTTCGGCGCCGCAGCTAACGCGCGTGCTATGCACACCCGTTGTTTTTGCCCACCGGAAAGCGATGCCGGAAATCGATTGGCCAACTCTGGCGATAAACCCACCTGACGCAGAAGTTCAGCGACCCGTGCGGGACATTGCTGACGGCTGGCATGATTGAAGCAAACCAGTACCCGGGCAATTTGTTGACCAATACGCGCTTTGGGGTCAAGAGCGGTATCGGGCATTTGATGAATTAACTGTACATCTCGCAGTTGTTCCCGACTGCGATGACGTAAATCCCGTGGCAGCGCGAACTGTGCCAGATGAACCACGCCCTGTTCTGGTGGTAATAATCCACAAATCACTTTACCCAGCGTCGATTTACCGGCACCCGATTCACCAATTACCGCCAGGGTTCGCGCTGGAGGAATCGCCAGCGAGATGTGTTGTAATACTGTTTGTGCATGATAACGGGTGCTGACATTATCGATACGCAGCAGTGCCTGGCCCTGGCAATCACGGGGATGATGATCGCTCCTTTGCACATTGAGCAGCCGCCGGGTGTAATCCTGCGTGGGGGCCTGCAACAATTGTTCCGTGCTGGCGTGTTCCACCATTTTACCGTGCTGCAACACCATGATCTGGTCGCTAACTTGCGCCACAACGGCCAGATCATGACTGATATAAATCGCCGCCACACCGGAAAGACGGATCACCTCAACAATGGCTTTTAATACCCCAAGTTGGGTGGTCACATCCAGCGCTGTCGTTGGTTCATCGAAAATCAACAGTTCCGGTCCGGAACATAAGGCCATGGCAATCATCGCCCGTTGTAACTGGCCACCGGAGACCTGATGAGGGTAGCGTAAAACAAACTGTGCCGGATCCGGTAAGTCGAGAAGCGTAAGTAACTCGATGGCGCGTTCCTGCGCCTGTTGGCGTTGATAGAGATGGTGCTGGATAGCGGCTTCAATGATTTGCTCGCCCAGCGGAATCGCCGGGTTAAATGCCGCGCCTGCCGATTGGGCGACATAGGCAATGTGACGACCGCGGATTTGACGTAAACGACGTTGCGACAGTTGGGTAAAATCCTGTTGTTGGAACATGATTTTTCCGCTGTGGATCTTCATCCCCTGACGACAATGGCCAAGAATGGCGAGCCCAATGGTTGATTTTCCTGCCCCGGACTCACCAATCAGCCCAAGCACTTCGCCCGGTTTTAGCGTGAACGAAACGTTATCTACCAGAGTGCGCGGTTGTTTATCGCAACTGACTACGGTCAGATGTTCGACGCGTAACAGGTCCTCAGTCATGCCTGACTCCCCAGCTGCGCCTCGATCCGGCCATTAGCCAGTCAGCGACGGCATTAATTGACAACGCCAGCAGCGCGATGGCGCCGCCCGGCACCAGTGCGGCCCAAATACCAAACAGGATGCCGTCTTTATTCTCGCGCGCCATACCGCCCCAGTCTGCGGTAGGGGGCTGGATGCCCAAACCGAGGAATGACAGGGCGGATAAAAACAGCAGGATAAAAATGAAACGCAGGCCAAATTCGGCAATCAAGGTTTGTAAGGCGTTGGGTAATACTACCCGCCAGAGGATCCAGCTCAGTCGTTCTCCGCGCAGGCGTGCCACATCGACAAACTCCATCACGCCGATATCAGCCGCCAGGGCGCGCGCGACGCGCAGGACTCGGGTTGATTCCAGTAAACCAAGAACCATAATCAGCACCCAAATCGATTTAGGTAACACCGCCAGGACAATCAGCGCCAGAATTAAGGTTGGGATCGCCATCACGACATCATTGAGCCGGGAGATGATTTGATCCAGCCAACCACCGCGCAGTCCGGCGATAAATCCCAATGAGCCGCCAACGGCGAACGCCAGCACGGTGGCAATGACGGCGACACCCAGCGAAACCCGGGTTCCCCAAATCAGGCGCGAAAGCAGATCACGTCCGAGATTATCGGTTCCCAGCAGCATGCGCGGTCCGGGTTCCTGCCATGCCTGACCGATGATCTGATCAGGGGTATGCGGCGCCAGCCAGGGCGCAAAAACCGCGACAATAACAAACAGGCTTAATCCCAGCAGGCCAGGTAATGCGCCAGGTTTCATCGGAGGCATACTTCCATCTCATCTTAAACAGTTTTAAAACAGCAGGTTAATGTCATCGGTTATGCCGCAAACGTGGGTTGGCGACCAGCGCCATCACATCCGCCACCAGATTGAGCAGAATATAGATCCCCGCCAGCAATAGCGCGCAGTCCTGCATCACCGGGATATCGCGTTTGCTGATGCTGTCGACCATATATTGTCCCAGACCGGGGTAGACAAAAACATTCTCAACAATCACGACCCCGACCATCAAATAGGCCAGATTCATCGCCACTACATTGATGATGGGGCCCAGTGCATTGGGCAAAACATGACGCCACAGAATGCGCCATGGCGACAATCCTTTCAACACCGCGGTATCAACCCAGGCGGCGCTTTGCGCCGCAATCAGCGCAGCACGCGTCATGTTACTCATGTGCCCAAGGATCGCCAACACTAACGTAGCGCAGGGCAGAGCGATGGCGCTTAGCTTTTGCGACAAAGGCATATTCGCCGCGATACTGGCGCTGCTCGGAACCCAGGCCAGCGTGATGGCGAAAATCAGAATCAATACGTAGCCGGAGAAGAATTCCGGCAGCGCAACCGTTGCCCGGGTAAACGCATTGAGCACGGTATCTACCACGCCGCCCTGGTAACGAACCGAAATTAGCCCGGCGGCCAACGCCAGCGGCACTGCAATGACCGCGGTTACTGCGGCGAGAAACAACGTGTTGCCTAACCGGGTGGACAGTGGTCCGGCAATTGCCTCTCGACTGGTGTAGCTCACGCCAAAGTCACCGTGCAGTACGCCAGTCAGCCACTGAAGGTAACGGTTCAGCGCGGGCTGATCCAGCCCGAGTTGCACATTCAGCGCGTGCACCGCCGCCGGTGTGGCGCTCTGACCTAAAATAGCGGTGGCGGCGTTGCCGGGCAGGAGTTGCACCCCGCAAAAGATCAATATCGACACCGCTATCACGATCAGCACGCCATAAACCAGACGCAGTAAAACCAGATTAGCTAAAGAAAACGGCGCCGGGCGCCGTGATGTTATCTGTTCAGACATGACATTTACCTGACTAGCCGACGATCCAGACTTTTTCTGCCGCCCGGTTTCCGCTCAGCGGCATCCCCGGGACAGAGGTAAATCCGTTAATTTTTGTCGAGCAGCCATCAATCGCATCGGCATACAAGGGGATAATTTCACTGCCCTGATCAACCAGCATCAACTGAATATCATGGTAAATTTGCTTGCGTTTGGCTTCATCCGCTTCTGCGCGCGCCGCTTTCACCAGGTGATCAAACGCCGGTACGTGCCAGGCGGATTCGTTCCAGCTTGACTGGCTGGTAAATACCAGCGAGAGCAGGGCATCGGCAGTGGGTCGATTTGCCCAGTTAGAGGAAACAAACACCTTTTTCTGCCAGATATCGTTCCAGAAGGCATCATCAGGCACACGGACGACATTGAGCTCGATGCCTGCTTTGGCGGCGGACTGTTGATAAATCTGCCCGGCATCGGTGGCGCCAGGGAAGCCGGCATCCGCGACCGACAGCGTCAGTGGACCACTGAAGCCGGATTTTTTCCAGTGAAATTTGGCTTTTTCCGGATCATAGGGACGTTGGGGGATATCGGCGGCAAAATAGCGGTTAGACGGAAAAATCGGGTTGTCATTTGCTATGCTGGCGTAACCGCCAAGCACGGTATCAATAATTTGCTGGCGGTCGATGGCATATTTCAGCGCCAGGCGGCCATCAAGGGTATTAAACGGCGCCAGATTCGACAGCCCGGGGAAGGTATAAATTGAGCTGTCTTTAGCCCGTACCAGCTTCAAATTCGGCAAGTGTTCAACCCGGCTGACGATCCGCGGATTTACCCGGTTAATCAGGTGGGCTGAACCACTGACCAGCGCGGCGACACGGGCTGTGGAATCATTCATCGCCAGCGTTTCGACCGAATCGACATGGCCTCGTGCGCTATTCCAGTGATTGGGATTACGCTTGACCAGGCTGCGCACCCCCGGCTGGAAAGATTGCAGAATAAAGGCGCCAGTACCGATGCCCTTATCAAAATTCTCATTCTCTGCGGTGATCACGAAATGCACGGCGCTGAGTAGCCAGACAAATTCAACGTCGGGTGAGGCAAGGGTGATGGTGACTTCGTGTGCGCCGCTGGCGGTAATATCGGTCACTGCATCCAGATACCCTTTGACCGGCGACGTGGATTTCTCTCCGCGGTGATGATTCAGTGAATACACCACATCTTTGGCGCTAAGGGAACGTCCATCATGAAACTGTACGCCCTGGCGAATATTAAGTACCCAGGTCTGGTGGTTATTCGTCGCCTGCCAGGATTCGGCCAATGAGGGCGCCAGTTTCGCATTTTCGTCAATCTCCACCAGATTATTAAATATCTGTGAGCCAACGAAGTACATGTAGGTTTCAAACCAAAATGCCGGGTCAAGGCGATCAGTGCTGGATGCGTTATCCACGCCGACCACCAAATGACCGCCTTTCTTCGGGGTGCCGGCTGTCGGGGCGGAAAAAGCCGATCCCACGGGCCACAGGGTGCCGGTTGCAGCAGCGGCGGAGAGGACTCCGGCCGTTTTAATAAACGAGCGACGATTAATCATTTTTTCCCTTATCAATGCAGATAAACCCATTATTTATGGCTTAAATCCCGTGCGGTCAGTGCTATTCGCTGCGGATAGGGTGACTCCGACAGTACGCTGTTTTCAGATTGCCTGCACCAGTGGCGCCTTCCGCGACAAGATTTGGTTTTTATCTCTCCGGTTTGCCGGAGCATTTTATTGTTGGTTATGCAATGCAGCGTTTAACGCGGCAATATGTTCAGGACCGATCCCACAACACCCCCCGACCAGAGTCGCGCCCAGGGCAACCCATTGTTCGGCAAAACGCAGGTAGCCTGCAGGGTCAGTATCCTGACGTATTTTACTGAGTCCTTCGTTGGCCCCCTGCTTATTGTCTGAGGGTTCAAAGGCATTGGCATAGACGCCGATATCCAGCGTGGCGCCGTGTGCAGTCAGCGCGGCGTGCGCTTCCTCAATAGCGGCGGCCATCACTTCTGGCCGGCTACAGTTAAACAAAACAGCACTGGCTGACAAACGGAGAGCCGCCTCGACCGCCTCAGTGATGGTCTCGTCAGAACGCAAATACGCCTTGCCTTTGGCATCGTGTTCATCGTGAAGAGTAAATGACAGCCACAGCGGGCGTGGATCGTTTCCCAGCACCGCACGAACGGCTTCAACCTCGGCCACGGAACTCTGTGTTTCCGCCAGCCAGATATCGACGTAGTCTGTCAGGCCGGCAACCAGCACCGCCAGTAATTTTTTGGCGGCAACCGGCTCAAACAAGTCCGGGCGGTAAGAACCGAGTACCGGCGGCAAAGAACCGGCGACTTGCACTTTCGCTGGCGCGGCATCTGCCGCTGCGCGCGCCAATTGGCCGGAAAGCCGTACCAACGCCGCGCCCTGTTCAGCGAAGACCCGTTCTCCAATATGAAAGGGAACCAGGGCATAGCTATTGGTGGTAATAACGCGGGAACCTGCGGCAATAAAAGCGTCATGTGCGGCGCGTACATAATGTGGTGATTGCATCAGGGCGAGGGCTGACCATTCCGGTTGACGAAAGGGGGCGCCCATCCGGGCAAGTTCACGGCCCATGCCGCCATCAAGGATTACTGTATTACGGCTCATTCTACTGTTTCTGCCTATATTCAACGGAATAAATGATGGTACTAAACCACTCTACAAAATGAACGTTTAGATGTCTAGATTTCTTAATGGCTGAAACCAACATGCAAGTATTAGCATTGGTGCTGTTTATTGATGGATCCGCATGCTTACAACATCACGTTTCCTGCCATTATCCGCTCCCACATTGTTCAGTTCCACGCGTGCCGTGGCGGGGCGATATCATTCAGGTAGTAATTACCGACGTGATAATACTTCCAGCGCACCGGGTCATGCAGGGTATGTGTTCGGGCGTTACGCCAGTGGCGATCAAGGTTATAACTCTGCAGAGTAGCGCGGGTGCCGGCGAGTTCAAATAACTTGTTCCCTGCCAGAATGGCAATCTCAGTAGTCAGCACTTTTGCTTCCGCAGTGGCGATGGTGGCGGCATTGACTGTCGCGGCGTTGGGCTGGCGTAATGCTTCATCAATTAATTCGCCCGCGTACCATAGCAGCGCTTCCGCTGCGTGCAAACGGATTTCCAGATCACCGACAGCGGCGATGGTGAAAGGGTCTTGTGTTGCACTCTCCTGACCGCTGTCAATCCATGGACGTGATTTTTCGCGCACAAAACGCAGTGTATCTGCAATCGTGCCACGGGCGATGCCAGCGTCCACTGCGGCCTGAATAATTTGCGAAATTGGTCCGGCGGCGGTCGGGCGTTCAAATGCCTGCCATGCAGGAATAACGCGCGACAGCGGCGCCCGCACCTGATCAAGGATTACCGTACCTGAGGCGGTGGTCCGCTGACCAAAGCTTGACCAGTTATTAATGACTGTCAACCCTGGCGCGTCACGATCGAGGATGATCAGATGCGCACGGTCTTGCGCGTCGAGCGCCACCGCGTGGACCCGGTGTGCCAGCAGGGCGCCAGTGGCATAGAATTTTTCGCCGCTGACCACCACGTCGTCGTTTTCCTGATGGAAGCGGGTGGTGAAATCCGCCACGGTTTTGCCGCCTTTTTCCGAAAAGGCATTGCCCCAGCGCAACCCGTACAACACCTCTGCCAGCAGCATCTGTTTTTGACTTTCCGTACCGTCCGCCACCAGATGCGCAACGCCAGCCAGATGGTTTTGCGGCAGTTGGCCGAGTGCCGAATCGGCGGCAGAAATGGTCGCGATTACTTTTGCCACCGTTTTCCAGGAAACCTCAGCCCCGCCATACGCTTTCGGCACGGTCATGCCCCATAAGCCGCTGCGGGAAAAAGCATCCAGCTCTTTTAGCGGTAAAATGCCTTCCCGATCGCGCCAGGCTGCCTGTTGCGCGAAATCCTCAGCCAACCGGTGTGCGATGGCAATGGCTTCCTCATCACTGCGAATAAGGTGTGCGGGTGAGGAGGGTAGCGGCAATGCGGCTTCTGCTTGCTGTGAATTCACTTTAAGCAATGGCGAATCGGCACGTTTTTCTGCGCTGGACATAATAAAGCCCCTGAGAAATAAGCACCTGAGGTGCGGAGACGGCTATCGTCGCACAGTGCCGTGCCTGGCTATATCTCAATTCCCGCATTACTGTTGCAGTCGGTAGCAATAGCGGTCTATACCCGCCGTCCTTCAGGATGCGGGGATGAGAATACATGGGTAGTTAAAATTTGAGGTTCTGGTGGCGACGCCGACAAACACACAGGGTGTAATTTTCCTGAGTCTATAGCAGACAATTAAGGTCACATGTTCAATGTGGCGTAGTCATTCTATGGCATGAAATTTGTCTCCTCATGCTGCTATCCTCACCACGGGAAACAAGGATAATCGGTTATTTCATAAACAGACGATTTCGATAACGTTCGGGCGTCGTACCGGATACCTTGCTGAACATCACAATAAAGGACGATGTATTGTTGTAGCCAAGCCGCCAGGATATTTCCTCAATGGTCATATCCGTTTTCAGCATTGGCAGTGAGTGCAAAAATCGTAGCCTTGAACGCCATTCGCGAAAAGGCATATGTAATTTGTCTTTAAACCGTCGTGAAAGCGTTTTTTCCGAGGTATATACTTTTTGCGCCCATTCATTCAGCGTGCGGTTATCACCGGGGTTTTCTTTAAGGAAATCAAGAACTGGACGCAAGTATTTATCGTCGGTTCCGGGCAGATAAGTGAAGGTCGTCGAGGATGTTGCCAGCTCATCGATAATGACCTGGGATAAGTTGATCCCCCGGCGGTCAGACAACGCGGTAATCTTTCTATATAGCAGGTCTTTGATGATGGAGCGGGTCACTTCCGACATTTCTAAAATACAGGTTTTTTGCGGCAGCCGATGGCAAAGATTAGCAGGGATAGATATTGAACAATAATCAGTGTTTTTTTTATTAAAGCTGGAATGCAATACGCCGGGCGGGATCCAAACTGCATATTGCCACGGTGCGATGAGATTATATTCATTATCGATATTGATCTCTATGACGCCGTTGTTGATAAAATTCAACTGCCCCCAGTTATGGGTATGTGGCGTGATTTCGGTGTTGGCGGTCAGGACGGCATTGAGAATTGTTAGCGTATTCGCTGAAATATCCATGCCATAAAAAAATGAGCGATGATAGTTTTTATTGTTCATAAATTCGTTCAATCTCTCTGAGAATGTCATAGGCGCACATTGACACCTTTTTTGACTCGCCCGTTTCGCTGCTCATCAGCTTTTCAAAATCCTGGCGCGCCTGATGGTCCATGCACAATTCAGCCGTATTCGCCCATAAAGTCAGTAATCGTCGCAGCGGCATAATAATATCATCGCTCAGTTTATGTCTCCGCACATGGTAAAAGATGACATACAGTGAACTCAGGTTAGCCAAAACAGTAAAATCATCACGGGTATACGGTGTTGATGATCCTGTCAGTCGTAGTCTGTCATGCATGGTATTGATTACCGGTAGCAGCACTATTTTCCGGCTCGCCATTCTTTGGCTTAATTCTTTTAGCGTCCGTCGGATGAGCTGCCGGTTGCTGGCGTTATTCTTCTCCGGAAAAATAAACACCAGCCCCAGACTACTGATCATCAGCCCGGCTATCGCCCCAAGTGAACTATTGATAAATGTTGTGTAGCTCACCACACCGCTATTACCTGGCTCAGCGGCAAAGACGAAGGTGGTGAGAAATGTGATGCCAATTAAAAACGTCTTGCCGCTAAACAGCAACTGGCCACCGTAGAGCAGTATCGGCAGTTGCGCCAGAAAATAGATCGCCGGGGTGTTATACGCATAAGAAAATCCGTAAACGAATTGGATATACAACCAGGCGGCCACTACACCCACCACGGTACCATAGACACTGTCTTTGGCTGCAACGACAGGTGCCGGGAAGCTGGAAAGCAGGATGAGGTAAACAATACCTAAGGTAACCAGGGTGCTGCCTGCTTGCCATCCGGTGATATACCAAACGGCAAGCAGGATGACAGTGATGAAAAAAGCGCGTAATCCCCGTATTCCAGCTTGTTTAAATGCATGATGCTCAAAAATGGCATGTTTGTCAGCGACATTCTGGTGACTGAATTTCCTGAGATCGTTTCTGTAGTGGAAGGCACGGTTGATCATCGCAATAACGTCATTTTGTATGGCAACCGAAATGGCGCCGTCGACATTGCGTGAATGGCGGAGCGTATTGGTGTAAAAAAACAGTATCAGGGTCATTGAGGCGTAGATATCAAGTGCTGTCCCAGCGTTAAGACTTAGGCCCTGTTCATATTTTATGATGCGTTTATTGATGATCAGATCGGAGATTTCGGCAAAATAACGTTTTATTTCATCGGCCTCTATCGTTCTTTGTCCGATAATTTTTTTACGGAAAGTCGCTGTTTTTTTGAATACAGAACGGATATTTTCTTTCAGATTAAAATGGCTATAGCCAGGGAAAAACAGCGATGACACGATGACTAAAATCGCCACACCCAGCGTGACATTGGTTGCCCTGAAAACAAGGCTATGAAACGACTGGCTGGGATCCGCAAGGACAGGTATTACGACAAATGCATAAGTATTAACAACCAGCTGGCAAAGGTAGCTTCTTTCGCTGCTCACCAAACTGGTGATGACCGTCATGAAGGTAACCAAAATCAAGGTTATCGCAATAATATAGATTGCATTTTCCGGAAATAGCCAGGTGACTAAAAATGAGAATGTTACGCCCAGCATAGTACCAATGATCCGATTATAGGCCTTGAGGTACTGTGTGCCGATAAAACTTTGTATCACTACAATGGCACTCATTATCGAGGTAGGAATCCCATTAATATTAAAATAAAACGAGATGATCTGTATCAGGTAAATAGATATTGTTAACGATACTACGCGTGGATCGAGAAGGTTATTTTTCATTATTGACCTAAAATCTCTACCGTACAGGTCATGCCAGAGACTAAATAGGCATAGTTTTTATCATCAGAGGATATTGATATTCTCACGGGAATACGCATCGGTAATCGCACCCACTCGAAGGTTGGGTCAATGTTATGCAGTTCGCCCTGAGTGCTTTTATTGCTGTAGTCGGCTATTCCTTTTGATATACTTTCTACTTCACCGCTGAACTTAATCTTGCTGTTGAGTAACGTGATATTGGCATGCAAACCCGATTTGATTTTCTCTATCTCATTTTCCTGGAAATAGGCATAAACATAGAAACTTTTATCTTTGACAATCGATACCAGGTTTTTTCCCGATGAGACATAGTCGCCCGCGTGTATAAGTAGATTGGTAATATAGCCATCGGCGGGTGAATACACGTTAGTTTTCGAAAGATTGAGTTCGTCCCGGCGGTGTTCTTCCTGGCTGGATTGAAAATCGGCCTGCGCAATAGCATATTCCAGCCCGGCGTTGCTTACATCCTCTTTGCTGAGTACGTTGCCGGCCAGTCGGTGTCTTCTGTTATACATCTCGCCGAGCCTGTTCATATTATATTTCTTAGATATCACTGCATTATTGCTTTGTTCCGCACGAAGCGTGTAATCGCGATCGTCAACAGTAAACAGCAGCTGTCCTTTTTTTACCCATTGGTTATCTTTGACATAGACAGCGTTCAGATAACCGTCCACCTCACCAGACAGCGTAATTACATCCGCCCTGATTCTGCCATCTCGCGTCCATAAGCCATTAATTTGCTGTTCTGAAACAAAGTAAATTGATACGCAGGCCAGCAGAAAAATGATAACTGTAATCGAAATGTTTTTTATGTTTGCATTATTACCTCAGGTAATAAATAAATGAAACACTCATCAGGTAGACCGAAAATGACATTAGCGGTTTATGCCATGCATTTGTCCATAAATTGCTGTGCTTAAATAAAGACATGCTTATTTTATAAACCACATAAGCGAGAACCAACACCTTAACTATGTGGGGCAAAGACATGCCGAAAATGACGTAATCTTCCATTTAATGTAACCTTTAACGATCAAGATAATGGGTTTGATTATCGCATGGCGTGTTTTGTTTTGATCGACAAATACAGACAGGATATCTGCAAAAGCAGACATTCGCTGCAGAGTAACCTCTTTTTTATTGCGACTTTTATTTCTGTTTTCCTGCATAAAACAGACTAAATATGATTGGGGATGTGATAAATAAAATGCGATTTTTTATGTGGAGATAAAATAATGCGGGTAAACAACAGCAATCACAATGAGTGACCAACATGGGATTGTTTTTTTTGGGCCACTTACCTGAATAAAAGCCTGGCCCATTAGGCAAATTTTACTTGCCACTTTGGCCCTGGGCAGTGCCCGAAATCCTCCCGTACTACGTGTACGCGCCGGTTTCTCCGCGCAGTCCGTGTCCACATTGACGGCGACAATAATACCTACCGGACCAGGCGCTAAGTGACCAGGGTTCACTCAGTTGTCGCCGGGCTGGGCCCAATGAGCTTATTTCTGCAAGCTGTGGAAAAATGCTGCTTTCACTTTACTGGCGTTTACGTCCAGGCAAAGCGTTTGCTTACTGCAATGCTCAAAGGGATTAAAACGCGATGCTAATTGCGTGAGCTGGCGCAGTGTTTGTCCACGGGTAATACCATCGGTCACCACTCTGATGGGCGATTTAACGGTAGTGAAATACTCAGGATGAGTCAGCCATGAAATCGTCAGGCTATCGTGTAATGCCATGCCTTCAAACCGTTCATGCGTCAGGCTGTATTGCAGATAGCCGCTGGATATTTGTGTCAGCACAGGGAAATTCAAATATCGAATCTCGTCGCCGCTGATCAGCACTTCGTGTGTGACATCCAGCGGTAGCATCACGACCGGCAATGCAGAAGACAATACCTGATCGGCGGCATGAGGATCTTTCCAGATATTAAATTCGCTGTGAGGAGAAACATTCCCGGCATGGCCCCGAGTGCCAAAAGCGCCGCCCATGATAACAACGTCTTTAACTAAGGGAATAATTTCTGGCGCCTGATTGATTGCGCACGCGATATTGGTCAGCGGACCGATGGCCACCAGAGTCACTTCACCGGGCTGTGCTTTCACGGTATCAATGATAAAACTGATGGCATTGTCAGCCTTATCATCATAAGGATTTTCCAGCGCATCACCCAATCCATCACGGCCATGAACTGTGGTGCTGTTGACGAGAGCGGGTAATGCCAAAGGACGCGAGCAGCCGCGAAAAATGGGGGCGTTTAATGCGATTTCCCGGGAAAAAACTTTGGCGTTCT
The DNA here is from genome assembly GCA_015655145.1 of Enterobacterales bacterium. Classification (GTDB taxonomy): domain Bacteria; phylum Pseudomonadota; class Gammaproteobacteria; order Enterobacterales; family Enterobacteriaceae; genus JAATFO01. The sequence goes on along the minus strand of JAATFO010000018.1, from coordinate 7,772 downwards.
TAACCGCCTGACTAACAGGTACATTGCCAAATACGGTGGTGATACCAAGGATGTGTTGTGTTTGAGCGGCATAGGCCAGGGCAAACGCGTCATCAACACCGATATCGGTATCAAAGATTATTTTTCTCATCATATCCTCACAATGGAATGGGGTATATCCGCACGCGGCGAAAAACGTTGGCTTGAGTATGTTCGTGCTGAACGAGAAAAACAAAGCTCTCTTTTTTTATGCTCAGCACATAAACCAGTGCGACTCCGTGGTCGGTTTATATGTATTGTGGTACAGCGGATTAGACCCATTACGCTTAGAGCCTGGCCCATTAGGCAAATGTTACTTGCCACGTTGGCCCCGTGCAGTGCCAGAAATCCCCACGTACTACGTGTACGCGCCGGTTTCTCCGCGCTGTCCGTGTCCACATTGACGGCGACAATAATACCAGCTGGGCCGGGCTCTTAATAAAACAGCCCTGATAATGATTACTCGGATGAGTATTTTTTTAGGTTATGGGTGTCTTTGAAAACAAAAAAACAATACAAAAAAAATAAAATAAATCTTGCTGTCAGAGAAATAAACTGACCCTGATTTTAAAATCGCCTCATTGGTGCATGTTTTGCACTTTGCTTGTGCAATATGGCGTATGGCACGGTCCGACGGGCACAATTTCAGGGCACAGAAAATTCCGTACCACTATAAACACGGGTTCTTGTTGACAGGTAATAAGACTATTTTTTTCTTTCATGGCTAAATAGTTTTTTTAACTCTACTGGGAAACAAATTACTACTTTAGCCGCGCTTTCTCCTCGGTACATAGTGACTGTCAGATAATTTTGTAGCAAATATTTGCTGCTATTACATTGACAGGAATATACCAGCATGAGTACGGCTTTATTTCAGCACGGGGATTTATTGTCGCAGATCCAGTCTATGACGCCCGAAGAACTCGGCGATATTCTCAGCGGCCATGGCATGTGGAAAACGCAAGCCAATGCGCGCCTCGGTATCCCACCGATTATCATGACGGATGGTACTTACGGCGTACGTTACTCCATTTCGCAAATTGAGCATGACGAAAAAGGTGGCCAGGATTTTTCAGCCTTTCTCAATGTGGTCAATCAACGGGCGAAAGATGTGGAAGTGGCGTGGGGGACCATGAAGCCCGCGACATGCTTTCCGAATGGTTCCAGTTTTGCCTGTAGCTGGGATATCAGCCTGGCGGAAACGCTGGGGGAGGTGCTGGGAAAAGAGTGCCAGCATCTTGGCGTTAACTTGTTGCTCGGGCCTGGCATCAATATTCGTCGTACCCCGCTCGGCGGTCGGAGTTATGAATATTACTCCGAGGATCCGTTAATTAGCGGCGATATCGCCAGCGGGGTAATAAACGGCTTGCAACGACAAGGTGTTGGCGCATCGTTAAAACATTTTGCCTGTAATAACTCTGAAGTTGAACGTACCAGCATGGACTCGATTGTTGATGAGCGCGCACTGCGCGAGATCTACTTACGGGGATTTGAGCGGGCGATCAAACAGTCTCATCCCTGGACGGTGATGAGTTCTTACAATCGGCTAAATGGGTTACAGACAGCGGAAAATCCCTGGTTGCTGACGGATGTGTTGCGTGATGAGTGGGGTTTTGAAGGCGTAGTGGTGGCTGACTGGCACGGAGTAAAAGATCGTCCGGCATCGTTGCGGGCAGGCAACGATCTGGACATGCCTGAAAGCGAAACCCGCAAGGCACAACTGGTGAAAGCGATAAAAACAGGCGAGGTATCGCGTGAACAAGCCGAACGCGCGGCTGAACGTGTTTTGAGGCTGGTTCTGCGAGCCAAAGCGGCCGAACGGTCAGACGTTGCGATGGAAACGGACGCTCATCATGCCCTTGCACGCCGGATGGTGGCCGAGTCTATTGTGCTACTGAAAAATAATCATCAGACGTTACCGCTGCAAGTCCGAGACGGCCAGCGATTGTTGATTGTGGGGGAAGGGGCAAAAAAACCGGTGATCCAGGGCTCCGGATGCGCCACTACCACGCCAACGCGGGTGGATATTCCGTATGATGAAATCCAGAAATATTGCCGTGACGGCATGGTCGTTAACTGGTGTCAGGGCACCAGCGACGACCCCCGTCAGCATGCAGAATTATGCGAAGCAGCCTGTGCCGCCGCACGTCAGGCCGACCGCGTGGTGGTCTTTGTCAACAGTGAAGATGGCTATGACGGTGAAGGTTCTGATCGGCATACACTTGGCTTACAACATGGTCATGATGAACTGATAAGCGCGCTGGCCGCCGCCAACAATAACGTTATCGTGGTGCTGGCTAACCCGGATGCGGTGGTTATGCCATGGCTGGATGATGTGGCGGCGGTGGTGGAAACCTTTTATGCCGGGCAGGCAATGGGCGGTGGTCTGGCAGATGTATTGTTTGGTGCGGTCAACCCGAGCGGCAAGCTCACGGTCACCTTCCCACAGCGCATTGAAGATATTCCCGGTTGGCACAGTTATCCTGGCGAGAATGGTCGCCATTATTACAGCGAGGGCATTTTTGTTGGCTATCGCTGGTACGACGTGCGTAAGGTAGAGCCGCTGTTTCCTTTTGGTTTTGGTCTTAGCTATAGCCAGTTTGCCTACAGCGATATCGTGCTGGACCGCGAGACGCTGAAAGTGGGAGAAGCCGTTAATGTCAGCTTTACCTTAACCAACACCAGCGCCCGCAGCGGGAAAGAGATCTGCCAGCTTTATAGCCACTACCACCGTTCGCGGCATTTGCGGCCTGAGCAAGAGCTGCGCGCCTTTTGTAAAGTCGAATTACAGCCAGGTGAACAGCGGAGAATTACCTTAACCGTTCCCGCAACTGATTTGCGCTATTACGACACTGCGCGTCAGCAGTGGATTCTGGAAGAAGGCGAGGTCATGCTCAGTGTGGGGCCGCACTCGCGGCACCGGCCTCTGCTCGCCAGGGTGACCTGTCTCAGCAAGGTTGCACGTTACCGTCTGATTTCACGTGATACACAGCCCATCTTTGTGCTGGAAAATCCGCTGGCCCGTGAGCATTTTAACCGCTTTTTACAAGCGCAACTGACGATTACTGCAACAGAGGCTGATCGCCTGCTTGATCACTGCCAAAACTCCTTTATCAGTATTTTTACCACCTTTGATCGGCGTTTCCGCCAGCGTTTTACCGATGAGGCGATTGAACAACTGATCACTACGGTCAATCGCGCCATCAACGCTGAGGAAACCGAGGAAAAATAACGGCTCTCGTGCCGGGATATATACCCAGTTCACGTCGGGATGCAGTCAATACCTCTGCATCTCGCAGGATGACGGATATAACACTATTTTGCTATGCAGCAGGGGAATGAGGATGAAAGAGAATAAACAGTACACGCGACGTGATGCGCTTAAACTGGGCGTGGGCGCAGTAGCGGCAGCGGCCGTGGCGCCGATGTCCATCAGTCGTTCCGCCAGCGCCGCAGGGGTCACCAGTTTGACCATCGCCGATGTGGGCGGCCCTTATGGCAGCGGATTTGGCAAAGCCTTTTATCAGCCGTTTGAAGCTGCCACCGGTATCAAGATCATTAATACTGTACTGGGTCCCGATCCGGTCCCGCAATTTCAGATGATGGTGGACACCAAAAACTATTTGTTCGACGTTGCGTTGCTCAACCCAGAGCATCTGGTGCGTTTGAACAAGCTAGACAAACCGTATCTGGAAGATGTGCATGTTCAGGTGCCTGATCCGGAAAACTATGTGAAGGGCTCGATTACGCCGCAGTTTGGTGGCGTCAGTATTTATGCCCTGGCATTGGGTTATCGTACCGATACGTTTGCCGGTAAAGCGACGCCTGCCAACTGGACCGATTTCTGGAATACCGCCAAATTTAAAGGCCGGCGCGGACTGTGGCGCAGCCCGGTTTGTACCCTCGAATTGGCATTGATGGCCGATGGCGTTGATGCTAAAAACCTTTACCCACTGGATGTGGACCGGGCATTTCGCAGCCTCGATAAAATTCGGCATGCTATTGATGTCTGGTGGACCAGTGGCGCCCAGGCCACGCAAATGTTGCAAAGCGGCGAGCTGGATATGATGAGCATTTGGAGCACCCGCGCACAGACCGCTATTGATGCGGGCACGCCCGCCTCGATTGCCTGGGGGCAGGGGCTGTACAACATTGATGGTTTCACTATTCCGCATGGCAGTCCGAAAATTGACGCGGCACGCAAGTTCATCCAGTTCTGTATGGATGCAAAACGTCAGTCGCTGTACACCAACGACCTGGCCTGCGGCCCCACCAACATCAAAGCCTACGACTTTATTGATCAGAAAAAGGCCGCATTGTTACCCACCGCGCCTGATCACATTCAAAACCTTGCACAGTTAGGGGCCGATTACTGGGGCAATCATCAGGTTGCACTGACCGAACGCTTTGAAAAGTGGATCTTGAGTTAATCAGGACGACGGTGCTTAAGCGCCGTCTTGCCTTTATGGAGGTTTTTCCTTGGCGGAACATGCAATATCCACCCTCAAAAAACGCCTGTTGATGCGAAAATGGCGTTGGCATCCCCTATGGCTGGCGGTGCCGGGATTAGTGTTCCTGGCGATTTTTCTCGCCTGGCCGACACTAAAATTGATGCTGCTCAGTTTTCAGGACAGCGATGGACACTTTTCGCTGGCTGTCTGGCGGCAGATGTTTGGTGCCGGCATTTATGTAAAAGTGACGCTGAATACCTTTTCCATCGCGCTGCAAACCACGCTGGCGTGCCTGCTGGTGGGTTATCCGGTGGCATATTGGTTATCTCAGCGCAGTGAAAATACGCGACGTCGACTGATGTGGTTGATCTTATTGCCGTTCTGGACCAGTGCATTGTTAAAGAATTTCGCCTGGCTGGTGCTGCTTTCACGACGCGGTATTTTGTCTGAAATCTTAATGTCAATGGGGGCGGATCAACCGTTAAATGTGCTCTATACACGCGGTGCAGTGGTGTTTGCGATGGCGCACAGTATGTTGCCGTTGGCGATCATCACCATGCTGCCAACCATGACCGGTATCGATAACGGGCTACTGCGTGCCGGTTATACATTGGGAGCATCGCGGGCGCAGAGCTTCTGGCGGATTTTCTTTCCACTGTCGATGCCCGGTGTCGTCGCGGCTTGTTTACTGATTTTTATCGGCTCGCTTGGCTTTTTTATTACCCCGGCATTGCTGGGCAGTCCGCAGGATTCAGTGATCGGCCAACTACTGATAACCCAGGTACAGCAATTACTTAACTGGCGGCTTGCCGGGGCGGTGGCGATGCTGTTGCTGATAACCACACTGATTGTCTGTCTTTGCTATGACAAACTGTTCGGTATGTCGGCTATTTCTGGCGGCGAGGGCCATGCCAGCGGCAAACGGGTACGGCTGGTGGGTTATGCCGTCACGGCGACGGCGGCAAAAGTGACCGACTGGCTGAGCGCCGGATTGCGGTTTATTCCTGGCGCTCCCGGCGTTGGTTGGTTACTGCCATTATTCAGTATTCTGGTGATCGTGGTACTGATTTCCCCGGTAATTTCGTTTTTGCCGATGGCGTTTAGCAGTTCCAGTTTTTTGCAGTTCCCTCCACCAGGCTTCTCGCTGCGCTGGATGGAAACCTATCTGCAATCGCCGATCTGGACGGGGGCGACGGTGCGTTCATTTGGCATTGCACTGGTGACCGGCTCGCTGGCCGTGATCATTTCCGGCGTGGCGGCGTTTGGCTTAGCGCGTCATCACGGGAAATCCGGCAGCCTGGTGGTCATGGCTTTTCTGCTGCCAATGATTATTCCGAATATTGTCACCGCGGTTTCGCTGTTTTATCTGTTTGCCGGTCTGGGGCTGGTCGGATCGGATGTGGGGATCATTCTCGGGCATACGGTGATGGCGATTCCGGTGGTGTTCATCATCATCCTCACCACTTTCAAGGGGTATGACTGGCGGCTCGATCAAGCCGCCAGCACACTGGGGGCAAACCGTTGGCGGGTGATCCGCGAAATAACGTTACCGTTAATCAAAAGTAGTGTTCTGGCGGCGTTTATCTTTGGCTTCCTTAATTCTTTTGAAGAACTGACCGTCGCATTGTTTGTCGGCGGTGGCGTGAAACAAACGCTGCCAAAACAGATGTGGGATGACGTATTGCTCTCAGTAACACCCACGCTGGCTGCAGCCTCGGTGATTATTTTGTCCATTGTCACGCTGTTGTTCATTATTGCTGAACGTTCGCGCCGTAAAGCCGATGCGCTGTAAGGAGAATATTGATGTCATCTGTTAAGTTGCAAGTGGAACAGATTACCAGGCACTACGGTAAAACCATCGTGTTGCAGAATTTGGATTTGACGATACAAACAGGCGAGCTGTTAACTCTACTGGGTTCCTCCGGTTCGGGTAAAACAACGTTGTTGCAGATCATCAGTGGGTTAACTGAACCGACATCGGGTCGGTTACTGATTGACGGTAAGGACCACACCCGGACCCCAGTGCATCAGCGTGATATTGGCGTAGTATTTCAAAATTATGCGTTGTTTCCGCATTTAACCATTGAGGAAAATGTGGCTTTTCCGCTGCGCATGCGGAAGTTGCCTGGCGCGGAGGTTTCCCGTAAGACCAAAGCCGCACTGGATATGGTGGAGCTGGGACATGCCGCGCAGCGTTTTCCGCGCGCCTTGTCAGGGGGACAACAGCAACGTGTTGCGCTGGCACGTTGTCTGGTTTACCAGCCGGGAATCATCCTGATGGATGAACCGTTGGGGGCGCTGGACCGCCAATTGCGCGAGACCATGCAAATGGAGATCAAGCGTATTCATCGGGAATCAGGAGCAACCATTATCTTTGTTACCCATGATCAGGAAGAGGCGCTGGCGCTTTCCGATCGTATCTGTCTGATGAATGAAGGACGTATCGTACAGATTGACACGCCGCAGACCATCTACCAACAACCGAATTCGGCGTTTGTTGCCAGTTTTATTGGCTTGTCGAACATCCTTAAGGGGGATGTTCGCGGCGATCAACTGGTGACGCAACAAGGCGTGTTTGCCTTGCCGACGGCGATGCCGGCGGGACGTGCATCGCTGATGATCCGTCCTGAGGATGTTCGTATTCTTAAAGCGGGCGCCGCGCCGCTGGAAGGCGAAATTTGTGAGCGGATTTATGCTGGTTCTGAAACCCGGCTGGTGGTGACGCTTGCTGATGGCGCACGTTTTATTGTCCGCAGTCGTGGGATGTCGGGTGATAAAATTGGCGATCGTGTTTCGCTGGGCTGGGATGTGCAACAGAGTCGTTTGCTTTTAGCCTGATCAGAAAGTCTGCAGATCCGCAAGAGGCATTAAAATTGTGGAAGTTTACCGCTAATCTGACCGGGGTTCACACATTCTCAGACAGACAATCGCCGCAATCTGAAGGCAGGTAATTTACGTTATCTGCTCTGTAATCGATAAAGATCCGCGTATTTCCGTTAAGAGCCTGGCCCATTAGGCAAATTTTACTTGCCACTTTGGTCCTGGGCAGTGCCCGAAATCCTCACGTACTTCGTGTACGCGCCGGTTTCTCCGCGCTGTCCGTGTCCACATTGACGGCGACAATAAGACCTACCGGGCCAGGCGCTAGGGTGTGTCCCTTAACCTCCCTGCCTACTAAAAAGTGATGTAGGAATCATTTCCGGAATGTGTTTTGTGGTTGAATATTGAGCGTTTTGGGGTGATTTTGATCGCTTAAAAGTGTTTTTGCACAGTTATAACAATGCTGAACTGTACAAAAAACAG
>JAATFO010000012.1 GCA_015655145.1 Enterobacterales bacterium | reverse complement strand
GCCGGGATGAGCAAAAACTGAAAGCGGAGCAGGATGCGCTGGTTAACCATGCGCTGGACAATATGGTGATGGTCAAAGGCGGACGCTTCCTGATGGGGGACTTCGGCCCGCTGGTGGGAGAAAAGCTGCCTTACAGCCCGGAGCCTGATACCAAACCGCTGCACGCGGTTGCACTGTCTGACTACCGCATCGGTAAATACCGCGTCACCTGGGGGGAGTTTAATCACTGGCTGGCAGTTCAGGGGCGGGATAACAACGACTATTACAAAAGGACAAGAGACAGTAAATACTCATGGGCAAACGAGCAGGAGGCCCTGGGCGATAACTATCCTGCCTCCGCCACCTGGGATGATGCCCGGGCCTGGTGTCAGTGGCTTGGCCAGGTCAGCCAGCGCAATATTGACCTGCCGAGTGAGGCGCAGTGGGAATACGCCGCGCGCAGCCGCGGCCAGTTGCTGATTTTTGGCAACAGCGATAACCGCTATTACTACGAGGATGACAACGCCAGAAATTTCGCGCCCTCCATGTATCATAAACCGGTGGGCAGCTATGCGCCTAACCCACTGGGGCTGTATGACATCATGAGGAACGGCACTGACTGGATCAAAGACAACTACGCCGCTGATTACTACCACCACTCACCCGAAAAAGATCCACCGGGACCGGACAGCGGCGATAAAAAAGTCGTTCGGGGCATGCCGCTGGATGCCGGAGAAGGTTACACCATCACCAGAGCAAACCGGAAACCCGACTGGGTTTTTAATTCAACCGGTTTCCGCTGCGCTGAAAACTCGCCGCTGAAATAGCCCAGCCCCAACCGGACCAGCGTCAAGATGGCGCCAGGTTACCCGCCCAGATAGGCGCTGCGCACGGCCTCATTCACCAGTAAGGCCGCGCCGCTATCCTCCAGCACCACATGACCGTTCTCCAGCACATAGCCGCGATCGGCCAGCTTTAGCGCCTGATTAGCGTTCTGTTCAACAAGGAAGATGGTCATCCCTTCGCTGCGCAATTGCTCAATCGTATCGAAGATCTGCTGAATGATAATCGGCGCCAGCCCGAGCGAAGGCTCGTCAAGCAACAACAAGCGTGGCTGACTCATTAACGCGCGGCCAATCGCCAGCATTTGTTGCTCACCGCCGGACATAGTTCCCGCCCGCTGTATCCGACGTTCATACAACCGTGGGAACAGTTCAAATACGCGTTTAATCCGCGCCTGATAGTGCTGACTGCTGGCAAAAAAACCGCCCATGGCGAGGTTTTCTTCCACCGACATGCGCGAGAAAACACGGCGTCCTTCTGGCACGATAGCAATGGCTTCACGCATAATACGTGCTGTTTGCCAGTCGGTAATATCCTGGCCGTCAAAGGTGATTTTCCCATGTGAGGCGCGCGGATCACCACACAACGTACCAAGCAGCGTGGTTTTTCCGGCGCCGTTGGCGCCAATCAGCGTAACGATTTCGCCGGGATAGATCTGCAGGCTGACCTCGTGCAGAGCCTGAATTTTACCATAGTGAGCACTAACTTCTCTCAGGATTAACATCGGGTCCGCCATGTTATGCCTCACCTAAATACGCACGGATCACATCCGGATGATGACGAATCGCTTCCGGGGTGCCATTCGCCAGCGGCGCGCCCTGATTTACCACATAAATACGATCAGAAATGTCCATCACCAGTTTCATATCGTGTTCAATCAACAATACGGCAACGTGGTGTACCCCACGCAATTCCGCAATCAGTGTATTCAGTTCATGGGTTTCTTTGGGATTGAGGCCCGCCGCTGGCTCATCCAGCATCAGAATCGCTGGGCGAGTCACCATACAACGGGCAATCTCCAGCCGGCGTTGTTGTCCGTATGCCAGGTTACCGGCCTGCCGATTAGCCAGCGCCAGCAACCCCACGCGGTCCAGCCAGGTAGCCGCAAGATCCAGCGCGGCGCTTTCGCTTTTACGAAAACCCGGCGTTTTGAGCAAGCCGGCAAAGATGCCGGTTTTCAGGTGCTGATGCTGTGCCACCAGTAAATTTTCAATCACCGTCATTTCGCGGAACAGCCGTACATGCTGGAACGTCCGCACAATGCCCATACGCGCAATTTTTTGTCCGGATAAACCTTCGAGATGTTGATCGCGCAGCACAATGGTGCCGCCTGTCGGGGTATAAAAACCGGTGAGGCAGTTAAATACCGTGGTTTTCCCCGCACCATTAGGACCAATCAGCGAAACGATCTCTTGCGGATAGAGCGACAGTTCAACATTATTGACGGCCAGCAGGCCGCCGAAGCGCATCATCAGGCCATTTACGGCTAACAAAGGCTGACTCATGCCTGTTCCTCTTTTTCGCCATGCTGTAATTTCAGATGCGGACGCTGCATCGGCAATAAGCCTTGCGGACGCCAGATCATCATCAGCACCATCAGCCCACCCAGCACCAGCATGCTGTACTCATTAAGATCACGCATCAATTCGCGTGAGACGACCAGCAGGATAGCCGCGAGAATGACCGCGAATTGCGATCCCATGCCGCCCAGCACCACAATCGCCAGCACAAAAGCAGATTCAGCAAAAGTGAACGATTCCGGGCTGACAAAGCCCTGACGCGCCGCAAACAGGCTGCCGGCAAAGCCCGCGAATGCAGCACTGATGGTAAACGCGCTTAATTTGATGTGTGTCGGGCTTAACCCAAGGGAACGACAGGCAATTTCATCTTCGCGCAGCGCTTCCCACGCCCGCCCCAGCGGCATACGCAACAAGCGGTTGATGACAAACAGGCTCAGCACCACCAGCAGCAACGCCACCAGGTAGAGGAAAATAATGCGATCACCGGGATCGTAATTCAGACCGAAAAAATGATGGAAGGTGTCCCAGCCGCCATCGCGCACACTACGATTAAACTCAAGGCCGAAGAAAGTCGGTTTTGGGATCTGGCTAATGCCATTGGGTCCGCCGGTAATCTCGGTATTGTTCAGGAGCAAGATGCGCACGATTTCGCCAAACCCCAGCGTCACAATCGCCAGATAGTCGCCGCGCAAACGCAGCACCGGGAAACCCAACAGCAGACCAAACAGTGCCGTCACTAACCCAGCCAGTGGCAAACACTGCCAGAAACCCAGACCATAATAGTGATTAAGCAGGGCGAACGTGTAGGCGCCGATGGCATAAAAACCACCATATCCCAGTACCAGCAGGCCAGACAATCCAACCACCACATTCAGCCCTAAGCCAAGCATGACGTAGATCAGGGTCAGTGTGGCGATATCCACCGTGCCCCGCGACACCACAAACGGCCAAATGATCGCAGCGACAATCAGCAATAGCGCCAGCCATTTCTGTTTTGCGCTGGAGCCGTCAAATCCCGGCAGCACGAAAGCCGGCGTGGAAACCTGCTTCAACACGCGCTGAAACAGCGGACGAAGTAACTGGAAGAAAAACACCACGGCACAACCGATCGCGATCCAGTTCCAACGCACACGTCCGGCGTTATTCACCACCAGATGAGTACCGTCCAGCCCCAGACGCATCCCCATAAAAAAAGCAGCCAAAATCAACAGCATCAATGCCGATACCAGCGCATTGATCAAATTGAGGGATTTCATACTTTTTCCACCTCCGGGCGGCCGAGAATACCGGTCGGCATCACCAGTAGCACCACGATCAACAGCGCAAAGGAGACGGCATCTTTGTATTCCGTGCTCAGATAAGCCGAGGTCAACGCTTCAGCAATGCCGAGGATCAACCCGCCCAGCATCGCGCCCGGAATGCTGCCGATACCGCCAAGCACTGCGGCAGTGAAGGCTTTCATTCCGGCCATAAAACCGATATAAGGATTAATCACCCCATAAAACTGTCCGAGCAGAACACCCGCCACAGCCGCCATCGCGGCGCCTATCACAAACGTCAGCGAAATAACGCGATCGGTATTAATTCCCAATAAACTGGCCATTTTCAGGTCTTCGGCACACGCACGACACGCGCGTCCCATACGGGAATAGCGGATAAATAGCGTCAGGAACAGCATTGCGAGGAAAGTGACCAGCCAAATCACCATCTGCATAGTGGAGATGGTGGCGGCAAAACCATTGCTTTCGCCCAGCGTCCACTGGCCCGTTACCAACCCCGGCAAGGCCAGATCGCGCGAACCTTGCGTCAGGCTGACATAGTTTTGCAGGAAAATAGACATGCCAATGGCGGAGATTAAGGCAATCAACCGTTTCGATGTCCGTACCGGCTTATAGGCAACGCGTTCAATACTCCAGCCATAAGCGCTGGCGATCACAATCGCCGCAATGAAAGCGGCACTGACCAGGATCCAACCAACGTCAATCCCCATCATCATGAGTGCGGCAATGACAATAAACGAGACATAGCTGCCAATCATATACACTTCGCCGTGGGCGAAGTTGATCATGCCAATAATGCCGTAAACCATGGTGTAACCAATGGCGATCAGCGCATAGGTGCTGCCCAACGTCACACCGTTGAACATTTGCTGTAGAAAATAAAGGAACTGCTCGGACATACCTTAAACCCTTACAAAGCCACCCGCGATAGCAGGCAGCATGGAAACCGTCCGGGAATATCATCCGCAACGCGACGGTACAGCGCCGGACGGGCAAACCAGCCCACAACACCTATGGCTGATGCCTCAAGCGAACAGGGCTTGTCCGGCATCATTGTCGCGGGCTATTTGGGGAGCCCCAAATGAACGCGTCTGGCTTACTTCACCGCGGTGGAGGTGCCATCCGCATGCCATTTAAACACGCCAAACTCGAAGCCTTTCAGGTCACCCTTTTCATTCCAGCTTAGAGAACCCATCACTGTCGGTACTGGCTGGCCGGTCTTAAGATTGTTGACAATATCCGCAGGTTCTTCGCTCTTGCTACGTTCCATGCCGGTCACCAGTGACTGCAACGCCGCATAGGTGGTCCAGACAAACGGGCCGGTAGGATCTTGTTTTTTCGCTTTCAGCGCCGTCACAATAGGTTGGTTAGCCGGCACCTGGTCATAACGTTTTGGCAATGTCACCAGCATCCCTTCAGAAGCCGCACCAGCGATATTGGACAACGATGAGTTACCAACACCTTCCGGTCCCATAAACTGCGTTTTCAGGCCAGCAGCGCGTGCCTGACGCAGGATCTGCCCCATTTCCGGGTAGTAACCACCAAAATAAACAAAATCAATATTGTCTTTTTTCAGGCGCGCCACCAGAGTAGAGAAATCTTTGTCACCCGCCGTAATGCCTTCGAACAAGACAACATTACCGCCGGTTTTCTTCAGGCTATCCTGGACGGATCGCGCCAGGCCCTCACCGTATTGTTGTTTGTCATGCACCACGGCAATACGTTGTGGCTTAATTTCACTCAGAATATATTTTGCCGCTGTCGGTCCCTGGTCGGAATCCAGACCGGTGGTACGCATAATCATTTTATAGCCACGGGTCGTCAGATCAGCATTGGTGGCTGCCGGCGTGATCATGATGATGCCTTCATCTTCATAAATATCAGAAGCGGGTTGTGTTGAAGAAGAGCAGAGGTGACCAATCACATAACGGATACCATCATTAATCACCTTGTTAGCCACCGCGACCGCTTGTTTCGGGTCACAGGCATCGTCATATTCTACACCAACCAGTTTGTCGCCGTTCACGCCACCACGTGCATTGATATCAGCAATTGCCTGTTTAGCACCCGTAAATTCCATATCGCCATATTGCGCGACCGGGCCGGACATCGCCCCCACAATAGCTACTTTGATCTCTTTTGCCATTGCGGCATGGCCCATCGCCAACATCATGCAGCCGGCCAGAAACGCGCTACCTTTACTGATTTTCATCCGAACGTCCCCATCTGTTGTGGTGTACTTTATTGGTTATTTTTTGCCAGAGATTACACAAAATTCATTAGGTAATAATGAGTTAAGGAAAAAAGCCGGCGCTTATTAATGATAAGGCTTTATTTTCAGTTTATTAAACAGGAGTTTTATTCTGTAAATCAACTAACAAGTTTAGAAAATAACGGTTGTCGCAGAATAATTATCTGACATAAGTACCTGTCATTTTGCCTGAAAACCAGCTCAATATTTCAACTTAATGAAAAATAGCAAATCTTTATCCGGAAAAGCCGTGTCGGATAAAACAGTTCACCTTGTTTTCGTACAGAAAAAGTTACACGCCAAAAGAGGGGCTATTTCGCTACAATATGCCCTTTGTCCGTGTTCAGGCAATATCAGACTGGGTTATGTCATTGCGCGTGAGCACCATTGTCAATTACGGGACACAGCCTAATGAAACTGACCATAATACGGTTGCAACAATTGAGTACTCAGGATAAACAGGATTTGCGAAAAATCTGGCCACAGTACGCCGGGGAAGACATTGCGCGTGCGCTGGATGAGCGCCACCGACTGTATGCTGCGCGCTTTAATGATCGTTTACTTGGCGCGTTACGTGTTGAGATCAGGGATACACAAGGCAAACTGTATGATCTGTCCGTGCGGGAAGTCACACGCCGCCGCGGCGTTGGGCAATATTTGCTGGAAGATACTCTGGCGCAGAATCCGACGGTTACTCGCTGGTGGATAGCGCATGATGACCATGCGGATCAACGCATCATCTCCACATTCATGCAAGCCTGTGGCTTCCATAAGCAGGATGAAGGATGGCTGTGGACTTTGCGTTAATTTGCATGTTGAGCGGAAAAGACGCCAGTGCAGAAAACACGAACGGCACTAACAACAAGGGCGGCATCGCTGCCGCCCTTGTATCAGGCTTCAATCGCCATACGTAATTTCTTCATGGCGTTTTTCTCAAGCTGGCGTACACGTTCGGCGGAAACACCGTAGTGATCAGCCAACTCCTGCAACGTTGTTTTGTTGTTATCATCAAGCCAGCGCGCCCGAATGATGTGCTGGCTACGTTCGTCCAGCCCCAGCATCGCATCACTCAGCTTGTCCGCTGCATGATTTTCCCAGTTATCCTCTTCAATGCCATCGGCAAAATCAGACGTTTTATCCTGGAGGTAAAGCACCGGTGCCATGGACTTACCGTCGCTGGATTCATCCTCGGACGACAGGTCAAAGGTCATGTCCTGTGCAGCCATCCGTGATTCCATTTCACGTACGTCTTTACTGCTTACGCCCAGTTCACGCGCCACCATCTCCACTTCATCCTGATTAAACCAGCCCAACCGCTGCTTGGTTTTACGCAGGTTAAAGAACAGTTTACGCTGCGCTTTGGTGGTCGCCACTTTCACAATACGCCAGTTGCGCAGCACATACTCATGGATCTCGGCTTTAATCCAGTGCACGGCAAATGAAACCAGACGTACTCCCACTTCAGGGTTGAAGCGACGCACCGCTTTCATCAGACCGATATTACCTTCCTGGATCAAATCCGCCTGTGGCAAGCCGTAGCCAGAATAGTTACGAGCAATATGAACAACAAAGCGGAGGTGAGACAGGATCAGCGTCTTAGCCGCATCCAGATCGCCCTGGTAATGCAGCCGTTCAGCCAACGCCTTTTCCTCTTCTGCCGACAGCATCGGCCAGACATTGGCAGCCCGAATATAGGACTCCAGGTTGCCCAGAGGAGCAATAGCTAAAGTTTGCATTTCTTTGGTCATTCAAACCCTCACATGTCTTTACAAGTATTTTCCGCGCGCTGTTAACCATGCGCGGCTCACTACACTACGTGAATCACTGATAAAAATCCAAAGCAATCCATGCTACTTCGACGCTACAGTTATCCACAAGTTCACTTTAATATGTGAATATTTTATACATTGCACTTAACCCGTGAATAACCATCGTGTAAATCCATTCACACAGGAAAGCATCTTCTGCAGCACCACACATACCGCAGAAGAAGATTATATCAAAAAAATATTACTGTGGGTTACTGAGGCGTAAATCGACGTAAATGCTGTACTGTCGCCAGCCAGGCGGCGATCCAGCCAACCATCGCTGCGATCAACAGCAGTAGCAGGCTTTCATCCCAGGATAGCCCGCTCAGCGTAAACGTCGTCCCGAAGACCGAGGCCACGTGCGCCACCACTGAAGACAGCCGAAGCACCAGAATCTCCGACAAGATCAGCGATAATAACGCGCCACAAAATCCCAGTAAGGCGCCGCCATACAAAAAGGGGCGTAAGATAAAACCATCGGTCGCCCCAATCAGCTTTTGCACATTAATCGTATCACGCCGGGCAAAAATACTGAGCCGGACGCTGTTGCCGATCACCAGGAATACGGCAATCACCATCAACATACCAATCATCGTCGCCACTTGTGCAACCAGCCCGGTAAGCGCCGCCAGCCGCGCGAACCAACTGTCATCCATGCGGACTTCATCTACTCCATCCACTTTCTGCACCCGATCGCGCAGACTCTGCAACGTATTTTCACTCTGGTTGCTGAATGTGGGCGTGATGATAGCGACAGCGGGCAGTGGATTCTGCTCCAGCATATCCAGCGCGCCGCCAAAGCCTGACCAGTTACGGAACTCCCCCATCGCTTCTTCGCGTGACAGATAGTTTACCTTATCGACGCCCGGCTCTTTTTTCAGTAGCGCAATCACCTGCTCTGCCGCACTGTCATCCAATGTTTTAGCCAGATAAACCGTGAGCTGCGGTGACGGGTACCACTGTGTTGCCGCCTGATTCACGTTTTTCCAGACCATATAACACACGCTTGGCAGCGTCAGGGAAATAGCGATCACCATAACCGTCAATAACGTCGCCAGCGGCTGACGCCACATATCTGACAAGGTGCCGCGTAATGCATAACGCCATTGCTCCTGCCAGCCGCCTTTCAGCGTTTTGCTTTTAGCGGGCTGTTTTGTTTTTGACGCCGGATGATGTTTGTTACGTTTATTCACCATGATGGCCTCCGAGCAAACGGCCCTGATGCAACGACATCACACGGTAGTTACGCCGCGCGATCAGACTCAGATCATGCGTCGCCATTAACACTGTGACGCCAACATGGTTGAATTCCTCAAATAAACGCAAGATATCTTCTGACAATGCGTCATCCAGGTTACCGGTCGGCTCATCCGCCAACAATACTGCGGGTTTGTTGACCACGGCACGGGCAATACCCACGCGTTGTTGTTCGCCCCCGGAGAGTTGAATCGGGAAATTTTTTGCTTTGTCGAGCAGCCCGACCTTATCCAGAGCGGCCGAGACCCGACGTCGAATGTCCTCGCCGCTGGCTCCGGCGATAATCAGTGGGATAGCCACGTTGTCATAAACCGGGCGATCCATCAGCAAATGGTGATCCTGAAAAATCATGCCTATCTGGCGCCGCAGAAAAGGCACCTCGCTGTTTTTCAGGCGACTTATGTCATGGCTGCCAAACCAGATATGTCCCGCACTTGGGCGTTCAATACCACAAATCAGCTTCAGCAACGTGCTTTTCCCGGCGCCAGAATGCCCGGTCAGAAACGCCATCTCACCGGGATGTAGATTAAAATCAACGCCTTGTAGCGCTTGCCGACCACCGAGATAAGCCTTACTGACCTCTTCAAAGCGAATCATCCTAATGCGTCCTCTCGGGCAAACAGTGCCTCAATAAAATCGTCAGCCTTAAATGGCCGTAAATCTTCGATACCTTCACCCACGCCGATATACCGGATCGGAATGCCAAATTGATCGGCCACGGAGAAAATTACCCCGCCTTTCGCGGTGCCGTCCAGTTTGGTCAGCGTAATCCCCGTGATGCCTACCGCCTCATGAAACAGTTTTGTCTGGCTAATGGCATTTTGTCCGGTGCCGGCATCAATGGTCAGCATGATTTCATGCGGTGCCTGTTCATCCAGTTTTTTCATCACACGGGTGATCTTTTTCAGTTCTTCCATCAAATGCGATTTATTCTGCAATCGCCCCGCCGTATCCGCGATCAGCACATCGATACCGCGCGCTTTCGCCGCCTGGATAGCATCGAAAATCACTGAGGCGGAATCGGCGCCGGTGTGTTGCGCCACCACCGGTATGTGATTACGTTGTCCCCACACTTGCAACTGCTCAACCGCCGCCGCACGGAACGTATCCCCTGCCGCCAACATCACTGATTTACCTTCGGCCTGATACTGCCGCGCCAGCTTACCAATGGTGGTTGTTTTCCCCACCCCATTGACACCAACCATCAGGATAACAAAGGGGGTTTTATCCGCCACGAGTAAGGGTTTATCCACCTTTGCCAGGATCGCGGACATTTCCGCTTTTAACATACCGTACAAGAGTTCGGCATCGTGCAGTTGTTTACGGCTGGCTTGTTGCGTCAGGTTGTTAATGATGCGACGGGTGGTTTCCACCCCAACGTCGGCAATCAGCAATTGTTCTTCAAGCTCGTCGAACAAATCATCATCAATTTTCTTGCCACGAAACAAACCGATAAATCCTGAACCGAGATTCTGGCGCGTTTTCACCAGGCTGCGTTTCAGACGAGCAAAAAAACCCTCTTTCGTTGGTCGTGTTTGCTCTGTCGGCGTGTACGCCTCCCCTGCGTTTTCTTCCGCCACAGGCACATGCGCCAACGGGGCGTCGGGCGCATCAGTGTCAGCCAGCTCCGCCACGGGCAGATCTTCCGGCTTCGGCGCCTGGCTGGCCTGCGTTACCGGCGTGTCTTCATGCACAGTTGCCGCCGGCACGATGGCCTCAACCATGCTTTCAGCGATCGGTTCCTGAGGTGGCAGCGTTGTCTCGGGCTGCGAAACCGTGGCAGCGTCCGGCGCAGGGTGCTCACTCTCCTCGGTTAACGCCTCTTTTTGTTCGTCTGGCGATGTTGCCGCGCTATCACGTCCCAACCCCAGCCAGGAAAAAAAGCCACGTTTTTGATCCTTTGCCATTGTGCGACCACACTCCTCGATGGCTAAAACACGGACGCTTGCGCATCCGGTTTGCAAAAATAATCCGCTAATGAATCCCTTAGTCTATCACTTTCCCGCTGGCGCAACACCCGCCCCCTTTTTTAACGTTTCCTCAACCCATTTAGCCCGTTAAACTACGCAACAAATTATGACGAGTTGTGAGCAAGATGAATAAAAAACCCCACAGCAACACCGGACAGGTGCGTATTATTGGCGGTCAGTGGCGTGGTCGCAAGTTGCCAGTGCCGGACAGCGCAGGTTTACGTCCGACCACTGATCGTGTGCGAGAAACGCTGTTCAACTGGCTGGCCGCGGATATTCAGCAAGCGCGCTGTCTGGACTGTTTTGCCGGCAGTGGCGCACTGGGTCTGGAAGCCCTGTCACGCCATGCCGCTTCCGCTACATTGCTGGAACTTGAACGTCCGGTTGCCCGGCAACTGGAGAAAAATTTGCATATGCTACACGCCGATAATGGCCGGGTTATCCATACCAATACCCTGCACTGGCTGGCGCAACCTGGCGAGCCTTATGATGTGGTGTTCCTTGATCCGCCGTTTCGCCAGGGATTGCTGGAACAGACGCTGGTTTTGCTGGAACAATACCACTGGCTCGCCGATGGCGCGCGGGTATATGTGGAAAGTGAAGTTGATAGCGGCACACTGTGGGTCCCAGCCAACTGGCAGTTGTACCGGGAGAAAGTCGCCGGACAAGTTGCATACCGCTTATATCTGCGCAACCCGCGCCAAAAGGAGCAAAATGATGTGGCTTAACCTGGGGCGTTTATTCATGTTGTTCGTCTGGGCATTTTTGTTACTTAATTTGTTCCATCCATTCCCTAAACCACTTAAATACTTTGTCGATATCGCACTGTTTTTCATGGTGGTGATGCATGGTTTACAACTGGTGCTGCTGCGCACTACCCAGCCACCGGGAAGCCCAAAATTGAGCGCTATCACGCAGACGAAGATTTTTTTCTTCGGGGTGTTTGAACTACTGGCCTGGCAGAAGCGAAATTTTCCTAAGCCGAAGTCGTAATATTTTCTACGCAGGTGACGGTGAGCGGGCCATGTCTCCCCGGGTCGTCACGTCACCTGCCACGCGGTATCTGTGGGTAGCCATTAGTCAGGGCAAATGCGCATTTCCCCACGCTGCGGCAATGCCGTATCAGCGAGCGGCATTTGCCCTGGGGGTAAAAGAAACAAAACGCGTCCCCTGCACCTTCAACTCGCCCTGCACGCCTTCTTCTATCTGGTGATAATCGCCAGCGCGAAGCCTCAGGTTTACCTCCTCCGCGCCATTTAACGGGTGAAAACAGACTTCATATCGCATTTGTTCTGCGGCGATCACCTCACGCTGCCGGGAACGACGATTCGGCGCCGGAAATTCCCTTTTGCTTTTCACGGCAACTGGCAACGATAAAATGGGCGAGGCATTATTTAGCGCGGTTTCCCGCCGCTGTTTAATAAACTGATGCGTAGCAAGTACGGCGATGACTGCCAGAACGATGAAAAAAATTAGCGGTGGTTTGCTCATGGTTTCCCGCGTACTCCTCGATTTGTCCGGATGTCTTATCGCTTCCGTCTTGCTGTGGTGCGAATGCGTTAGGCTATATCACGCGCAAGGATACAACCCACGAGATGCCATTGTCACACCACAACGCTGTAACCTAAACTAAGATTGACTTCCCGGAGAATTTTATCCTGATAAAAAAAGGAAAATATATGTTGTGGTCGTTCCTGGCAGTACTTTTTTCCGGCTGGCTGTATGTTGATGCCTCATACCGTGGCCCGCAATGGCAGCGCTGGGTGTTTAAACCGGTGACCTTGTTGTTACTACTGGGTTGGGCCTGGCAGGCGCCAACGTTTCACGCCACTGATTATCTGATTCTACTCGGTTTACTGGCGACGCTGATTGGTGATGCGCTAACGCTGTTACCACGCCAGCAACTGCTGTATGCCATTGGCGCATTTTTTCTCTCGCACCTGCTGTATACCATCAGCTTCGCCGGCAATATGACCCTCAGTTTCTTCTGGCCAATTCCACTGGTGCTACTCCTGGTGGGCCTGCTGTTGATTGCTACGGTCTGGACACGCCTTGATACCCTGCGCTGGCCTGTCTGCACGTTTATTGGGATGACGCTGGTGATGGTTTGGGCGGCGGCGGAGCAATACTATTCGCGCCCGGTCGATTACAGTTTCTCGCTAATGATCGGCGCCTCACTGTTATTACTGGCCAATATCGTCTGGTTTTTCAGCCATTATCGCCGTCGCTTCACATCAGACAGCGCCATCGTGGCGGCATGTTACTTTGCCGGTCATTTTATGATCGTGCGTTCCCTGTATCTTTATTGATAGCCCCACCGCCCGCACGGGGTGGTGGGCATGACAGGTGCCATCACGCGGGCAGGCAAAAATAGTTGCTTACACCAGGCCCTTTTTCAGCAAATATTTGTATGGCGCCTGCTCCGTCGACTGTGCGACCAGCGTATGCTCCATAAAGCGGCAAAAGCCGGGAATATCGCGCGTAGTGGCCGGATCATCGGCGATCACCAGCAACGTTTCGCCTTCCTGCATATCGCGCACCGCTTTACGCACCATCATGACCGGTTCCGGGCAACGCAGGCCCAGCGTATCCAGGGTTTGATCCGAGCAGGTGAAAATATCGTACATAGCACTCTCTGAATAACACCGCATAACGGGCATTTATTCTACGCCAGCGCGCGTCAGGTGCAAGTTCTCGCCAGCGATGTGCGTTTGCAGTGAAATTAACCATTGCATTGGCAGACTAAATCCGTAAGATTTTGCCGGAATATACGATATTGTTTCACGTAAAGTCTCCCATCGCCGTAGAGCAAGTATGGGGATACGCTTTACCTGGGTTCCCTCACCCCACGTTAAAAAGGTGACATGATGATCACGTTTACCCCGCGCCAGCGCCAAAAAGCGTTAATCTGGCTGTCGTTGTTTCATGTTCTGATTATTAGCACCAGTAACTATCTGGTCCAATTGCCGGTGGCCATTTTTGGTTTTTATACCACCTGGGGCGCCTTCAGCTTTCCGTTTATTTTCCTGGCAACCGATCTGACTGTGCGCATTTTTGGCGCGCCGCTGGCGCGACGCATCATTATTACAGTCATGATACCGGCGCTGTTTATCTCCTGGGCGCTCTCTTCGCTGTTTTATCAGAGCGAATGGCAGGGGTTTTCTGCCTTACAGCAGATGAATTTATCGGTGACCCGTATCGCCTGCGCCAGTTTTATGGCTTATGCCCTCGGGCAGATTCTGGATGTACAGGTGTTTAACCGTCTGCGTAAGTTGCCGCAATGGTGGATCGCGCCCGCATCCGCCATGATTTTTGGCAACATCAGTGACACACTGGCGTTCTTCTTTATTGCCTTCTATAAAAGTCCGGATGCGTTTATGGCACAAAACTGGATTGAAATTGCCCTGGTGGATTACAGCTTCAAAATGATTATCTGCTTGCTTTTCTTCCTGCCTGCTTACGGCGTGTTGTTAAATGCGACACTAAAACGCCTCACCGCACGCTCAGCCCAGACCTCGCTCAATTTCAGCTAATCGCGGGTGGTGAAGCAGCGCCGGACAGGCTAAGATCGCCGCATCGTCAGTGGATAAGGTGCCGCCACTGACACAATAAGTATTGATGCCTGAACATCGGTAGGCGAATTGATAAAGGGATCCTGATGCGTAACGTAGCAAAATATGTGGCAATCGGTTTGCTGGCGGTCGGTTTAACCGCTTGCGATCAAAAAGAAGATAGCACCACGGCAAATAGCAATGGCGCAAACGCCAGCCAGTCAACCCAAAACGTTACGGTAATGGCCGGCAAGATGACCTTCTCATTACCGGCCGGCATGTCTGACAAAAGCGGCAAACTCGGTACGCAAGCCAATAATATGCATGTTTATGCCGATGACAGCGGCCAGCGTGCCATTATCGTGATTGACGGGGACAGCACTGATGAGACCTTACCCGTTCTGGCGCAGCGTCTGGAACAACAACAGCGTAGCCGTGATCCACAGTTACAGGTGGTGGCGAATAAGGCTATCACGCTACAAGGGTTACAGGCGCAACAACTGGATAGTGTGATTTCGGCCAATAATGCCACATCCTGGTCCTCCGTGGTGCTGGCGAAGGTTGATGGCAAATTGCTGACGCTACAAATCACCCTGCCCGCCAATAATCAACAACAGGCGCAGACCGAAGCGGAAAAAGTGATTAACACGCTGGCTCTGAAGCAATAAACTGGATGCCACCCGGATCCGGGTGGCATCAGTTGACGATATTTTCACACCTTACCCGACGTTTACCGCCATGGCGGCAGCGTGCCAAAGCCATCTCACTGACCAATAGTGTTCATTCTCCAGCTCACCCATCACAGGTTGTATCAATGTTGTTCGCCTTTGCACAATCTGGCTGGTTGGAACCGGGTAAATTTATATTACAAACACGCTGACTGATTAACGCCTATCCTTCTTTTACCGGTAAAACTCAGGGGATGGCTGTCCCGGAGCACATAATAATGAAAAAGAAAGGCATTATTTTATTGATTTTAATTATTTTGATTGCCGTAGCCGCCTGGCTGACATGGCAATTTTTCCCACGAAAACCCCCGAATTTAACCCTGTATGGCAATGTCGATATCCGCACCGTCGACCTCAGCTTTCGGGTGGGCGGGCGCCTGCAAACGCAGTATGTTGATGAAGGCGACAGCGTTAAACCCGGTATGCTATTAAGCCAGCTTGATCCACAACCGCAGCAGATTAGTCTGATGAATGCACAGGCTAACGTCGCCAACGCGCAAGCCAGCCTCGACCTGCTCAACGCCGGGTATCGCAGTGAAGAAATCGCCCAGGTGGAAGCGGCGATGCAACAGCAGGAGTCGGCATATCGCTACGCGGATAGTTTTTATCTTCGCCAGGCTGCGCTGGTTAAAAGCGGCGCTATTTCGGCCAATGAACTGGACAATGCCCGTACAGCACGTAATCAGGCTCGGGCAAACTTGCAGGCGGCCAACGATAAACTGGCGCAGTATCGTAAAGGTAATCGCCCACAAGAAATAGCGCAGGCACAGGCGATGCTGAAACAGGCACAGGCACAACGTGCGCAAGCCGAACTGGATCTGAAAGACGCCGTCTTGTATTCCCCGTCAGCGGGAACCATCTTGACCCGAGTGGTGGAGCCGGGCAGCATGCTCAGTGCCGGCAGCACTGTCCTGAGCCTCTCTCTTACCTCGCCCGTCTGGATCCGAACTTACGTTAGCGAAACCCAACTCAGCCAGGCACAACCGGGGCGCACTGTGCTTATCTATACTGATAGTCGTCCTGATCGCCCTTATCACGGCAAAATCGGCTTTGTCTCTCCCTCCGCTGAATTTACCCCTAAGACCGTCGAAACCGCCGATCTGCGCACCCATTTGGTTTATCGTTTACGGATTATTGTCAATGATGCCGATGCCAGCCTGCGACAAGGCATGCCGGTCACGTTGACGCTCGCGGAGCCCGCCAATGAGTAATGCTGGCGGCATGGTATTGCATCAGGTGGAAAAACACTTTGCCAAACAGAAAAAGCCTGCCGTGTGCTGTTTCAGCGCAGAAATTAAGGCGGGAGGCGTCACCGGTTTGGTCGGTCCGGACGGTGGTGGGAAAACCACCCTGATGCGCATGCTGGCCGGATTACTGAAACCCTCCGCCGGTATGCTACGGATTAATGGTCTGGATCCCATCCTTCAGGGGGGACAATTGCATGCCATTCTTGGTTACATGCCGCAAAAATTCGGCTTGTATGAGGATTTAACCGTCATGGAAAACCTCACGTTGTATGCCGAGCTGCGCAATGTGGTACCGGGCGAGCGTCAGCCGATGTTTGACCGTTTACTGCGTTTCACCGATCTGGCGCGTTTCACCACCCGGCTGGCAGGTAAACTGTCTGGCGGCATGAAACAGAAACTGGGGCTGGCATGTACTCTGGTGGGCACACCGCAGATTCTGTTGCTGGATGAGCCCGGCGTCGGGGTCGATCCCATCTCACGCCGCGAGTTATGGAAGATGGTACATGCCCTTGCGGATGACGGCATGCTGATTCTCTGGAGCACCTCTTACCTTGATGAAGCAGAGCAATGCCGCGAGGTGTTCCTGATGCATGAAGGGGAACTGATTTATCACGGTGAGCCAGGAAAACTCACCCAAACCATGACCGGACGAACACTGCTGGTGGAACAACCCGGCGTCTCCCACCGCGCATTATTACACCAGGCATTGCAGTTGCCCGCCATTAGCGACGGCGTTATCCAGGGAAAGGCTGTTCGCCTGATTCTGAAGAAACAGGGCAGTATTGATGAAGTCAGGCAAGCACTACACCTTGACGAGAGCCAAATTAAAACAACCGCGCCACGTTTTGAAGATGCCTTTATTGATCTACTGGGGGGCGGTCCTCAGAGCACATCAGCACTGGCAGAAGTTATGCACCCCAATGATGGCGACAGACAGGAAACCATGATTGAAGCGCGCAATCTCACCAAACGCTATGGGGATTTCGTGGCGACGGATCAGATTAACTTTAGCGTCAAACGTGGCGAGATATTTGGCCTGCTCGGCCCAAATGGCGCCGGGAAATCCACCACCTTCAAAATGATGTGCGGGCTGACGCTGCCCAGCGAAGGCCAGGCCCGAGTACTGAATCAGGATCTGAAAACCGGTGCCGGAGAAATACGTCAGCATCTGGGCTACATGGCACAAAAATTTTCGCTGTATGGCAATCTGACCGTTGCCCAGAATTTACGTTTTTTTTCAGGAATTTACGGCCTGCACGGTAATGCGCAGCGTGACAAAATAGCCAGTATGGTTAAGGTCTTTAATTTCCAACCTATTTATCAGCAAACTACCGAGGCCTTACCGCTTGGTTTTAAACAGCGGCTGGCGCTAGCCTGCGCGCTCATGCATGAACCGGCGATCTTATTTCTTGATGAGCCTACCTCGGGCGTTGACCCGTTAACCCGTCGGGAATTCTGGATCCATATTAACGGCATGGTGGAACGCGGCGTGACGGTGATGGTCACCACGCATTTCATGGATGAGGCCGAGTACTGCGATCGGATTGGCCTGGTCTATCGCGGCAAGCTTATCGCCTGTGATACGCCTGATGCGTTAAAAACCCAGGCACAAAAACAGGGCGAATTTCCCACGATGGAAGAGGCGTTTATCCGCTTGATTGCTGATTATGATCAACAGGGAGAATCCGCGTGACACAGATAAACGGCAGACGACTGCTGGCGCTGTGCATCAAAGAGAGCAAGCAGATTATGCGCGACCCAAGTAGCGGTATGATAGCTGTTGTCATCCCGCTGATGCTGCTGTTTATTTTTGGCTACGGCATTAATCTGGATTCCAGCCGTCTGCGTGTAGGCATTTTGCTGGAGCAACACTCTTCCGAGGCGCTTAGTCTGGCACATACACTGGCGGCATCGCCGTATATTGCGCCCACCATCAGCGATGATCGCCAGCAACTGACGCGAGCATTAATGGCCGGAGAAATCCGCGGAATGGTGGTGATCCCGGTTAATTTTTCTGCGCAATGGTTACGCCAGGATGCGCTCACTCGCATACAAGTCATTACGGACGGCAGTGAACCCAATACCGCCAATTTTGTCCAGGGTTACGTAGAGAACATCTGGTTGTTGTGGCAACAGCAACGCGCACTGGATAGCGGTGCGGTTAACACGCCACAGATCGATCTCCAGATGCGTTACTGGTTTAACCCGGCCGCTATCAGCCAGTACTTTATTATTCCGGGTTCCATCACCATCATTATGACCGTGATCGGCGCAATACTGACCTCACTGGTGATCGCCCGTGAATGGGAACGCGGCACCATGGAAGCGCTGTTATCGACACAAATCACCCGTACCGAACTGCTGCTTTGTAAGCTGATTCCATATTATCTGCTGGGGATGCTGGCGATGACGCTGTGTATGTTTGTCGCGGTGGTGATTATGGCTATTCCTTACCGTGGTTCGCTGCTGATCCTGTTTGCCCTGAGCAGCGTGTTTTTGATCAGCACGCTGGGCACCGGGTTACTGATTTCGACCCTGACCCGCAACCAGTTTAATGCTTCGATGGTGGCGTTGAATGCGGCCTTTCTTCCGGCGGTGATGCTCTCCGGCTTCATTTTCCCCATTGACAGTATGCCGGCCATCGTCCGCGTCATCAGCGGGATCATTCCGGCGCGCTACTTTGTCAGCGCCCTGCAAACACTGTTTCTCGCGGGGAATATCCCCAGGCTGCTAATCCTGAATAGCGTGTTTCTCACCGGCACTGCCCTGTTGTTTATTGGTCTGACGTTACTGAAAACACGACGTCGGCTGGATTAGGATAAACCATGCTACAGCGCTTAATCACCTTAATTACTAAAGAATTATTGCTGCTGTTACGCGAACGGCAAACCCGTTTTATTTTGATCATGCCCGTGCTGTTACAGGTGCTATTGTTTCCGTTCGCCGCCACACTGGAAGTCAAACACACGCCACTGGCGGTGTACAATGAAGATCAGGGGGCAGCCAGTATCGAACTTACGCAACGTTTCACTCATGCCAGCGCCTTTTCTCGGGTGATATTGATCCACAATCAGCAACAATTACGCCATGCCATTGATCAACGCGAGGCGCTGCTGGTGGTGCATTTCCCGCAAGATTTCTCACGCCAGCTGGCGCAACGGAAAAGTGCCGCATTACAGTTGATCCTTGATGGGCGTAATTCAAACAGTGCGCAAATTGCCGCCAATTATGTGCAATCTATTGTACAAAACTATCAGTTGTCGATGTCTGACCCACAAAGCGCCCAGAACCAACATCTGCTGTTAGTCCGTAACTGGTTTAATCCCAATCTTGATTACCCATGGTTTGTGGTGCCCTCGCTGATCGCCATGATAACGACCATCGGATTATTGATTGTCACCTCATTGTCGGTGGCACGTGAACGTGAGCAAGGTACGCTTGATCAACTGCTGGTGTCTCCGCTCACCACCTGGCAAATTTTTGCCGGGAAAGCGGTGCCGGCATTAATTGTCGCCACCGCTCAGGCCAGTGTTGTGTTGTTGGTTGGCATCTTCGGTTATCGCATTCCTTTCGCTGGATCGCTGGCGCTTTATTATCTGACAATGGAGATTTATGGTCTCTCTCTGGTTGGCGTGGGATTGCTGATCTCCGCAATCAGCGCAACACAGCAACAGGCATTTATTGGTGTATTTGTCTTTTTAATGCCCGCCATCTTGTTGTCTGGTTTTATGTCGCCAGTAGAAAATATGCCAGTGTGGCTACAATGGCTGACCCGATTTAACCCGGTGCGCTATTTTATGGATATTACCAAAGCCATTTATCTCAAGAATGCAGATTTCAGTCTGATCTGGGCCAGCATCTGGCCCTTGCTGGGCATTACTTTGGTTACTGGCGGCATCGCATATGCGATTTTTCGTCGTAAGATTGCCTGAAAGTCCGGGGCGCGCTAGCGCCTTAATGTAGCGCGCCATGAATAACAAAAATATTTTCCCATCATGACAATTTAAAGAAAAAAAATTTCATTTTTCGCGACTCATCTGGCGTCGTGTTGTAACACGATTATCGTGTCATTCGGAAAATTAGCCAAAAATGGCAGACTGTCGGCCCATGAGAATTTTATCTGTCTCACATTATAGATTCAATAATTTCATTTGATGTTGAGATTAGAATTTACGTTCCTCATACTGTCATCGACACCCATTTCCCTACAAACATCTCTGGAGAAGCCCAGTAACGTCTGCTTATCACAGAAGGAAACGACAAGTATGAGTACACAACATAAGCCGCTTGATGTGATTTGTATTGGACGCATCGCCGTTGACCTCTATGGTCAGCAAATTGGCGCACGTCTGGAAGATATGAGTACATTCGCCAAATATCTCGGGGGATCATCAGGCAATGTGGCTTACGGCAGCGCCATCCAGGGATTGAAATCCGCCATGCTGGCCCGGGTTGGTGATGAACATAACGGCCGTTTTCTGCGCGAAGAATTGCAACGCGCAGGAGTCGATACCCAATATCTGATCACTGATACAACGCGCCTGACCGGACTGGTGATGCTGGGGATCAAAGACGAGAACAGCTTTCCATTGATCTTCTACCGTGACAACTGTGCCGACATGGGTCTGGTCCCGGAGGATATCAACGAGAAATACATTGCTTCCGCGCGCGCTGTGGCTGTTACCGGCACCCATCTGTCACACCCGAAGACCCGCGCCGCGGTGCTGAAAGCGCTGGATATTGCCCAACGTCACGGGTTACGAACCGCGCTGGACATCGATTACCGCCCGGTATTGTGGGGGCTAACCTCGCTGGGAGACGGTGAAACACGTTTTATTGCCTCACCGCAGGTAACGCAACAACTGCAGGATGTGTTGCACTATTTTGATTTAATTGTCGGCACCGAAGAGGAATTTCATATCGCCGGCGGCAGTACCGATACGCTGCTCGCCCTGAAAAATGTGCGTAAGGCCAGCTCGGCCACTCTGGTGTGTAAACGCGGTTCTCTGGGTTGCGTGGTGTTCGACGGTGAGATCGCGGATGACTGGGAACAAACGAAAATCCACCGAGGGGTCCGTGTGGACGTTCTGAATGTGCTGGGCGCTGGCGATGCCTTTATGTCAGGCTTACTGCGCGGCTGGCTCAACGACGAAAGCTGGGAACAAGCATGTCGTTATGCCAATGCCTGTGGCGCACTGGTGGTCTCACGCCATGGCTGCGCGCCAGCAATGCCCACTAAAGCAGAACTGGATGATTACCTCAGCCGTGACGATAGCGTGCGACGCCCGGATCGTGATGCCCGCCTTAATCATTTACATCGCGTCACCACCCGCAAGCAACGCTGGTCGGAATTGTATGTGTTCGCATTTGACCACCGCAAACAACTCCTTGAAATGACTCAGGAAGCGGGAGTTGATGTTGGTCGCATCCCTGCACTGAAATTGTTGCTGTTGCAAGGTGCCGAAGCGGCAGCGGCAGAAGCCAGGCTTGATCACCGCTGTGGTATTCTGGCCGATACCACCTATGGTCAGGCGGCGCTCAATGCCATTACCGGCAAAGGCTGGTGGATTGGACGACCGGTTGAGCTTCCCGGATCACGGCCATTGCGGCTGGAACATGGCAACGTCGGTTCGCAGTTGATCGACTGGCCGCAAGAACATGTGGTGAAATGTCTGGTGTTTTATCACCCAAACGACAGCGCAGCAATGCGCCAGCAGCAGGATGATCTGATTCTTGATGTTTGGCGTAGCTGCAATAAATCGGGCCATGAGCTGTTACTCGAAGTCATTCTGCCAAGTGATAATCCGGATCAGCAAGAGTCCGGCTATTACACCATTCTCAGTCATTTTTATCGCCTCGGAATACAACCAGACTGGTGGAAACTGCCGCCACTGTCGCCTGATAGCTGGCAGGCAATCAGCACACTGATTGAGCAACACGATCCTGATTGCCGGGGCATTTTACTGTTGGGTCTGGATGCCCCGGAAGAAACATTGAAAGCGGGCTTTGCCGCCGCGGCGCAAGCGTCCTGGGTAAAAGGTTTTGCTGTCGGCCGTACAATTTTTGCTCACGCGGCGCGTCAGTGGTTACAGGGAGAACTGGACGATAACGCACTGGTTGCTCAGGTAAAACACAACTACCTGACGTTAATTCAGTACTGGCGCGAAGCGCGGGGGACAGTCTCCTGACCCTTACCGCCCGATTGTGCGGCGACGGATCCCATCCCAGCGAGAGTTTGTCACTTTTAGTGAGATATTTCATGTTACGATGAAATATCTCAGAGGAATTTTCGGTTAAAATGAAATATTCCATTCATCAGGCGGACGATACTCAATATAATTCGCGTGGTAATAACGCAAGCAATTAACCCGTCCCTTTGATTGAGCGAACTTAGCTAATGACTAACAACCCAACCCAACTCTCTTTGCTCCAGGATGATATTCGCCGTCGCTACGATACGCTCAGTAAACGTCTGAAACAGGTGGCACGTTATATTCTCGACAACAGCAACAATATTGCGTTTGATACCGTTGCCTCGATTGCCCGGCATGCCGATGTTCCGCCCTCCACATTGATCCGCTTTTCCAATGCGTTTGGTTTTAGCGGCTTCAACGAAATGAAACAGGTTTTTCGTCAACATATGATAGAAGAAACGGTGAATTACACCGAACGCGCGCGCCTGTTTCGACAAACATCTACAGACGAAAGCGCCGCGACGGCGGAAAGTCCGGCGGAAATCCTTAATGTTTTTACTATGGTGAATGCTCAGGCGTTGCAGCAACTGGCAATACAGACTGACACGACGCAACTGGATAAAGCCGTACACTTGTTGAGCACAGCGGAAAACATCTATGTCATTGGCCTGCGCCGCTCATTCAGCGTCGCCGCCTATCTGACCTACGCGCTGCGTCATCTTGAACGCCGTACCTTCCTGATTGATGGTCTTGGGGGCATGTTCACTGAACAACTGAGCATGGTGAAACCGAACGATGTGGTGATCGCCATCAGCTATTCACCCTATGCGAGTGAGACCATGGAACTGGTTGAGTTGGGGCCAAACGTGGCGCGCATCAAATTGCGATTACCGACAGCCAGGTCAGCCCGTTAGCCGCATTCAGTGATGTCTGTTTTGTGGTGCGCGAAGCGCAAGTTGACGGTTTCCGCTCACAGGTGGCATCGTTATGCCTGGCACAAACACTGGCGGTGTCGCTGGCGCTGAATACCGTGAATAAAAAATAACCGTCTAAACACACACCTGATGGACTACCCGCGTGGCGTGACCTGTCACGAATCGGGATCGGTGAGCGACGCGACGCGCTGGCGCATTTTTAAGGCCATGAACAAGGCCATACACACTAACACCGCCCCCAGCCGATAAACTACCGCCACCCCGGTATAACTCATGATCAGGCCAGCAATCGGGCCTGTTACTCCTAATGATAAATCCATAAACGCGGTAAACGTCGCCAGTGCGCTGCCCTGATTTTGCACCGGGACAACCCTGACCGCCACCACACCCAGCGCCGGGAACACCAGAGAAAACCCGGCTCCCGTCAGAAAAGCGCCTAAATTAGCCATCCATGTCACAGTGGAGAAACCGACGCAAAACAACCCGCTGGCTTCCACCACAAAACAAACCGC
Organism: Enterobacterales bacterium; assembly: GCA_015655145.1. Classification (GTDB taxonomy): domain Bacteria; phylum Pseudomonadota; class Gammaproteobacteria; order Enterobacterales; family Enterobacteriaceae; genus JAATFO01. The sequence goes on along the minus strand of JAATFO010000012.1, from coordinate 21,924 downwards.
AGCGACCGTCATTCCGCCATAGCGTGAAATACTATTGGGAAACAGTAAGCGGGTTCCAACGAAGGCAATACTGAACAGCGTTAGCGCGAAGGCCGCACCACTCCATCCTTTATCCTGATAAAACAAGGTAATAAACGTCGCAATCACGCCAAAACCAACCGAAGCCAGCGCCAGAATCATACCGAAAGGCCAAATTTTTCCCAGCACCGCACGAAATGACATCAGTTTGCCTTTGCTGCTTTTTACCGCCGCACGGGGCAACGCCATCGCCATCGCGGCAATGATAACGATGATAATAACGCCGGACAGCAACCACAGGCCGCCATAGTGATAAAGCAACACCCCCAGCGGGGCGCCAATCGCCATGGCGCCATAAGTGAAGATACCATTCCAGGAAATGACCCGACCAATATGCCGCGAGCCGACAACACTAACACCCCACAACGTTGAACCGGTGCCCGCGAAACTCTGCCCGACCCCTAACACCAGACGCCCGGCGCACAATAGCACCAGGCTGAGCAGCGGCAATGCGACAGTAAACGCCGCCAGACCATAACAAATGCCGCTCAGCAAACAACCACACAAACCAAAGATCACCACTTTTTTGGGTCCCCAGAGATCTGCGTAGCGCCCGGCATACGGACGACTCAATAATGTGGAGAGGTACTGCAAACTGATCACTAGCCCAGCCCAGAAAGCGCTGTACCCCATCACATCATGCACATATCCCGGCAATACCGCGAGCGGTAAACCAATGGTGAGATAACTGGCAAAGTTAAAAATAACGACAGAAATAATACGCAGGTTTAAACGCAATCCACTCGGGACGTTTTCCGTTACAGATTGATCTGACATAACATTCAGGACTCGTGACCAGCAAGACAGTGACAAAGAGAAACAGACTAAACACTATACGCTTTTTTTATTATGGTGGGTCATATCAACCATGAATGATGGCAGTGCAACCATACCTGGCTGACCAATACAGAAGCTACCGGAGAGATATTTACGGTGGTTCCACATTGTCGAAAATCCGCAGTACAGTCACCAGGACGCGGGCGGTGGATTTTTGGTTTGCGAGGCTATTTTTTCAGCTCTGGCGTCAATGACTCCGGGAGAACATCCGTGTGGCCAGATGTACCGTCGCACGGTTGATGAAGGCGATGGGGCTTACCGGTGTGTGCCGGGGTAAAAAGGTACGGACTACCGTCAGCCGTAAAGACGCCGCCGCGGGTGACCGGGTGACCGGGTGAACCGTCAGTGTGTGGCAGAACGTCCAGACCAGCTGTGGGTGGCGGATTTTACCTACGTCAGCACCTGGCAGGGCTTCGCTTACGTGGCGTTCATCATTGACGTGTTCGCAGGCCGAATCGTGGGCTGGAAGGTCTCATCGTCAATGGAAACAACGTTCGTGCTGGACGCGCTGGAGCAGGCGCTGTGGTCCGGATGCCCCGGCGGCGGCATAATCCATCACAGTGATAAAGGTTCTCAGTATGTGTCCCTGGCGTACACGCAGCGGCTTAAGGATGCAGAGCTGCTGGCGTCAACGGGCAGCACAGGGGACTCATACGATAATGCAATGGCAGAGCGCATCAACGGGCTTTACAAAGCGGGGGTGATACACCGACAGAACTGGAAAAACCGCGCAGAAGTGGAGCTTGCCACACTGGTGTGGGTGGACGGGTATAACAACAGACGATTACTGGAACGACTGGGTCATATCCCACCTGCGGAAGCAGAACAGGCATATTACGCTTCCATCAGGAATAAGGATCTGGCAGCCTGAGTTCCCAAACTAAATACTCTCCCGGAAAACCGGGGTGGTTCATTATGGCGCCAGTTGAGATTTTGGGATACGCCGGTACTGTGCTGGTCATGATATCCTTCTTGCGCCATTTACTTATCAGGCTCCGCATCCTGAACGCAATCGGCGTGTTTCTGGTCACCCTTTATGCAGTAGCCACTCATACCGGGCCTGTTGCACTACTTGATGGTTTTATCGTTATCATAAACATTCTTCAGCTTATTAAACATCACAGAAGCGCCGGGAATGCACTACTGTGAAAGCATGCTATCGTTCAGTAAACAGTGACATCAGGAGAAGTTTAACGCTCCCGGAGAGACAGTTGCTGTGACTCCGTATTACCAGAAAGCGGCACCGTCACCAGGGCGCTGAGTGCATCCTGGTGACGGTGCCGGGCACTTTTTAGCACGAAATCATACCTGTTCCTGAGTTTGTCGCTTGCTCCCTGGAACGCTACTCTAAAAGCAGCCGCATAACATTCACCGACACACACCAGGGAGCTATCATGCCGCTGAACTGCGTTATTCTCGATGACTATCAACATGTTGCCATGGATTTTGCTGACTGGTCGTCACTTTTCCCTCAGGTCAGGGTATTTGCCTTACACGCACATATTGACGATCCACAGGCGCTGGTCAGAGCGATTGCGCATTGCGAAATTGTGGTCATTATGCGTGAACGGACGCCATTTAGTGCCCATTTGCTGGAAAAACTCCCCAATTTACAGCTACTGGTCACCTCCGGTATGCGTAATGCCGCCATTGATATGGCGGCTGCCAGCGCGCACGGCGTGACGGTTTGCGGCACGACCAGCGGGTCCAGTTCGCCGGTGGAGCTGACCTGGGCGCTGATTCTTGGTCTGGCGCGCCACATCGTGACGGAAAACCGGTCATTACAGGAAAATGGCCCCTGGCAACAATATGTCGGTGTTAGTTTGCAGGGCAAAACACTCGGCTTGTTGGGATTGGGCAAAATTGGCGCCCAGATGGCTCAAGTGGCGCAAGCCTTTGGCATGCATGTCTGTGCCTGGAGCCAGCACCTTAGCGCGGCGCGGGCTGCCACCTGTGGGGTACAATATATGCCTTCGCAAGCTGCGCTACTGGCAACCAGCGATATTATTTCCATCCACCTGGTGCTCAGCGAACGTACCCGTCACGTGCTTGATGCGGTCGCATTCCAGCAGATGAAGCCCGGCGCGATGCTGATCAACACCTCACGCGCCGCCATTGTTGACCAGCACGCAATGATCGCTGCATTACAGCAGAAAAAAATTGCCGCTGCGGGCCTGGACGTGTTTGAGGTCGAACCTTTGCCGGCGGATCATCCGTTACGTACGCTCCCCAATGTGCTGGCCACCCCTCATTTGGGTTACGTGACTGACAGCAATTATCGGACCTATTTTTGCGAGGCAGTGGAAAATATCCACGCCTGGTTGCACGGCGCCCCACTGCGTCTCATCGATAGCCAATAGCATGCCATGGCATGATTAACCGTCTGGTGATACACCTGCGTTAATCCCAAACATTGTTATCTTTTTGGTTTAAAAATAACATTTTTGCATCAATGCCGATATACTATGTGGGAAGATGCGTTTGTTTCACCATGAAATAGGGCATGACGAATGATCTTTTACACGAGCCCCTGGTGACTGGTGTAGCTAACAATTTTCTCAACGCCGCGGTCTGACAGCTTGCTACTTTCGGTCCGCGCCGTTGAGAACTTTATCTTTTCGGTAAGAGAATACAGGGTGATCATAATGAAACTACGTAGGAAGCGTATAAAACCCATTGCGTTAAAAGATGTCACCATCATTGATGACGCAAAATTACGTAAAGCCATTACCGCGGCCTCATTGGGTAATGCAATGGAATGGTTCGATTTTGGCGTGTATGGTTTTGTTGCGTATGCGCTGGGCAAAGTCTTTTTCCCGGGCGCCGACCCCGGCATTCAGATGATTGCCGCGCTGGCCACATTCTCAGTTCCCTTCCTGATCCGGCCGTTGGGCGGGCTATTTTTCGGTATGCTGGGCGACCGTTACGGTCGGCAAAAAATTCTCGCCATCACCATTGTGATAATGTCATTGAGTACCTTTGCGATTGGCCTGATCCCGTCCTATGCAACCATCGGTATTTGGGCCCCCATTCTGTTGTTGGTCGCAAAAATGGTGCAGGGCTTCTCCGTCGGAGGGGAATATACCGGGGCCTCTATTTTTGTTGCTGAATATTCACCAGACCGTAAACGCGGCTTTATGGGCAGTTGGCTTGATTTTGGCTCCATCGCCGGTTTTGTCCTCGGCGCCGGTATTGTGGTGTTGATCTCCGCAGTCATTGGGGAAGAGCGTTTCCTTGCATGGGGCTGGCGCCTGCCGTTCTTTCTGGCACTCCCGCTGGGCATCATCGGCCTCTATTTGCGCAATGCGTTAGAAGAAACTCCCGCATTTCAGCAACATGTAGAGAAACTCGAACAGGGCGACCGGGAAGGCCTGCATAGCGGCCCAAAAGTATCATTTAAAGAGATCGCGACAAAGCACTGGAGAAGCCTGCTGACCTGCATCGGTCTGGTGATTGCCACCAATGTCACCTATTACATGCTGCTCACTTACATGCCCAGTTATCTGTCGCATAATCTGCACTATTCCGAAGATCATGGCGTGCTAATTATCATTGCCATTATGGTCGGTATGTTATTTGTGCAGCCGGTGATCGGCTTGCTGAGCGACCGCTTTGGCCGTCGCCCGTTTGTGATTATCGGCAGTATTGCGCTGCTGATCTTCGCAATTCCGGCATTTATGTTAATCAACAGCAACATAATTGGACTGATTTTCGCCGGATTACTGATTCTGGCAATCATTCTGAACGCCTTCACCGGGGTGATGGCATCATCATTACCGGCCATGTTCCCGACCCACATTCGCTACAGCGCGCTGGCCAGCGCATTTAATATTTCAGTGTTGATTGCCGGTTTGACGCCGACCCTCACCGCGTGGCTGGTTGAAACCAGCAACAATCTTTATATGCCGGCCTATTACCTGATGATCATCGCCGTTATCGGCCTGATTACCGGCATTACCATGAAAGAGACGGCAAATAAACCGCTGAAAGGGGCAACACCCGCGGCATCAGACATTCAGGAAGCACGTGAAATCCTGCAAGAGCATCATGACAATATTGAGCAAAAAATTGAAAATATCAGCGAAGAAATTGCCAGTCTGGAAGAGAAACGGAAGCAGTTAGTCCAGCAACATCCGTCCATCAACGAGTGATGGTGTGATATCCCTTTGCCCTCGGGGAAAGGGAGCGATGTCGCATTCCGACCCAACACCGAGACAGTATGCAACAAAAAAAGTCCGTTATTTTCACCTTGTCACCACCACGGACTCAACGATAGCAATGAAAAAGAGTAGACTTAACGTTACTCTTTATCCGGTACAGTTTATTTATCATGTCTGACTTCTCATTAGTTCACCGTCCAAGACGATTACGCAAAAGCTCCGCGTTGCGGGCGTTGTTTCAGGAAACATCACTGACTCTCAATGATCTGGCGTTGCCGATTTTTGTTGAAGAAGGCGCTGATGACTACCAACCGATTAAGGCAATGCCTGGTGTGATGCGCATTCCGGAGAAACGCCTGGCGTATGAAATCGAGCGGATTGCCAACGCTGGCGTTCGTGCGGTGATGACCTTCGGTATCTCACACCACACCGACGCGACGGGCAGCGATGCCTGGCAAGAGAACGGTCTGGTGGCGCGGATGTCGCGCATTTGCAAACAGACGGTGCCGGAAATGATCGTCATGTCCGATACCTGTTTTTGTGAATATACCTCGCACGGACATTGCGGTGTGCTGTGCGATCATGGCGTGGATAACGACGCGACGTTGATCAATCTGGGCAAACAGGCGGTGGTTGCCGCCCACGCCGGGGCTGATTTTATTGCGCCCTCTGCCGCGATGGACGGGCAAGTGGCCGCTATTCGTCACGCGCTGGATGACGCTGGCTTCACCGATACCGCCATCATGTCTTATTCCACCAAATTCGCCTCCTCTTTTTACGGTCCCTTTCGCGAAGCCGCTGGCAGCGCACTAAAGGGTGATCGCAAAACCTATCAAATGAATCCAATGAACCGTCGTGAAGCGATTCGTGAATCGTTACTTGATGCGGCTGAAGGCGCGGATTCACTGATGGTGAAACCGGCGAGCGCCTACCTTGATATTCTGCGTGATATCCGTGATCGCACCGAACTGCCGCTGGCTGCATATCAGGTCAGTGGCGAATACGCGATGATTAAGTTCGCCGCCCAGGCAGGGGCTATCAACGAGCAAAATGTGGTGCTGGAAAGCCTTGGCGGGATTAAGCGCGCGGGTGCCGATATTATCTTTAGCTACTTCGCACTCGAACTGGCGGAAAAACATATTCTGTAGCGTACCGGCGTTATACCAGTGCGCCGCATAGCTGAAGACCCGTGTAACGCCCTGGTCTTCAGGCTGTATGACAATTTACTCCGCCCTGGATACGCACGGCGTCGTGTTGGCTATGGGTAAGCACCCGTCAGGTATCAGGATCATCGACTGATCCTTTTCCTGACCGTACGACTGGGCTTCACCTTCTACCCAACCGCCTGACGTTACTAAACGCACATGGTGAGCGTCAGAGCGTAATCAGGAGAAAAATTCCACTTTCCCACCGACTAAATGATACATGGCACCAACAATTTTAATTTTCCCTTCGTCTTCCAGTTTTTTCACCACTGGGCTGTCCCGACGAATATTGTCTATGGTCATGTTGACATTCGTGCGTGCCACCGCATCGACAAAGTCGTAATTATCCGCGTTACGCTCCCCGTTATAGACGGTTTTATCAATGGCGGGCTTGATTTTATCCAGCAGGCCAGTCAGGTTGCCCAGTTTAGCATTGCCGATAGCCCCTTTCACTGCGCCACATGAGGTATGCCCCATGACGACAATCACTTTCGCACCGGCCAGCGCACAAGAAAACTCCAGGCTGCCGAGGATATCTTCGTTCTCGACATTACCAGCCACGCGACTGTTAAATGTTTCGCCAATACCTGTATCAAACACAACCTCTGCCGGGGCGCGTGAATCAATACAGCCTAAAATAACCGCAGCGGGATACTGGCCCGACTGTGATGCACGTTTTTGTGCCAGGTAGTCATGCTGCAACATTTTACCGGCGCGGAAGCGTTGGTTACCCTGTTTCAGGCGCGCGATCACCTCATCTGGCGTCATTTTGTCACGCTCTTCTTTTGACAGCGCCGCCGCAAACGAAACTGAGGGTAAAGTAACACCAGCGACACCGGTGATGGCCAGGGCAGTCAGGCCTGCCGTGCGTTTTAATAATGTCCGGCGCGCCGGCTCTTTTAGTGACGATTCATTCATGATCATTGCTCTCTTGATGAAGAAAATTCTCTGTATCGAAAAAATTAATATAAATGAGCTAAGAAGCATAATCAAATCTCGTCGTGATCTTCCCCATAGCGCAATGATAATCCTTACGTTATTGGTGATTTCCGGACGCCGATCACCGCGTAACTGTTAAGCGTTATTGTCTGTCGGTCGATATTTTGCGGCGTGGTGTCGCAGCCGCTCATATCCAACAAAAAAAACTGTTCGGTTGCTTCTTCCGGCAAGGTTATGTTTATTTCTTCATGGTGTGTATTGGCCATAATCCACCTCGTATTGTCTGACGTCTGCCGCTCTCTGAGATACAGCATCACCTTGCCGTTATCGTCTATGGCGCTGTCAAAGTACCAGCCACTGAGTGTCGCCAGTAAGGCGACCACATGCCAGGCTGGATAATAGTCAACCTGTCGCGCATCATGATTGCTAAGCCCCAAAGGACCGATTAATGCCGCAGGCGTCCAGTGTGTCACTGCAGCACCAGACAACGAGGCAAGGTAACCCACCAGCCAACTGGCAAAGAACAGACCGCGCTGGCGCGGATCCTGGTTGGTCATGGTCATTCGAATCTGTTGTGGGTTCGCATACACTCCCGCGCCATAGGGATTATGACGCATACTGATCATCGAAGGACCAATATGATAAGGTGTCTTCGGGCCAATAAATGAGCGGGTTGTACGGGTAATATAAGGCAGCGACTCCAGGGTTTGCATTACCGCATTATCGTCGGCGGCATGCACAATGGGGCAGGTGGAGTGAGTAACAAAATCAATCAGATCCACCGGTGGTCGCTTACGATTTAACTCAGTAAAATAGCTGAACATCCCGCCGCCGAGGGCCATACCTGGAAAAGCCGCCCTCGCGGCTTGATAAATCTCACTGAGTGACGGGCACCAGGGCCATTGGCTGCCTGGCGGCGTCGAGGTGAGATCCGTTTCCGGCGAAACAATGATCGCCGTCGGGACAAGGGCAACCTTTCGCAGTTGTTGCCAGAATTGATCCAATGCCGGGGCTATGTCCGCCCCTTTTTCAACCGGAAGAACAAATTCGATATGCAAGGCAGGCTGATAAGATTGCTGAGCCAAAGCATGCATCAGTGCGGCTAATTTCACCAGTAGATCGATGCCATCTTGCCGGGGATTAAAATGGAAAATGACATACTGTATCGCCAGTTTGCATAACTCATCAGCCAGATTGCCATCGGCATATAATTGCTCGCCGGTGAGCAGAATACCCAGCGCCGGAACCCGGTCTGCGATAGCACAAGGCGTGGTTGGCGGACTGATGGCCTTGTCGCCGTAGTCACTGACTTGCAGCCGAATCTGTTGTGTGAAGGTGTTGCCCGCTTTCAGTGTATAAGGCCAGGGTTTTTCCAGCGGCCGGGAATACACTTTATAAGAACCGTCTGACCAGGCGCGCTGATCTTCCATTTCAAAAATATCGCCCTGGTAATGCGTAGCAACACGTATGCCAGCGGGGCTGTCATAAACAAGGGAAGCGATATCTTTGAACGGTTGCCAGGGCGCAATCAATACCGGAAAACAGGCGCTTTCATCACCACCATCGGTATGGATGACCCTGACCGGCGAACCCGTCACGCCTTGTAACGGGTATAACACACTGAAACCACAACGAGCTGTGACGAAATCCTTTTCTGGAGTGGCATGCACCGTAAAATCAATCCCCTGCGGGTCAACATGGATAATGGCTTCCATGGTAAGCCAGTTATCCCCCTGGCGCGAATAGCAGACACTTTGCAGTTTCAGCAACAGGCGCTGGTCTTGTTGCACCACCATGGCGCGATGGGTGATATCCTGATGATACGTTCCCCAGTTTTCGTCACGCACCACGTAAGCCACCGCGCGCAGAATTTCAACACCACGGTAACGAATCTCCTTCAATTCACCGTTAACCAGCTTAAGTGAGATATTTCCGCTCTGGAGCACCGTCGGTATGGGCGGTTTTTCTGCGGTGCCATAACGGCTGATGAGACTGTCTGACATCCCACCCTCCTACTGTACGCCATTGAATTGTGAATCAATATCTTGCCCGGGCTTGATATCATTCAAAAAGAGAGTTAGCCACATGCCGAGCGAACCCAGCACCGCCACGATAATCCATGTCAATGAGGGGTTATTCATCTGCGTCACGATGGACCACAAAAGGCTGCCTAAGACAAAACCCAACACCATCATTGAGGAAAGAAAACCGATGGCGGTACCGCGAATATGTGTCGGGAAACTTTCGCTTTGGTAGACATAACCCGCGGCGGCCCATATCCCGTTGGTCACCTGGAATATCAGGAAATAGTCAATCACCACCAGCCAAAAGTTATTCGCATAAAGGAAGACCAGGCAAAGGGGAGCGACCGAGATAGCCGCCAGCAAAATCACCTTGCGTCGCCCTATTTTTTCGCCCAGCCAGCCGCCAATAATATAAAAGAAGAAGCCGATCCCACCACACCAGAGCATCAACTGGCTGGCTTGTCCGCGGGTAAACCCTTTATGTTCCGTCAGCCACCAGGTGATATAGAAATTACTCGCAACGTAGCTAATCCCATAAGAGATCCAGCAGATGGACATCAGAATAAGTTTTTTCCTGATGTCCGGGGAATCAACAAACAAAGTACGCAGACTACTGGATCCATGGGCGGTGGATGGGTGAGCTTTGGCCGCTTCGAAGCGTTCCGACTCTTTGATGAATACCCGCCCAAGTATCACAACCACGATCGGCAATGTGCCCAACAAAAAAACCACCCGCCAACCTAAATGGCCAAATTCCATATAAACGGCTGAAGCAAAGAATACGCCCAGCGGCCAACCACCCTGGACAATCGAGTAAAGCAGACCACGATTTTTAGACGGTAATTGTTCATTGACCAGTGTGATTGAAACCGCCAATTCAGAATAAGCCAGCCCGGAGGCCAACGCTCTGACCAGCACCAGTTGCCAGAAACTGTCGACAAAATAAGTCGCGCCGGTAAAAATTGCCGTGCCACACAGGCAAATCATCCAGAGTAACTTACGCCCCACCTTATCCATGCTATAGCCAACAATCAGCGTGATAATGAACTGAGCGCCGTAGACAAAGAAACCGAGTATGCCGAGCGCCTGCTCAGAGATGTTCAGACTTTTGGTCATTTCCGGCAGCGCCAAAACCAGCAAGTTGACATCATAGGAAGCCAGCGACCAACCGATACAGGCAATGAAAATAAGATAAAGGGTATAATATCGCCCCGTCAGAGATGATGCCTTGCCTACGCCAAAGTCCATACTGTTCTCCTGAGATTGAACCGGAATGATGACCATTACAGCAGCGCACCGTAAATGATGAGCAGGGACGTGTTTTTTACCGCCCCCCGGTTATTACCGCTGTCGGATAATGCGTTGCTGAAAAAAGAGGCTGCACAGTCATACCTGGCCGCTATTTGCTGGTGTTATGGCAGGATGATGTGGATGCTCCATGCTTGACAAATGATCACGATGTGAACAAAAGATACATATTTACCGTTAAAAAAGTAAAATGTTTGTTACTTGTTTATTGATTTATATCACACAATATTTAACAACATGTTGTTTATTATTGATTTATTTGTATTTATCCAAATGTTTTTAATTTGATTAAATGATCGGTGCAATATGAGCGCCATAGTTTGCGTGGTGCTCACCGTGCTCTGGGTTTGCATGATTTCAACGTGGGAGCTAAATGGACTTACCCGGCACCCTGTCGGGCTCGGGAAAGTTGCCAGCTTGATGCGGTAGAAATGCCCCGTGAGATCTCGGTTAGTCCATCACGGGATGTCGTTAATGACCGGCTGAATGGGAGAACACGTTAATGATCAAGACCCCGATCACAATAAAAGTCAGCCCGATAATCGCTGCCGCATCAAGCTTTTGACCATGCCAGAACAAGGCAAACAGCGAAACAAGGACGATGCCAATACCTGACCATAAAGCATAGGCGATACCCGTTGGAATATGCTCTAAGGTGAGCGACAGAAAATAAAACGCCACTCCGTAGCAAGCCAGCGACCCCACTGTGGGTAACAGACGGGAAAATCCCGCCGAGGATTTAAGCAGCGTCGTGCCCACCACCTCAGCAATGATAGCAATCAACAATTGCAAATATATTGTCATGATAAAAGCGCCTCTCCGTTGCTGAAGGAAATAACGGCCTGATACCAGGCCACAGACATAAGAATAGAAAATCAGCATTGCTTACCCGCCATTCTTCTGGACGGATATCAACAAAAAGTAACAAAACCCCTGTTTCCCGGTCCTGTTTCATGGCAAATTACGTGCTGTTAATTTTCTTCGCCTGCTAATGATTAAACACGTAAAATCGGCATCCAACAGATTTTGCACACATTGTCATCTTGAGGTTCATCGTAATATGCAAGCCGTCTGCCCTAACGGGATAATGCCTTCACTGAATAAAAAAAATAACGTAGCTAAACGCATTGATGCGTTACCTTCTTCAAAAGGGCTATGGCTTTTTATTACATTACTAGCGTTAGGTGGTTTTTTCGAACTCTACGATCTCTTCGAAACAGGATATATTAGTTCAGGTTTAGTCGCTGAAAACATATTTCATGTTGGTAGTGAAGGTGTATTTGGTATATCTGATCAGGCTGCTTTCGCATCAGTCACCTTTTTAGGTCTGTTTGTCGGGGCCAGTTTGCTTGCTCCTTATGCTGATCGTTTTGGCCGCCGTATGACATTTATGTTTGCGCTGGCCTGGTATGGCTGTTTTTCATTGTTGATGGCGTTTCAACAGCAAGCTGAATGGATTATTTTTTTCCGCTTTCTGGTTGGCGTGGGGCTTGGTATTGAGCTGGTCACCATTGATACCTACCTCACGGAATGGGTGCCGTCGCAACTCCGTAGCCGGGCGTTCGCCTTCTCTTTCTTTGTACAGTTCCTCTCCGTGCCCACCGTAGCACTGATGTCATGGTGGCTGGTGCCACAAACCATTTTTGGTCTGTCGGGCTGGCGTTATGTGGTGATCGCCGGGGCGATCTGTTCATTGTTGATCTGGTTTATCCGTAAAAATTTACCTGAGTCGGCGCGCTGGCTGGCACAACAGGGCCGTCATCAGGAAGCGCATCAGGTATTAAGTCAAATGGAAACCCGCTGTGGTATTCCCGCCGGCAATGACTTTCTGCCTGATGAGGTTGACACGCAACTACAGCAAAAAGGCACGTTCCGCGAAATCTGGTTGCCACAATACCGCAAACGTACCCTGATGTTGATCGTGATGAACATTTTTCAGGCTATTGGCTTTTTTGGTTTTGGTAACTGGCTGCCAGCGCTGCTTTCCGGTAAAGGCACCACAATAACGCACAGCCTGCTATACGCATTCTTTATCACTCTGGCTTACCCGCTGGGATCACTGATTTGCAGCCGCTACGCCGATAAAATTGAAAATAAATGGCAGATTGTTCTGTCCTCGCTGATGACGGTGGTCTTTGGTATTTTGTTCGCGTTACAGAATAATCCGCTCATGTTGATCGTTTGTGGATTTCTGATCACCTATTCAAATGCGTGGCTGACATTTAGCTACCATGCTTATCAGGCGGAAGTGTTCCCGACCCACATCCGTGCGCGCGCCGTTGGTTTTTGTTACTCGTTCAGCCGCCTGTCAACCGTGTTCAGTAGCATCCTGATTGGCCTGATCCTGCAATATGCCGGCGCACAAGCGGTGATCGCCTTTATCGTGATCAGTATGTTGATTGTGATGCTGTCGGTCGGCATTTATGGCCCTAAAACCCGGGGGATTGATTTAGAGAATATTTAACCTCATCACGGGGGACGGCCATTGCTATTATGGCGAGGCCGTTTCTTTTCCTTGCCATCATGGGGAAATGTCGCCTGGTCGTGGTGTGGGCAAGCAGGTTCACTGTACCATCCACACGGTTTGTCATGCTCAGACACATCCCACCACAGACAGAAAACATACAATGGCGTTATAAAAACGAGCATTGCCACAACGGAGCGCCACTATGTTTACCTCTTTCTTCCCACGACCTGGACTGTTTTTCAGTACGGTGCTTATCTGGGGCCTTACCGCCATTCTTTTCTGGTTTAGCCTGGGAAATACGCTGATTGCTCACCTACCCCTTTTCAGCCAGTATGCGGGCAAGCCATTGCCAAACAATGTATGGCGTTTTATCCAGCCAACCGAGTTGTGGTTCTATGCCTATTTTTGGCTGGCGGTAGCCCTGTTCGCCATGGCCTGGTTCACCTTCAGCCCCCATCCCTGGCAACGCTGGTCGGTGCTGGGTTCGGCCGTCATCATTTTTTTTACCTGGTTTGATGTTCATGTTAGCGTGGCGATCAATGCCTGGTATGGCCCGTTCTATGACCTGATCCAACGTGCGCTGACCCGGGTTGGCTCGGTGAATATCGCGGTATTTTATCAGCAAATTCTCGCCTTTCTCGGCATTGCGCTGATCACCGTGGTGCTCAACGTCATCAACGCCTTTTTCATCAGTCACTGGATCTTCCGCTGGCGTACCGCAATGAATAATTACTATATGGCACACTGGCAACGCCTGCGTCATGTCGAAGGGGCCGCACAGCGTGTACAGGAAGATACCCTGCGTTTTTCCAGTACGCTGGAAGACTGGGGAGTGAGTTTGATTCAGGCTATCATGACACTGATCGCCTTTTTGCCGGTGCTGATGACGCTATCATCACATGTCGAAAGCATTCCGCTGCTGGGGAAAATCCCTTACGCGCTGGTGGTCGCCGCTCTGCTCTGGTCGCTGTTCGGCACCGGCTTGCTGGCGATTATTGGCATTAAACTACCCGGACTGGAATTTCGCAATCAACGTGTCGAGGCGGCCTATCGTAAAGAGCTGGTATACGGTGAAGATGATCGCCAACGCGCGGCGCCGGCTACAGTGGCGGAGCTGTTCCAGCGGGTGCGTTTTAACTATTTCCGCCTCTATTTTCACTACCTCTACTTCAATATAACGCGCATGCTTTACCTGCAGGCTGACAACGTCTTTGGCATTCTGGTGCTGTTTCCGTCGATCATCGCCGGCACCATCACCCTTGGCCTGCTGCAACAGATCACCAATGTCTTTGACCAGGTTCGTTCATCCTTCCAGTATTTGATTACCTCGTGGTCGACGCTGGTGGAGTTGATGTCGATTTACAAACGGTTGCGTCACTTTGAACAGATTCTGGATAGCGAACCTCAGGAAGATGTTGCGCAATAATATCACTGTCGGATCGGGTTGCTATCCCGCAGACGTCCTGTCAACCCGCTGCAACGCCTGACGAATAAATCCGTTACTTTGTTGCAGCAACCGGGTGGCTTCATCGGCCGATGACTGCGTCAGGATCATGACGATGGCGGTTTTACACTGATTATTGCAGGCGGCGAGCGCCGCAGTGGCTTCCGCTTCCTGGCAGTCCGTTGCCTGCATGACGATATTGACCTGACGCCGATGTAATTTTTGGTTGGTGGCCTGCACATCAACCATTAAATTGCCATACACTTTTCCGGTACGGATCATCGCGCCTGTCGTGAGCATGTTCAGCACCAGCTTCTGCGCGGTGCCGGCTTTCATCCGAGAGGAACCTGTAACCACTTCCGGACCCACCACCGGTGTTAATGCGATCTGCGCCATCTGCGCCATTTCACTGTCGGGATTACAGGTTAACGCGATGGTAGCCGCGCCCTGCTCGCGAGCATAACGCAGAGCGGCAACCCCATATGGGGTGCGTCCACTGGCGGCAATACTTACCAGCACATCCTTCGCGCTAAAACCAATCGATGTGAGATCATTGATCCCCATTTCTGTGTTGTCTTCAGCATTTTCCACCGCCTGTAAAATCGCCGTATTTCCCCCGGCAATCAAACCGATAACTTGCTCACGTGGTGTACCGTAAGTCGGCGGGCATTCGCTGGCATCCAGGATACCTAAGCGACCGGATGTTCCCGCGCCACAATAAACCAGACGACCTCCCTGCAGAAAGGCCGCCGCAATCACCTCCACGGCGCAAGCGATATTCGGCAGGATAGCTTCTACCGCCAACGCCACTTTTTTATCTTCGCGGTTAATGACCCGCAACATTTCTTCAGTAGAGAGCTCATCGATATGTTCACTGGCCGGATTACGACCTTCAGTGATCATGGCGTTAAGATCGAGTGTCATGCTGTCTCCAGAAATAAAAAAACGCGCCTGTAACACATTACAGCGCCCGCGATCAGGCAGCACGCCGCGTACGTAACTGATGCTCATACGCGTGCGACTGCTGCGTATCAAACTGGTTTTCCCATTTGGCAATCACCAGCACCGCCAGCGCGTTACCCACCACGTTCAGCGCGGTACGCGCCATATCCATGATACGGTCAACCCCGGCAATAAAGGCCAGCCCTTCCAGCGGAATTCCTACACTGCCTAAGGTCGCCAGCAACACCACAAAGGAGACGCCCGGAACGCCAGCGATACCTTTCGAGGTCACCATTAAGGTCAGCACCAGGATGATTTCATCACCTAATGACAAATCAATACCATAAAGCTGGGCAATAAAGATTGCGGCGATACTTTGATACAACGTGGACCCATCCAGGTTAAATGAATAGCCTGTCGGCACCACAAAACTGGTGATGGATTTTGGCGCGCCATAAGCTTCCATCTTTTCCATGATGCGTGGCAACACGGTTTCCGAACTGGACGTGGAGTATGCAAGGATCAGTTCATCTTTAAGAATGCGCATCAGCATAGTAATGCGCAATTTGCAGGCGCGTGCCACCGTCCCCAGGATCACGAAGGCGAAAAACAGTATGGCGACATACACCAGGATCACCAGCTTTGCCAGCGGCCACAAGGACGCGAAACCGAAATTAGCAATGGTTACGGCGATCAAGGCAAATACGCCGACTGGCGCATAGCGCATAATCATATGCGTCACCTTGAACATGGTTTCCGAGGTGGAGCGAAACACCTTCACCAGCGGATCGCGATGTTCCGCTGGCAGTGACGACAAACCAAGACCAAACAACACCGAAAAGAAAATGATCGGCAACATCTCGCCTTTAGCGATCGCAGCGAAAATATTCGCCGGAATTAACGACAAAATCGTGTTCGCCAGACTGTGCGGGCGGTTCTGTATCTGCTGTGTCGCCGCCTCATATTGCGAGATATCCACGGTTGCCAGCGTCGACATATCAATACCGCTCCCCGGCTGGAACACATTGGCCAGAGTAATGCCCACCACAATGGCAATCGTGGTAATCACTTCAAAGTAGATAATCGTTTTAACGCCAATACGACCCAGTTTTTTCGCATCACCGACCCCGGCGATGCCGACAATCAGCGTGGAAATGACGATAGGCACGACGATCATTTTGATCAGGCGAATAAAGATATCACCAGCCGGGGAGAGGAAGTTGGTCATTAACCATTCACGCCCTGTGGGCTGATTATGCAAAATGGCGCCAACAACAATCCCCAGGACAAGAGCGATGAGTATTTGCCAGGCAAGGCTGATTTTAAAACCTTTCATAAGATGTAATTTCCTTTACAAAATTCCACAACCGCTTACTGCATCCGGCAGTATTCACACGTAAAAAGTGGTGGTAATGGCTGGATAAAATCGAGAAGTATTGATGGATAAATCCGCATGTCAGGTCGCTGAGCCACCTCATGTTAATCCGGATAAAAGCCACCCGGTTAAGGCTGACTCTCGCACCAAAACGTGCCCGAACTTAAATTCCTTTTAGTTATTTCAAACATAACTATATGTTGTAAAAAGTAATATGTCGACCAGTTTTCGTCACATTATGCCAAACCTGTTCTCTCTTTAATCGTATAAAGCGTGTTTTTTTTAGACACGTTACCGCGTTTTCCTACCCTTACTTTAACCGTTTTTTCTTCACTCCTGGCGTCCGTCTGCAAAACAGAATCGGTGACACGCTAAGACTGTTTTTTGTACAAACGGGTATCAGCGGCACGGAATGAGCGGCATTTTCCTGACCTCAGTGAGCGCTTCTTGTTAGCAGATCCGCTTCGCTATACGTTTCATCCCTTATGTACCACGCCTTCGGGGATAGATTACGTTTTCGGGGTAACCTCACTCTTCGACAATTCGCCAATAAAAAACGGCTCATTTCATCCTGTTTACTATTCACGTGATCTGCCGCGCAAAAAAGAAACAAAGCCTCACGGCCCGCTTCAATTAACCTTTGATTGACATATTATTAACATCTTCAAGGAGAGCGCTATGAGCCAAATACATAAACATCCTGTTCCCGCGAATATTGCGGAAAATACCCTGATCAATGCACAGCAGTACCGGAAAATGTATCAGCAATCGGTACAAGATCCTGACGCCTTTTGGGGCGAGCAAGGCAAAATACTGGACTGGATAAAACCGTATAACCATGTCAAGAATACGTCATTTTCACCCGGCAACATTCATATTCGCTGGTATGAAGATGGCACGCTGAATCTGGCGGCCAACTGTCTTGATCGCCATCTCCCTACCCGGGGCGATCATCCAGCCATCATCTGGGAAGGCGATGATGCCAGCGAAAGTAAAACCCTGAGTTTCCGTGATCTGCACCGTGAAGTGTGCCGCTTCGCCAATGTCTTACAAGAGCTCGATATCACGAAAGGCGATGTCGTGGCGATCTACATGCCCATGGTCCCGGAAGCCGCCATCGCCATGTTGGCCTGTGCACGTATCGGTGCGGTGCATTCCGTGATTTTTGGTGGCTTTTCACCTGAAGCGGTCGCCGGACGTATTGTTGATTCCAATGCTAAATTGGTGATCACCGCCGATGAGGGTATTCGTGCGGGTCGGGCAATTCCGCTAAAAATGAACGTAGACGATGCGCTGAAACATCCCAATGTGAAATCGGTGCGCCATGTCGTGGTATTACGCCGTACCGGTAAAGAGCAGCGCTGGCAAGAAGGGCGTGACCTGTGGTGGCATGAACTGATGAACAGCGCCTGTACGCACCATCAACCTGCGGAAGTCAATGCGGAAGATCCGTTGTTCATCCTGTATACCTCGGGCTCTACCGGTAAGCCGAAAGGCGTTCTGCATACCACCGGCGGTTATCTGGTGTATGCCGCGACCACGTTCAAATATGTCTTTGATTATCATCCTGATGATATTTACTGGTGTACTGCCGATGTCGGCTGGATAACCGGCCACAGTTATCTGCTTTATGGTCCGTTGGCCTGTGGGGCGACCACGCTGATGTTCGAAGGCGTACCAAACTGGCCGACCCCCAGCCGCATGGCGGAAGTGGTTGATAAACATAAAGTGACGCTACTGTATACCGCGCCTACCGCCATCCGCGCGCTGATGGCGGAGGGAGACAGAGCCATTGCAGGCACTGACCGTTCCACATTACGCATTATGGGGTCGGTGGGTGAACCGATTAACCCGGAAGCCTGGGAATGGTATTACCAAAAAATTGGCAATGGCCGTTGCCCGATCGTTGACACCTGGTGGCAAACCGAAACCGGTGGTTTCATGATAACCCCTTTACCGGGGGCCACCGAGTTAAAAGCCGGTTCCGCCACCCTTCCCTTCTTCGGCGTACAACCCGCGCTGGTGGATAACGACGGCCACGTTCTGGAAGGCGCCAACGAAGGAAATTTGGTGATTGTGGACGCCTGGCCTGGCCAGGCACGCACCTTATTTGGCGATCATGATCGTTTTGAGCAAACCTATTTTTCAACCTTTAAAAACAAATACTTCAGTGGTGATGGCGCCCGTCGTGACGAAGATGGTTATTACTGGATAACCGGTCGCGTTGATG
Organism: Enterobacterales bacterium; assembly: GCA_015655145.1. Lineage (GTDB taxonomy): Bacteria > Pseudomonadota > Gammaproteobacteria > Enterobacterales > Enterobacteriaceae > JAATFO01. Next base: position 2,915 of record JAATFO010000012.1, on the reverse strand, counting down.
ATGTGCTGAATGTGTCAGGACACCGTCTTGGTACTGCGGAAATTGAATCGGCGCTGGTGTCACATCCGAAGATCGCCGAAGCCGCAGTCGTTGGCATTCCACACAATATCAAAGGGCAGGCTATTTATGCCTATATCACCCTCAACCATGGCGAAGAGCCCTCGCCGGAGCTGTATGCCGAGGTACGCAACTGGGTACGCAAAGAGATCGGCCCGCTTGCCACGCCAGATGTATTGCACTGGACCGATTCACTGCCGAAAACCCGCTCCGGTAAAATTATGCGGCGTATCTTGCGAAAAATTGCCGCTGGCGATACCCGTAATCTTGGCGACACGTCCACACTCGCCGATCCTGGGGTAGTAGAGAAATTACTTGAGGAGAAACAATCCATTAAATTGCCATAACGGATGTCCATGCTGGCGCTCACAGGTGAAGCGTTGTTTCAGTTTTTCTGCCTGAACCTGAGACGCCAGTAAACCCGGGGGGCAGGTAGCCCGTACCGACTAAAACATAATAACGGTTCCGGTAATCAGATAATTTCTGACCATCGTTTTTTTTCTTACCCCTGGAGACACGGTGATGAATGATCATGTTTACCTGCAGATAGAGAACAGCCCGCGTTTTAAAGAACTGGTTCATAAGCGCCAGGTGTTTGCCACACTGCTTTCCCTCATCATGCTAATTCTGTATGTCGGCTTCATTTTGTTGATCGCCTTCGCTCCTGACTGGCTGGGTACGCCGTTGCATCCCGGTACTAATGTCACGCGCGGGATCCCGATTGGCGTGGGGTTGATTGTCATCTCTTTTTTATTGACCGCCGTCTATGTCTGGCGCGCCAATGGTGAGTTTGATCGCCTGACAAAACAGATTATCAGCGAGGTTAAGTGATGACATTACGCAATCGTTTTTTGGCCGCAGCCCTGTTATTGCCGGTTCCGACGCTGGCAAGTGACGCCATTACTGGCGCGGTACAACAACAAGCCACTAACTACCAGGCCATCACGATGTTTCTGGTGTTTGTCGCCGCAACGCTCGGTATCACCTGGTGGGCGGCGAAACGTACGCGCTCACGCCGCGATTACTATACCGCCGGCGGCAACATTACCGGCCTGCAGAACGGTCTGGCTATGGCGGGGGATTTTATGTCTGCCGCCTCGTTCCTCGGCATTTCCGCACTGGTGTACACCTCTGGTTATGATGGTCTGATCTACTCGCTTGGTTTCCTGGTCGGTTGGCCGATAATTCTGTTTCTGATTGCCGAACGCCTGCGTAACCTCGGTCGTTACACGTTTGCCGATGTCGCTTCCTATCGTCTGCAGCAAAAACCGATTCGTACCCTCTCCGCCTGCGGATCGCTCGTGGTGGTGGCGCTCTATCTGATCGCACAAATGGTTGGCGCTGGTAAGCTCATTCAGCTCTTGTTCGGCCTCAATTATCATATCGCGGTAGTGCTGGTTGGCATTCTGATGATGTTCTATGTGTTGTTTGGCGGCATGCTGGCTACCACCTGGGTACAAATCATCAAAGCCGTGCTGCTGCTGTTTGGCGCCACATTTATGGCGGTGATGGTGATGAAGACGGTGGGTTTCAGCTTCAACACGCTGTTTACCGAAGCAATGGCAGTGCATCCAAAAGGTCAGGCCATTATGCGTCCAGGTGGACTGGTGCATGACCCCATCTCCGCGCTGTCACTGGGGCTTGGCCTGATGTTTGGCACCGCCGGCTTACCGCATATTCTGATGCGTTTCTTCACCGTCAGCGATGCCCGCGAAGCGCGCAAAAGCGTGATCTATGCTACAGGATTCATGGGGTATTTCTATTTTCTGACCTTTATTATTGGCTTTGGCGCCATTCTGTTAGTGGGCGCGAACCCGGCGTTTAAAGATGCCACGGGGGCGTTAATCGGCGGCAACAATATGGCGGCAGTGCATCTGGCTAATGCGGTTGGGGGCAGTACATTCCTTGGCTTCATCTCCGCAGTGGCTTTCGCCACTATTCTGGCGGTGGTGGCCGGCCTGACGCTGGCAGGGGCTTCCGCAGTCTCACATGATCTCTACGCCAGTGTGATCCGTAAAGGCCAGGCCACGGAACGTGACGAGCTAAAAGTTTCTAAAATCACCGTGATGGTGCTCGGTGTGGTGGCGATTGCCTTGGGGATCTTGTTTGAAAAGCAGAATATTGCCTTTATGGTCGGCCTCGCCTTCTCAATTGCCGCCAGTTGTAACTTCCCGATTATCCTACTGTCGATGTACTGGGCGAAACTGACCACACGTGGCGCGATGATTGGCGGCTGGCTGGGCCTGTTAAGCGCGGTGATCCTGATGATCCTTGGACCGACGATTTGGGTTCAGGTATTAGGCAATGCAACACCGATCTATCCGTATGAATATCCTGCATTGTTCTCCATGCTGGCGGCATTTATTGGCACCTGGTTGTTCTCAATTACCGATAACTCACCTGAAGGTCAGCGAGAACGTCAGCGCTTTACGGCACAGTTTGTTCGTTCGCAAACCGGCATTGGCATTGAACAAGGCGAAAGCCATTAACGCCTGATGGTATTGCCGCAGGCCGTTTGCACCTCCTCCATAAGGAGGATAAACAGGGAAGAGAGCGAACAGCATCAACGCCCTTTGGTTGTGGTCAGATTGCCTGGCCACAACCGGGGAAGTCCGCTAATGAGGCCTGTGGAGTCTGGCGCGCATGTACCGAACGACAGCGCCTAACCTGTCGCCCACATCACATGTGCAAGCAGCGGGGCAATCACCACCGTTACTACGCCTGATAGCATCATGACCAGGCTTGAAACCACCCCTTCCTGTTGACCAATCTCATAGGCATGCGCGGTACCTGCGCCGTGAGAAGCGGCACCGAACCCAGCGCCTTTCGCCATGCCTTGCTTCACCGCCAGGCGCAGG
>JAATFO010000063.1 GCA_015655145.1 Enterobacterales bacterium | reverse complement strand
GATCCCGACGAAACAGAGAAAGATGCGGGAGACTGTGAAACAGTTCATCCTGCCGGGAAAGAGAAAACGGCCCAAAGAAAGGGCCGTTCGTATCTCAAAAACCCGGTATCCCGTTCACTCAAAACATCTTAAGTGAACGGTATTACCAATAATGGGGTCTTTTTTTAATGCTAACGCTTAACTTATGCTTGTGGCTGAGTTACAACGTCTTTGATGCCTTTTACTTCAATTTCTACACGACGATCCGGGGCCAGGCAGTCGATCTGGGCATTACGGCCTTTCACGCTGTCACAGGTATTGCCGGTAACAGGGTTGGCTTCACCCATGCCACGTGCAGAGATCTTATCAGATGGGATACCCTTGGAAACCAGGTAATCAACAACAGACTGAGCACGTTTCTCAGACAGTTTCTGATTGTACTGTTCAGAACCGATGCTATCGGTGTAACCCAGAACAACAACAGAACCATCTTTCGGATCCATAGAACTCAGCTGTGAATACAACTGATCAAGCGCCTGTTGACCTTCTGGCTTCAGGGTAGCTTTGTTGAAATTGAACAGAACGTCAGATTTCAGCAAAAAGCGTTTTGTTTCAACTACTGGAGCCGGAGCAGGTGTAGGAGCTATAATTGGCGCGGCATCATCCTGACCAAAGCGATAGGAAACACCAACACTCAACATGCCGTTATCAGGGCGCGTACCCACTGTTTCTGCATCGCCAATGTTGTTAACCCATTGGTAATCCAGACGAGTTGCCCAGTTTTTAGTCAGTGCATATTCAACACCAACAGCCGCCAACGGTGAAACGCCTGTATCGTGATCGCTAATACGGCCTTTAGTTGGGTTAGTTTGAGATGAATCAGCACGCCATACCATACCACCTAAACGCGTGTAAATGTCCAGGTCGTCAGTAATCGGATAGCTCAATTTAGCTGCTAATTGAATGCCCTGAGCTTTGAATGCACCGTTGGTCACGTTGCCTTTGTTCGGCATACGACCAAGCCAGTCATAACCCAGCTCAAAGCCCAAATAAGGGTTTGCCTGATAGCCGCCGAATGCCCCCGCGCCAAGTTGGCTTTCGTGGGTTGGACCATCATTGTTTTGGTAACCGTTACCGTAGTAGCCAGTGTCATGGTACTGAGACCAGCCCAGTTTAGCACCGGTGTACCAGGTGTCATCTTTCGGAGCGGCCTGCGCTACGGTAGCGAAGCCAGCCAGTGCCACTGCAATTGCGATAGCTGTCTTTTTCATTTTTTGCGCCTCGTTATCATCCAAATAGGCAATGAGCTAAAAAGTAGCCCTTGGTTTTAATCCTTTGCCGGGTTATCTCGCTCGATTATTACTCTTCCATAGAATGGAGGTTATTGAGCACCCTGGCGAGATAAAGTCTACAACGTCGGGGGAAACTTACAAGTATGATGTGACGTAGCGCAGCAAAAAAACAGGGTTTCGTACATATTTTTTAACATCCTGAGGGGGATTCTGTGCCTGAAAAACCCACTGACAATGCGGCTAAGCCGTTGTCCTACTTGGCCAGAACAGAATCAGTAGGTTATACGGAACTGAATAAGGGAAAAGCCTGAGAAAAATCCCATTTTTACTTAATGATACAAAGTTGAGTGAATTTTCAGGCGATTTTCCGGTCTGGGATACACGTTTATCCCATATTGTGGACGCATGATGAGCCCTAACGCCTGGCCCATAGCTGCCGCTTCCGTCAGCCGCTGGTGATCTTCATGGTCAATTTTGTCGGGTAACCATCCCAAAACAACACTGTAGTTTCCTGTTTGCAATGCTTTGATCATTGCATCAACTGTGCGGATAGTTCCACGTTGGGGAATCTGCATCACTTTTTCCAGGGGCAAACCCGATTGCTGTAACCAGTGACGGCTGATTTTTTGTGGTGGAGTCAACCAGAGCTGCCAGCGAGATTGGGTGCCAAGCTGCTGTAATAGTGGTAATAACAACATTTGTGTCATGCCAGGCTGATCTTCACTATAGATTAACTCACTAATCCAGCCGCCGGAAATGACTGGCGTGGCTGCGGCACTTGGCGGAACAGAGTAGACGGTATTGGTTGATTGAGTTTTCAGTGAATGAGTACGCATAGTTTATTCGCCCATAACGTTACTGTATGGATATACAGTATCTGCGTTATGCACAAAGATCAACCTAAATTTCGGAAAACAGGTCGCAGTTTTTGCATGAAAGGAATACTGAATGCAATTAATTATTGAACACGTAACGAGAAATGCCTATTTTTAATATCATTTTAAAACAATGCGTTATATGGTGTTTTTATTGACATGGAGGGCAGTACGTGAAAAGTTCTAAACAAAGGATTGAACAATCTAAACAGCATTTATCTGCGTTGGGTAAGATTGATGCTCGTACCCAGTTTGGTGGTTATAGCCTCGCGGTGGAAAAAGTGGTCTTTGCGGTTGTGGCACAGGGCGAACTTTATTTGCGCGCATGCGAGCAACTTAAGCCCTATATTGCCGAAGAAACCACTGCGCCATTGGTGTTTGTTAAACGTGGTATGCCCGTTACATTGCGCTATTATCGCGTTGATGAAGACTTATGGCATGATGTGCCGCGGTTATTGGCTTTATCTCGCTCATCGCTGTTGCAGGCGCGTGAACAGCAACTGGCCAAAAAATCGTGCGTCAGATTAAAGGATTTGCCCAACATGGGGGCGCGGATGGAGATGTTATTAAGAGAAGTAGGGATCAACTCGGTAAAGACATTACGTGAAGAAGGAGCAAAGCGGTGCTGGTTAAAATTAAAAGCCGCAAACCAGCATTTGGGGTTAAATATTTTATTTGCCTTACAAGGGGCAATTAGCGGGCATCATCTTGCGGTTTTGCCACCTGAAGTGAAAAAGGAACTACGTGACTGGTTTAACCACACAGTTAACCATTTGAAATACGGTAAAAACTGACCCTATAAATAATTCTGTTTAACGGTCATCGTATTTTAAGGTGATCGCTCAGGCGGTCACCGAACTCGATAGTAAAATAACCCGTCGCCAATCGTTAGTGCCGAATTGGCATACTCCACTTTTTTGATGTCGTTCGGATAGACAGACAGGCAACCTTGCGCATTGAGACGTCTGCCGTGAACACCTTACATTTTTTAATGGTGCAGTGCGGATTGCGTCTAAATGCAGTCCGTAAAGGCTGTCGCGAAGGGCTGAAAGTAGAATAAGATTTCTTCCACCCCTTAAGCTGCGTTGGCAGCACTAAACTGCCGGTATCAAGGCGATCTGTTTTTTGAGTTGTGCTATTTCCGGCAACAAGGCAATAAGCAGACCAATTTGTTGTAATACCAGTGGTTCTTTTGAGTCTGATTTGGGTTCAATAGTGCTAATACGTTGCGCAAGCTTGTCCAGCATTTGTTGGGCTTGCTGCTCGCTTACCACATTCACTTGTAACACGTCCTCGACGTAACAAACCGCATCATCCAGTATTGATAGTAACACGGGGCGGTCAATTTTTTCACGATGAGCGCCCAATGCTGAAATATAACTTAGAAATGATTGGTTAAGACATAACAACCGGAACGCAGCTTCACGCGAAATTGGGTCAGGACGTGTTTCGCTGGACATATTTGATACCACCGATGCCAGTTCAGCATCGCCATTATGGGCATCACGGCGCGCAATTCGATATTCCAGTCGATTATCTTTCCCCTGGTGATACTGGATGAGAATCGCATCAAGATAGCGGCAGTTAGCGTTGAGCGTTCGTTCCGCCACCGCAGACAACCGACGAAACTTCCAGTCTGGCCAGATAAAACTCACTGCCAGCCAGGCGATAGCGCAACCCAATAGCGTGTCAATAATACGTGGTACTGCGACTTCAAAACCTTCGCCCAACAGATTGAAGCAGAGTAATACCAGCAATGTAATAAACATGGTGGCATGGGCGTATTGCACATTACGAAAGGCAAAGAATAATACGCCAGTAATTACCAACAGGATTAACTGCCCATCAATAGAAGGAACCAGCCATAATAGTGGAATACCAATGGCAACCCCGGCTAAGGTACCAATAATGCGCAACGCCAGTCGACGTCGCGTCGCATTATAGTTTGGCTGACAAACAAACAAACTGGTCAGTAAAATCCAGTAACCATGCTGCAGGCCGGTTATCTGAATAAAAGCATAGCCAAGACATAGCACCAGCGACATGCGTACCGCATGACGAAACAGGGCTGATTCAGGTGTTAAATTGCGCCGAATACGTAGCAGGATATCATGCCATCCTGCCAGTCCGTCACTTGATAATCGCGTATTATTATCATTGGCTTGTTCTAATTGTTGTTCTGACTCAATGGTTGCCAACTGGGCATCAATAGCTTTGAGATTCGCCAGCAAGTAGTGCATGGCTTTAATTTTTCCTGATTCTGCCGGTGTATTGGGTAAGCTATCAAGGGTGGTTTGTAAATGGGAAAATGCGCTTTCAAAGCGCGCATTGTGCTGATAAGTCTGGCGCAGCATAATTGCGTGTGACAATTGTTGGCAGGCTTTTGCCTGCATAGTCAGCAAACGTTGAAAGCGAAACAAAATTTCGCTGTAGCGGCCGGACTGGCGCAAAGCCTGATATTGCGCATGGGATGAGCTGGCGCGTTCATGGATATCCTGAGCAACAAAATAGTAATGCAAGGTACGCCGTGTGCCACGTTGGCCTCGATCACCCCGCAAACGGCTTTGAATCGAGTTTTTTGTCTGGTTCAGCGCCGTCACCAATGCACCGTTGGCCATTGCCACGTCTATCAGCGGCTGATTGTCATGCTCTTCAGTATCAGGATCAAACAAATTTGCTTTGGCTTCCAGATACATCGCTAATAATGAATAGCTGCGGGCCAGATTTTCCTGTAAGGGACGAATCGGGAAGAGAAGATGTTCAGTCAGCGTTAGCACGTTGTACCAGATGGCGCCCACCAATAACAAAACAGGCTGGAGATACCATTGCGGGAAAAGGCCGATACCCAACATGGTATACACGGCAATTAATAAAGCGCCAAAAGCGATGGTGGCATAGCGTTGACCCAGCGCCCCGAGCAGGATGAATCCCCAGGTTGAGAGCGCCAGACCGGTGATGAAAACCCAGGGATAAGGGAAGAGTAATTCGATGGATACTGAGGCTATGCAAAAGCAAATTAGCGTAATCACCAGATTACGTAGTCGCCCGACAAGACGATCATCTAAATCAGTCAATGCAGCGGCGACAACACCGAGTGTTAGCGGAATGGTCCAGTTAATTTGTTGCAGCCACCATGGCGCCGCCGTAGCCCCGGTCAGCGCGATAAAAATACGCAGATAGTAGAGCCAGATACTGTTGAATGAATATCGCTGAAAACCCGTTTTAATGGCAAACATAGAGGTCCGCATGCTCAATTAAAACGACGACGCGCATTCGCTTCGCGCGCGGCACGTGCAACCTCCACCGATACGACACGACGACCCACGGGCCATAGTGCGATAGCGGCGATTTTAACGTTAGCAATACCCACCGGGATACCAATGATAGTGAGACATTGTGCGATGCCAACCATAATATGTGAGAGGCACAACCACCAGCCAAAGAAAATAAACCAGAGGATATTCAGCAAGGTTCCCCCTGAATTTATCAACACGTTTTTGTTTTCCGGATTCAGTTCATCGACATGAATAGCTTCATTGCCATAGGGGAAAAGTGAAAGTTTGGTAATCTCCCAGCAGGAACGGGTGAGCGGCAAAGTAAAGATTAAAATGACACTCACCAGCGTGGCCAGTAACCATGCCAGCGTGGTGAAGAAACCGCCTAAAACAAAATTAAGAATGTTCAGTACAGTACGCACAAACGTTTTCCTTTTATCAATGCACTGCGACAGCAATCTAACAATCCGCTGATTGTAACGTGTTTTAACGGTGGAGCGGTAAACGTCAGCCAGTTAAACTGGTTCAATAACAATGAAACTGCGGACATGGTTAACGAGAATGGAACTTAAAGCAACATCACTGGGCAAACATCTCGCCCAGCACCCTTACAACCGGGTACGCCTGCTAACCGCAGGCGTTGAAGTCAGCGGTGAAAAGCATGAGTATCTGATTCCGTTTAACCAATTGCTGGCCATCCAGTGTAAGCGTGGTCTGGTATGGGGCGAACTGGAGTTCATGCTGCCAGAAGAGAAGGTTGTCCGTTTGCATGGCACTGAATGGCAGGAAACCCAGCGTTTCTACCATCATCTGATGAACTCATGGCAGTCATGGAGTATCGAGATGAGCGCGGTAAGCGCGCGGGTGCTAAACGATGTGGTACAAACGCTACAACATGCTGAGCAACAAGATAAGTGGCTGAAACGGAGTGAACTGGCCGAATTACATGCAGCCATTCATCAGGCGTTTGACGCGTTGCCATTACCTGAAGCACGACTGAGTGAGTTCGACAATTGCCGTGATAACTACCATTTTTGCCAGCAATGGTTGCAACACGGCGAAACACAGTTAGCCGAACGCAATAGTGCATGGACTGCGCAGATGTTGGAACAATACCAGGCATTTTTTAACACAGTAGAGACCACACCGTTAAATCCGTCGCAAGCGCGAGCGGTAGTGAATGGCGAGGATACGCTGTTGGTGCTGGCGGGGGCGGGCAGTGGCAAAACATCGGTACTTGTTGCCCGGGTAGGCTGGCTATTGATGCGTAAGCTGGCGACACCGGAACACATTTTGTTGCTGGCGTTCGGCCATCAGGCGGCAGCAGAGATGAATGAACGTATTCAGGCGCGGCTTAACACTGAGGACGTTGCGGCGCGGACATTCCATTCTCTGGCTCTGCATATTATTCAACAAGCCAGCAATAAAGCGCCCACAATTAGCCGGCTGGAAACAGACAGTGTGTATCGCCGTGCATTACTCATTGATACATGGCGTCAACAATGTTCAGAGAAAAAATCTTATGCCAATGGCTGGCGCCAGTGGTTGAACGATGAGCTGGGCTGGGCGGTCGATGAAAAAGACTTCTGGAAAGATGAGCCGTTGGCTCAACGGCTTGCCAGTCGTCTTGAGCGCTGGCTTGGATTAATGCGCATGCATGGTGGGACACAAGCGGCAATGATTGCGTCTGCCCCGGAAACAATCCGTGAGCAGTTTACGAAACGAATAAAGTTGATGACGCCAATCCTGAAAGTATGGAAAAACACGCTAAAAGAGCAGGGCGCAATCGATTTTTCCGGGCTGATTCACCAGGCGGTCAATATTCTTGACAAAGGGCGCTTTATCAGCCCATGGAGATATATCCTGGTTGATGAATTTCAGGATATATCTCCCCAACGCGCGCTTTTACTGTCGGCATTACGCAAACAGAACCGACAAACGACATTATTTTCCGTGGGCGATGACTGGCAGGCTATTTATCGTTTTAGCGGCGCTGAAATGACCTTAACGACCGCATTTCATCATCACTTTGGCGAGGGTGATCGCTGTGTACTGGACACGACCTACCGTTTTAATGATCGGATCGGTGATATTGCCAATAAATTTGTACAGAAAAATCCCCATCAGCTTAATAAACCGCTGAACAGTCTGACCAAAGGCAATAAAAAGGCGATATCTCTGTTGCCGGATGATCAACTGGAATCCTTGCTGAATAAGATCAGTGGCTATGCCAACGCGGATGAACGCATTTTATTGCTGGCGCGTTATCATCATTTGAAACCGCCAATCCTTGATAGAGCCAAAACGCGCTGGCCAAAAATGAAACTCGATTTTATGACTATTCATGCCAGCAAAGGGCAGCAGGCGGATTACGTCATTTTACTTGGTTTGCATAAAGGGAAAGAGGGTTTTCCAGCGGTTGCGCGCGAGTCTGTCATGGAGGAGGGATTATTGCCGCCCCCGGAAGATTTTCCTGATGCCGAGGAGCGCAGACTTGCCTATGTGGCGCTGACGCGCGCCAAACAACAAGTCTGGATGTTGTATGATCAACAGTCTCCATCGGTATTTGTTGATGAGTTTAAACGTCTTGGTGTGCCTGTTTTACGTAAGCCATAAAGTCAGGTCAGTGTTTGCTGACCTGTTGGCGTTATTTCAGGCGTTCTTGCAAATAGCGCTGATAGTCCGGGATCAGAATATCTACCGGTTGGGAAAAAAAGGGAGAATGAATAATAAAATCTGCGGTTGACCGGTTAGTCGCGACAGGAATGTTCCATACCGTGGCCAGGCGTAATAACGCTTTTACATCCGGATCGTGTGGTACTGCATTCAGTGGATCCCAAAAGAAGATCAAAACGTCGATTTTACCTTCAGAAATCAGTGCGCCGACTTGCTGATCGCCACCCATCGGGCCGCTTAGCATGGAATGGATCGGCAATCCTGTTGCTCGCTGAATGAGATTACCGGTGGTGCCTGTGGCGTAGAGGGTATGGTGACTCAGTACAGTCTGGTGGATCTCGACCCACTGTAGCAATGATGCTTTGCAGTGATCATGCGCCACTAAAGCAATGTGCTTGGATTCAGGGATGGTACGTTTGGTTTGCTCCATTGATGCGTCCTGGTTTATGTCGCAGAGTAAAAGGCTGAAGAATAATATCTCACTGTCGCGTCAAAGTTTATTGTTCATTGTGCACAGAAAACATCACGTTGCGCGTAATGCTTTTATCCAGGAAATAAAACGCTGTCGTGTCGCATCGTCCACTTGATGGAACCACAGTTGCAATAAGCGTTCTGTGGCGGTATCACTAAGGACAAAATCAACGGATGAGGGTATTTCCGTTGCGGCGTGAGATTGTAGAGCAAAGCGAGGTACTGAGGCGATTTCGCCGTTACGGTTATAGGCCATCATCGCTTTTTCAACATCGGTATTGTAATAACGGCCGACAAGGCGATCGCGTTTGCTGATAATTTCCCCGCCGTGTTCATCCAGCAAGCGGAAATCAGCAATTTTATCGAAATCATGCCCTTCGCCTGGCGTAAGCAACGGAGGGAGTTGAATGGTGACGGATTGCGTGTGTGCGGTAAACGTGACAATCATTGGCACCGAGATATAGTGCTTAGTCGTGGCACGATGCACGGGTTGTAATGTCTTTTCGACCTGGAACAGAAACTGGTGTTCGCCGCTATTCAGCTCAAGTCCTTCGGCACCCTTCAGCAGTGAACCGGAGATTTTACGGCCGTCCAGTACCAGCAGATCAATATCAGGATCAAGCTTGAGTGTTGTTGCGTAACCGGAGGCCGCAACCAGCAGAGCAAGTAAACCTGAAATGACCAGATGCAGCTTCATTATGGCTCCAGCGCAAGCACGGACAATGCCGGGCAATGAATGTATCAATTTCTTACATTATGGCAGTACAGTAACAATTTAACATATTTATTCGTGCTATGACTGGATAATTGATGCTGGTCCGGGGAAGCGTCTGATCAAACACCATAAGGTATATAATTGTTATACTTCAGGTTGTCTGCGTTAGAGGACGTTTTCCCCTCCAGGGATGCTGGCCACGGTGTTCGACTCTGTTGCAGACCGAATCCGCGCATCGGAATTCTTCAGTTACCACTTCCGGTAACGCAAATTATTCCCCGGGATAGGCTGACTAAACTCACGGTAACGGATGGGAAATATGAACGATAAAATGATTACTGAGGTGTTGACCTCAACAAAGAAAATTGCGCTGGTTGGCGCCAGTGATAATCCATCCCGGGCCAGCTATGGTGTTATGGCGTATCTGTTGGCTCAAGGTTATGACGTCACACCGGTAAGCCCTAAACTTGCCGGGAAAACCTTATTAGGGCAATTGGTCTATGGCTCATTGGCGGAGATTCCCGATGAGATTGATATGGTCGATGTTTTTCGTAATGCAGATGCGGCTTATGGCGTCGCGCAGGAAGCCATTGCGATCGGGGCTAAATCGTTATGGTTACAACTGGGGGTTATTAATGAACCGGCGGCCATACTGGCCAGTGAATCGGGACTGATGGTCGTGATGGATCGCTGTCCTAAAATTGAAATTCCCCGCTTAGGATTGGAAAAAGACTGACAAGCTTCCCGCGCATTTTTTACGCGGGAAGCGATCAATCAATTAATTGCGCAGGCGCGGTGCCTGTAACTGTTGGCGAATTGATGCCGCGAGTTCGTCCAGTGACGATTGTTCCGGGTGTTCACGTTGCGCTTCACCCGACAGTTGTACTTCGGCCAGGTAGGTGTGAACAGGTTGCCCATTATCATCCTCCATTACCACATGATACCAGGGTGCTGCGCGCAGTGTTTCACTGTCGGCGACATCATTAGCCTCGTGATCGGCTAAGGAATATTCCGGATCAACATCAACGATCACGCCCAGAAATCCCAGCATCTTGTGCCGGACTTGTTGACCAATACCAAATTTGCTGGCAATCATTGTGCCCTCCTGAGAAATATTGCCCTGTTATCAATATGGGGGTAAGGGCATCATTTTCAAGTCACAGTACGCGGCAAGCGAATCCTTTTAGATACCCGCCTTCCGGATAGCTGGCGAGCACAGGATGATCAGCCGCCTGGCGAAACTGCTCAATAAATTGTACATCACGCTGGGCATCGATCGCGGCATCAGCAAGAATTTTTTGGAATAATTCGGTTGGCATCAGGCCAGAACATGAGAAAGTGAGCAGCATACCGCCAGGATTAAGTAATTGCATCGCCAGCATATTGATGTCTTTATAACCGCGGCAGGCGCCAGCCAGCTGATTTTTATTTTCCACAAATTTGGGCGGATCCATGACGATCAGATCGAATTTTTCGCCATTATCACGATAATTGCGCAACAGTTTAAATACGTCATCACGTAAGAAATGGGCTTTTGCACTGTCAAGGCCATTCAGCGCCACGTTTTGCCGCGCTATATCGAGCGCTGCCTGCGATGTATCAACGCTGGTTACTGCTGTGCAGCCGCCCATCAGGGCAGAAACAGCAAAGCCGCCGGTATAAGAGAAACAGTTAAGCACTCGGCAGTCTCTGGCGTAGCGGCGCGTCGCCAGGCGGCTGTCGCGTTGATCAAGGTAATAACCGGTTTTATGCCCGTTCTGGATATCCACCAGTAATTTCATGCCATGTTCAGTGACAGGCAGTAGCGGGGGAGGTGCTTCGCCGACAATGACGCCCTGTGTCAGAGGCAATCCCTCTTTTTTACGCACGCTGACATCGGATCGATCATAAATGGCACAATCGGGATAGCATTGTTGCAGCGCGGAAACCAGCGCCGGGCGTTGATATTCTGCACCCGCAGACAACAGTTGCAGGACCAGGAAAGAGCCGAAGCGGTCAATGGTGACACCAGGCAAACCGTCTGATTCACCGGCTATCAGACGATAGCTGTCCAGATCGTCACGCACCGCCAGCCAGTCGCGCAGGGGCTGAGCCGCCTGCAAACGACGGATGAAAAACGCACTGTCGATTGACTCATCAGGTTGCCAGCTCCAGACCCGGGCACGAATTTGTGAATCTGGGGACCAGGCCGCGCGCGCCAGCCACTTACCCTGGCTGTCACAGACATCAACAGTTTCACCACGCTGCGCCTTCCCTTCGGTATGGGCAATGGCGCCGGAGAAAACCCAGGGATGACGGCGGAGCAGGGACTTTTCGCGCCCCTTTGCAAGAATTAATCGAACAGTCATATTTTGCTATGCTTACCAACGAAAATGAAACGATATTGTCCGGTGCTTATGGACAAATTGCAATGAATGTACTGACGGGAGAACAGAATGGCAACACAGTGCATTAAAGCCTGGGTTTATGGCCGGGTTCAGGGCGTAGGTTTTCGTTACAGTACCCAGCTTCAGGCAAAAACACTGGGCCTGATGGGGTATGCACGTAATATGGATGATGGCAGTGTGGAAGTACTGGCCTGTGGTGAGGCTGAGCAGGTAGAGAAATTAGTTAGCTGGCTGAAAGCGGGAGGGCCACGTAGTGCATATGTGGAGCGGGTACTGACGGAACCTCATCAGCCGGACGACATCCCGCTGCGTTTTGTTATCCGCTAATCGTCGCTGTGTACCATTACAGACACTTCACTGGCCTGGGCAGGCCAGCAATTTTGGTGGCTTGTTTGGCCGGGCCAGCGGGAAACAGGCGAAAGAGATAGCGGCTGTTACCTTTTTCTTCGCCGAATTTTTGCACCATCGCTTTAACCAGCATACGTACGGCCGGCGAAGTATTGAATTCAAGGTAGAAGTTACGCACAAAATGTACCACTTCCCAGTGCGCATCAGTCATTTCAATGGATTCTTCTGCCGCGAGCTTTAACGCCAGTGCTTCGCTCCACTCGTCGATATGCTTCAGATACCCCTGAGCATCACGCTCAAGCTCTTTACCTTCAAATAACACCTGTTAGCCCCTCACTGTCGCTGCGCGTCACAGTTTAGCAAACTTTTCGACAGGTAAAAATAAAGCCCCGCGTGCGGCGCTTTATCTGTACAACGGCGGGACATTTCAGTTGTTGCGGGCGAAGCCCAGAATACTTAATAAACTGACGAAAATATTATATAGCGAGACATACAGGCTGACTGTGGCGCGAATATAGTTGGTTTCACCACCATGAATGATGTTGCTGGTTTCCCACAGAATAGCGCCCGCAGAAAACAGAATGAACAATGCACTGATTGCCAAATGCAGCGCCGGAATTTGCAAAAACAGATTGGCAATCACCGCCACCAGCAACACGACAAAACCGGCCATCATCATGCCACCAAGAAATGACATATCTTTGCGTGTCGTGAGCACATAGGCAGAGCAACAAAAGAACACCAGTGCGGTTCCCCCCAATGCAAGCCCAATGATATCTCCCATACCCGCAGAAAGGAGACTGCTCAAAATGGGGCCGAGGCAGTAACCTAAAAAGCCGGTAAAGGCGAAAGCGGCCAGAATACCCATCGGGCTGTTAGCCAGACGATAGGTAAGGAACATCAAACCATAAAACCCGGCCAGCATTAGAATCAAACCGGGAGCAGGCAGGGCGAACACCGTGCTGACAGTGGCAATCACCGCAGAAAATGCCAGCGTTAAGCCGAGCAAAAAGTAGGTATTACGCAGTACCCGGTGGGTGCTAAGTAGTGAGCTTTCGCGTGTAGAATAAACGATACGATCCATAAAGCGCCTCTTATCAGGTCACAGATAATCAGGTGAGAATACGAAGTGTGCGGAAAAGGGGAAAGCCGGTTTACCCTTCTTTACCTGTTAAGCCGCTGTTTCTGTATGCATGCTGGTGATATTAACGACAAAAAAACGCCAGTTGGTTGTTTTTCAGACAAACGAGATAAAACAGACTTTACATCGTCCGATGGGATGTTTATAGTGCGCCTCATTGCGGAGGGGTGGCCGAGCGGCTTAAGGCAGCGGTCTTGAAAACCGCCGATGGGAAACCATCCGAGAGTTCGAATCTCTCCTCCTCCGCCACTTCTGTTTGGTGTTGAAAGCATTAAAGAGCAGTCATTCCCCTTCCTATAGCCGCACATCTCGTTCTCATTCGATTCACGTTTATCTGTTGTGTTATACCAACGTCAGAAATTCCCCCATACTTTTACTGGTCATTTTACTCAGCGTCTTAGTTCTCTTTTTTCTTCGTTGGTTTACTGATAAATTGTCAGTATGATCGCGATACAGCTTGATCTGCGACACAAAAATATCTTATTGCTTTTCAAATGACTATTGCCACTGAACCCGTGGACGCGAGTCTGCTATAGTTCTGATATTGCACTTATGCATACGGCTGACGCGATGGTTGTGGCGTAGCATGATGATGTTCCAGATATTTTGCGATTGAAGCGCGCCAGCCTGGTTGATTGTCAGGCTATTTATTACTGGAATTAGGGAATAGGCACAATGATCAAAAAATTAAGTCTCTGCGCGTTGTCTGTGATTGCCGCGTTACCTTTAGGTTTTGTTGCTCAGGCAGCCGATGGTGATTTACAACTCCAGCAAGTGCTGATGTTTAGCCGCCACAATCTGCGCGCGCCGCTGGCTAACAATGGCAGTGTCTTAGAGCAATCGACTAAAAAAGCCTGGCCGCAATGGGATGTACCGGGGAGCCAGCTCACCACCAAAGGGGGCATCCTTGAAATTTATATGGGCCACTATACACGGGAATGGCTGGCGCAACAGGGGCTGGTAAAAAGCGGTGAGTGTCCACCTTCCGATGCGGTTTTTGCCTATGCGAATAGCTTGCAACGTACTGTTGCTACCGCGCAATTTTTTATCAACGGTGCTTTCCCGGGGTGCGATATTACGGTGACGCATCAGGATCAAATGGGCGCGATGGATCCGATTTTTAATCCGGCGATTACCGATGGCAGTGAAGATTTTAACAAAAAAGCATTAACAGCGATGAATGCGGCGGGAGAGAAACTGAGGCTGAAGCCTGCATTTGAGCGTCTGGAAAAGATCATTGACTATAAAAACTCGCCTGCCTGCAAAGAGAAAAAACAGTGTGACTTAAGCAGTGACAACCATAATAAATTCAGCGCAGATAACGGTAAAGAACCCGGGGTTTCCGGCCCGCTGAGTGTGGGAAACTCGTTGGTTGATGCGTTTACCTTACAATATTATGAAGGTTTCCCGATGGATCAGGTTGCCTGGGGACAAATTAAAACGCCGGAGCAGTGGCAAGAACTGTCAGCCATTAAAAATAGTTATCAGAATACGTTATTCACCACCCCGGAGGTGGCGCGTGAAGTGGTTGCTCCATTGGTGGACTATATCCGTAGTCAGCTGATTGATCAGGATAAAACTACTGCGCCTAAAGTGACGTTGCTGGTGGGGCATGATTCAAATGTGGCTTCATTACTGACGGCACTGGCATTTAAGCCTTACACGTTGCCAGGACAAAATGAAAAAACGCCGATTGGCGGGCAAGTCGTCTTTGAACGCTGGCATGATACAAAAAATAATAAAGACTTATTGAAAGTTGAATATGTGTACCAGACATCAGAACAATTACGCAGTACGGAACCTTTAACGCTGAAAAATCCGCCGAAACGGGTGACATTGCAAATGGATGGTTGCCAGATTGATGCCAACGGTTATTGTGACTGGGGGCAGTTCGCTCAGGTATTGAATGCGGCATTGCAGGGAACACCGATGCAGCCACCGGCGGCAGAGGTTCAACCCGTAAGCGAGAAACCGGCCGCACCAGAGTCTGTTACGGGCGCGGATAAAGCTGCAGTTGACAAAGCTGCAGCCGAGAAAGCCGCAGCCGATAAGGCATCATCAGATAAAGCCGGGCAGGAAAAGGCGCTAAAAGAGAAGGCAGCAGCACCGCAGCCGATCAAACCCGTGCAGGAAAAAGCACCGGAAAAGGCAGCGCCAGCGGGTACCGAGGCCAATAAGGCCGCCTGACTCGCACTATGGCATTATAAACCATGCCGGAATACCCGGCATGGTTTATCGCTAATCCCGCGTTAGATGCTCCGAGAGCGTCCGTTCCCCGGTAATTCCCGCCAAAGACGCTTCTGTCGATACGCTGTCGGTTTCAAGTCTACCGATGCACTATTGCGACTAAACGCGTCCGGCCAGTAAGGTATTCTGTTGACCAATATGATGTGTTGCCGATAATTATTGGACAGCCCCCTTTTGGGGCGTCATGTCAGAGCTGGAAACCAGCGGTGAGAATAACGGGTTTAGCAGGCGCTTGCTTCAGACATTTTTTCGCTCAACAACTTTATCGTCCCATGTCAAAACGGGCTGTTCCGTTTTGTCAAAGGCTCGGAACAAGACCTCATCATTGCCTTGCTGCTGCCAAATTTCTTCCGCCAGTTTTTCATCATAATTCGCCACTTCAAAGATGGCTTCTGCAATCTCAGGGGATGTATGGCGTAGGCTCGCCCACTCACCGACACGGTGTGATTTAGATTGTTGTGTTGCCATAATGATCTCCTGTATCTGATTTATCCATTCAACTTCACGGCCAAACCTGCGACATATTCACCCTGATAGCGGGCAATATTCAGCTCATCATCACTGGGTTGGCGCGAACCATCCCCCCCCGCGATAGTCGTGGCACCATAAGGCGTACCACCGCGAACATGGCTGATATCAAACAGTTCTTTTGCCGCATAGCCAATGGGCACCAGAACCATGCCGTGATGGGCTAAGGTCGTCCAGGTGGAGGAAATGGTGTGCTCCTGACCGCCTCCGGTTCCTGTGGACGCAAAAACACTGCCTAATTTGCCATAAAGCGCACCCGATGCCCATAAACCGCCGGTGCGGTCGAGGAAGGTACGCATTTGTCCCGCCATGTTGCCAAAGCGCGTGGGGGTGCCCAAAATGATGGCATCATACTGTGGCAACTCTTCTGGTTTCGCTTCCTCTGCCACCTGATGCGTTTTTCCGCCAGCTTGCGCGAAGCGTTCCGGATCCATCGTTTCAGGAACACGCTTTATGGTAACCTCAGCGCCACTGATTTTGCGCGCGCCTTCGGCAACTGCATTGGCCATGGTTTCGATATGTCCGTACATGGAATAGTAAAGCACGAGAACTTTCGCCATTAATAAACTCCCTGATTAATTACACCGATTATTATTTCAGTATAGAAGATGTGGGCTAATCTGCCTGGTGTGCGGCAAACATGAAACAAAATCAGGGTGTTCAGTGCCGAAAATTGAGCAGTGCTTGAGTGAGGCAGGGTACGGTCGTCTACTAAATAGAGCCGTGACATGATTCAAAGGCTGGTGTGGAACAACGTAAATGGGGCAGGTTAACCCAACCATGACACTCTTTTTCTGCGTTTGTGCAGCGTGATCCGGCAGCCAGTTTTGCCTGGTCGCCGGTGCGATAAATTTGCCTGACAGAGCGTTAAGCGAATCAACTGTCCTGGTGCAGGACTTTGTTGCCGTTCAGTGTCACGGTACGGCGATAACTCAGAATTGCGTTAAGAATGATCGCGCCAAAGGTGGCCGTACCAATACCGCCGAGGGTAAAGTTGCCAATTTTCAGGGCGAAATCACCTGCCCCGAGCACCAGCGTGACTGCTGCCATGATCAGGTTGCCGTTCTGACTTAAATCAACGTTGTTTTGTACCCAGATACGTGCCCCGGCTACCGCAATTAACCCGAACACCACAATCGATGCTCCCCCAATCACTGGGGACGGAATAGCATGTATTAGCGCGCCAAATTTGGGTGAAAAACCAAGGAGTAAGGCAATAACGGCGGCGGCGACGAACGCCAGCGTGGAGTAAACTTTCGTCACAGCCATGACGCCGATATTTTCTGCATAGGTTGTGACGCCACTGCCTCCCAGAGAACCAGAGATAATGGTTGCCAGACCGTCACCCACAAATGCCCGTCCCATGTAAGGATCGAGATTTCGTCCAGTCATCCCCGCCACCGCCTTGAGATGGCCAAGGTTTTCTGCCACCAGAATCACGGCCACTGGTGCAATCATTATCATGGCTTGCAGGTTAAAGATCGGCGTTGTGGCGGCGGGAAGTCCCCACCAGGGCGCCTGGGCGACCAGGCTAAAATCCACCGGTTTGCCAAAACCAAATCCATTAGTCAATAACGCATAAATCGCCCAGGATAACAGCAGACCAACCAGAATCAGTAAACGCTGGATCATGCCGCGGGTAAATACCGCCACCAGACCAATACACAGTACCGTCATCACCGCCATCCAGCTATCAAATATCGAGGATGACACGCCGCGTACCGCAATCGGCGCCAGATTGAGTCCAATCGCCATCACGACAGCACCGGTTACCACTGGCGGCATCAGATGTTCTATCCAGCGTGTGCCGGCTTTCATGACTACGACACCAACTAATGTATAGAGAATGCCACAGGCGATGATACCGCCCAGGGCGATGCCCAGATTCGGGTTCAGTCCATGGCCCGTAAAGCCGGTGACTGCAATCACCACGCCAACGAAAGCGGCGCTGGATCCAAGGTAGCTTGGCACTCGCCCCCCGGTAATCAGAAAGAACAGTAATGTACCAACGCCTGACATCAGAATTGACAGATTAGGATCGAGCCCCATTAACAACGGCATCAGTACCGTTGCGCCGAACATGGCTACCGCATGCTGTAGCCCCATAACGATTGTTTGCCCGAAAGGCAATGTTTCGTCAGGCGCCACTAATCCATTTTCTGTTACTGCCGACTTTTTACGCCATTGAGGAAACCAGGAATTTGCCATCGTCTTCTCCAGGAAGTGAATAATGCAGGGACCGTCAGATGACGGTATTAACTGGCTTCTTGCCGTAAAGGTGATGATATTCGCGATCGAAATAGATCAGACCGGGGATATTGTCGTTACAGCGCAATGCCTGCGCTTCACATAACAGGATATCGTGCGTACCAACACTCACCACCTGTGTCACGGTGCAGTCGAAAGAGGCCACGGCACCGTCAAGAACGGGTGAGCCGGTGACCAGTGTTGACCATGTGGCGGCGCTAAATCGCTCCTCCATTGGTGTTTTACCACCAAACAGGTTGGACAGCGTTTCATGATCCACCGTCAGCGTGTTCACGCACAATCGCTGATTTTGCTTAAACACCGGGTGAACCGAAGCGGAACGATTGAGGCATACCAGCAAGGTTGGCGGTGAATCGGTCACACTGCACACCGCCGATGCGGTAAACCCAGCCCGTCCAGCCGTACCATCGGTGGTGATAATGTTCACCGCCGCAGGCAGGCGCGCCATGGCATTGCGATACGCCTGTTTTTCCACGCCGGACGTCGCCAGCGTAAGCGCATGAAGAGACATGATTATTCCTTAGCCAGACAGGCATGCTTCAGCAAAATCAAGACGCGGCAGACGTGGATAAAGTTTGCTGGCGTCACCGTAACCGATATTGATCAACAGATTACTTTTCCAGCCGTTGTCGCTGAAGAAGCTGGCATCCACCTGGGCGCGATCAAAACCAGACATGGGACCGGTATCAAGACCAAGGGCGCGGCAGGCCATAATCAAATATGCCGCCTGCAACGTACTGTTGCGAAAGGCCGTTTCTTCTGCCAGCGCCGGACTGGAGGTAAACCATGAACGGGCATCGCCATGAGGAAATAGCGTTGGCAATGCGTCATAAAACAGCGGATCCCAGGCAACAATGGCCGTCACTGGCGCGGTGATGGTTTTTTCCCGATTACCGCTGGAGAGTGCCGGTTGTAGTTTCTCTTTGCCCTCTTTGCTGCGCACAAAGTAAAGACGTGCCGGTCCACAATTCGCGGAAGTGGGACCCATCCGCATCAGATGATAAATTTCCTGCAATGTGCTGTCACTGATGGTTTTTTCCTGCCAGTGACTATGAGTACGCGCTTGCGTAAACAGAGTGGCAAGTGATTCGGGAGTTAGTTTTTCTGCCATGATGGCTCCATATGTGAGAGATCGCGGGTGGTGGAAACCGGCGCGTTCAGCCAGTTGATCAGCCGACGATTAAAGTTGCTGCTATCTGTTACGCTCATTGCATGTCCGCCCCAGGACATTTTTTCCAGTGTGGCGTCAGGCAATGCGTCTTGCAGTGTTTGTGAACATGTCCAGGGCACCAGCAAATCATCCTGTGAGCAAAGCAACAGGACGGGTTGCGTGATCTTTTGCGCGCAGGTACGGAAATCGGTATCCATCAATGCCTGCAGTCGCCGTAACAGATTGTCAGTTCCCTGGAAATGGGCAACATGCACACTGTGTTCCGTATTAATGCGTGCCTGATGTGCGGACAGCCAGTCCGCCGGATAGAGGAATAACGGCTGAGCGCGGACAAAGGCTTCAACACCGACGTTCAGCAACAGATCTTTACGTACCTGAAAACAACGGCGGGTATGTGCATCGAGGCTCAGCCAGCCATTGACCACCACGACACGACTAATTAGCTCAGGGTAACTGAGTGCCATCTGCAGGCCAATCATGCCGCCAAGCGCATGGCCAATCACATCGCACGATGTGATGCCCACGCGGCTCAGTTCTGATGCCAGCTCCGCCGCCATGTCCTCCATGCTGTAGGCTGTGGGCAGGTTATCAGGGCTGCGGCCAGTACCGCGCTGATCATAAATGACGACACGGTATTGTTCTCGTAGCACGTTAAGCTGTGGTGACCAGAAATGACCAGAACCGCCAAGACCCGCTGACAGCACTACTGTTCTGGCTTGTGGGTTATCCACACCGGAGATCTCAATATACATAGCGTTAACTCATTTACCGAGGTGAGCGACGGTGGCAATCTCGATCAATGCCTCAGGTTTGACTAACCCGCATTGAATACAGAAACGTGCGGGTTTATCCCCAGGGAAATATTCGGCATAAACCTGGTTGATTGCCGCATAGTTTTCCCAGTCGGTAATGAACACAGAATTAAAGGTTACGTCGTTCATGGTGCCGCCTGCGGCGACGATGACGCTTTTGATTGTCTCCAGTACATGACGGGTTTGTGCTGCCGCATCACCGATGTGAACCACATTGTTGTGTTCATCAAACGCTAACGTTCCGGAGACATAAACCACTCCGTCCGCCAGTGTTCCTGGTACGAAGGGGGCTAATGGAACCCCAGAATCGGGGGGAATAATGACTGTTTTTGGCATAGCGATATGTCCTCATTATTATTTTATAAGCAGATGAATGGTCAGCTTTACCGGCATCACGTTTCACGGCGCAAATAGCTATTTGCCCGCCTCACTGAGGCCTTAAAACGCATGCTGTCTTACGGCAAGTAAGCTTACTGGCGTCATGCCGTACGGTTTAATGCTGTTTGTGGCGCCAGTGCATGGCAGAATGTTTTCACATCAGACACCCAACCAAAGAACGCCTCAATATTGAAAATAGCCGCTTGCTGAGCAAAAGACGGCCCCGCCTGATATGTCGCGTCTTCCAGCACTACGCCGAAATATTCAAGGAAAAAACCATCGCGCAGGGTGGATTCCACGCAGACATTGGTCGCAATGCCGGTGAAAATCAGATGGCGGATACCGCGGCTGCGTAGCATGCTGTCGAGTGGGGTATTGAAAAAGCCGCTGTAGCGGGGTTTCGGCAAGACAATGTCGCCAGGCTGTGGCTTCAGCGCATCGACAAGATCATAATCCCAGCCCCCTTTAGCCAGCAGCTTCCCTTGTAATTCTGGGTGGTTGCGCATGGTTTTTAGTGCGTTGGATTTATGAAAATTTGGCGAGCCCGCGCCGCCCGCCTCGATGTACTGCTCATCCCAACCGTTCTGGAACCAGATTATCTGAATTCCGGCATCACGTGCTGCTTTTACCGCAATATTGATATTTTCAATCACGGGCCGGGTTGCCGAGACATCAAAACCTGCCAGATCGAGATAGCCGCCAGTCGTTGCGTAAGCGTTTTGCATATCCACCACGATCAGCGCGGTCTGGTGTGGCGGAAAAGCAATGGCTTCAGGACGCGCCGACAAGGTGACATTATTTTCAGGGTTGGCGGTTGCACAAATCACCGTATTCATCAGGCAACCTCCTTTGAAGATTCAATCACATCACGGCGACAGTTCATCAGTGGCTGGATACGTTCGCCAAAGTCTTCCACGCCTTGCAGGAAATCATCGAATGTCAGCAAGACACCCTGTGTACCCTCGACGGTAGCGATTTCATCCAGCATGCGGGCCACATTGGCATATGAACCCACCAGTGTCCCCATGTTGATATTCACCGCTGAAGTAGGATCCGCCATCTGACGAACATTGGTGTCGCTACCGGATCGTTTATCTTGCTGACTTTGTGTGGTCAGCCAGGTTAGCGCTTCGTCGTCAGCCCCGGCTTTATAATGTTCCCATTTTGCCCGGGCTGCTTCATCCGTCTCATCGGCGATGATCATAAACAACACATACGAGCCGACATCACGCCCGGTTTTTTCCGCCGCGGTTTTCATCCGTATTGCCGCCGGGGCAAATGCGGTCGGAGTATTGACTCCCTTGCCGAAACAGAAGTTGTAATCCGCGTATTTGGCGGAAAAGTCCATACCCGCATCGCTTTGGCCCGCACAGATGACTTTCATCGGTTTTTGCGGACGCGGGCTGAGCCGACAATCATTCATGGTGAGGAATTCACCTTTCAGATCAGATCTGCCCTTGCCCCATAAATCGCGTAGCACGGTGACATATTCAGTCAGATAATCGTAACGGCGGGAAAAATAGTCATCCCCCGGCCAGATCCCCATTTGCTCATATTCAGGCTTCTGCCATCCTGTCACCAGGTTAACGCCAAAACGGCCATTGGAAATTGAATCTACCGTTGAGGCCATACGCGCCACGATCGCCGGAGGTAAGGTCAATGTCGCTGCAGTGGCATAAAGTTCGATGCGTGAAGTGACCGCGGCGAGTCCCGCCATCAAAGTAAAGGATTCCAGATTGTGATCCCAGAATTCCGTCTTGCCGCCAAAACCACGCAGTTTGATCATCGACAGTGCAAAATCAAATTGATAATGCTCGGCTTTTTGTACGATGGTCTTGTTCAGCTCAAAGGTGGGCATATATTGGGGCGCATTGGTTGAGATTAACCAGCCGTTATTACCGATGGGGATAAAAACACCAATTTTCATGTGAAACCCTTATAGTTACGATAGAAATGGTTCACGCGCTGCAATGCATCCTGCTGTTTCCTTTGAGGCGGCGCTCATCGAACTGATTGCAAGAGCTATGCCAGAATAATAAAAGCTATAATAAACAGTTACTTGTTATGTAAGGGTGAATTTTTATGGAGTAAATGGTCAAAAGTGGACTATTTGGTAAAAATTATGTGCACAAAAAGCTGGCATCAGTGAGCAAAAAAGGTGCATGCCATGATTAGGTCGGCGCTATCGGTTTTGCTATGATATGCCGGAAGCGAGAGGATGAGGTTAATAACCACGTGAAGTCGACAGAAAAAGCCCCCACGCGCCGTTCCCGCGCGGTTGCTGCGAAACGCGCGGCGATTCTTAACGCCGCGCTGGAATTTTTTTCCCAGTACGGCATTCATGGCACCAGCCTTGATAAAGTGGCGGAACGGGCGGATATTTCAAAAACTAACTTGCTGTATTATTACCCGTCAAAGGAAGCATTGTATCTCGCGGTACTAAAAGAAATTCTGGAAGTCTGGCTGGCGCCGTTACGTGCATTGTGTCATGACCAACAACCGTTGGAGGCGATTAAACAATACATCCGCATGAAACTTGAAGTCTCGCGTGACAATCCCCAGGCATCACGCTTGTTTTGCCTGGAAATGTTACAAGGCGCGCCATTACTCAAAAAAGAGCTGGAAGGTGAGTTGAAAGCGCTGGTCGATGAAAAGGCCGCCGTTATTGAAAACTGGGTTGCGCAAGGTCGCCTTGCCAGCGTACAACCGCATCATTTGATCTTTATGCTCTGGGCGACCACTCAGCACTATGCCGATTTTGCGACCCAGGTAGAGGCCATCACCGGGCAAACGCTGAACGATAAGGCGTTTTTTCAACAGACGGTCGAGAATGTCAGCCGTATTGTGCTTGAAGGCATTCGCGTGCGTTGATTCACTGATCACCTGACGACAGCAACTCATATGGTGATTCGGATTCGGGACGCAGGATACCGCGTCCCGACAGACATCAGGCGGTTTTTTTACGACGCAGGCACCACGTAATGGCCAGTATGGCAAACCAAACAGGGGTGACCATAAGCGCCTGACGCGTATCCTCTTCCAGCGTTAACAACACGATGACAAACAGAAAGAAAGCCATGCAGATCCAGCACATGAATTTTCCTAACGGCATCTTAAAATGAGAGCGTAAATGACGTTCTGGGTGCTTCTTACGGTAGGCGAGATAAGAGCAGAGAATGATGGTCCAGACGAACATAAATAAAATAGCCGACACCGTGGTCACCAGGGTAAATACCGTCATCACGTTCGGAATCAGGTAGATCAGCGCCACGCCGCACAGTAAACAGAAACAGGAAAAAAGCAGGCCGGTGAGCGGGACCGCACGGCGGGATAAACGGCCAAAGCGAGGATGAGCGACGCCTTGCTGCGCTAAGCCATAGAGCATCCGGCTGGTGGAGAAAATACCGCTGTTAGCGGAGGATGCGGCTGAGGTAAGTACCACGAAGTTGACGACACTGGCAGCAGCGGGCAAACCAATAAGCACAAACATTTCAACAAAGGGGCTACGATCAGGTAGCACGCTATTCCATGGCGTCACAGCAATGATAACGATAAGCGACAGAACATAGAACATAATCACCCTGACGGGAATTGCATTGATGGCGCGTGGCAAGACCTTATGGGGGTCGTGGGTTTCTGCCGCTGCGGTGCCGACCAGTTCAATCCCCACGAAAGCGAACACCGCTATCTGAAAACCGGCAAAAAAGCCATTAATGCCCTTCGGGAACATGCCGCCATGTGCCCAAATGTTCTCCAGTGAGGCGGTACCGCCACCCGGGGAAGGATAATGCATCACGATCAACACAATCCCGGTAGCGATCAAAGCGATAATAGCGACGATTTTAATAATCGCGAACCAGAATTCCATTTCACCAAACAGTTTCACCGTGGCAATATTCAGCGCCAGAAAAACCACGACACAAAGCAAGGCGCTCATCCAGATGGAGAAGTCGGCAAACCAAAGTTGAAAATAGGCGCTAATGGCGACGACATCAGCAATGCCGGTGACAACCCAGCAAAACCAGTAGGTCCATCCGGTAAAATACCCGGCCCAGGGACCCAGCAAATCGGCGGCGAAATCGCTGAATGATTTATATTCAAGGTTCGACAGCAGTAACTCGCCCATGGCTCGCATGACAAAAAACAGCATAAAGCCGATGATCATGTAGACAAAAATGATCGAAGGACCTGCGAGACTGATTGTTTTACCGGACCCCATAAACAGGCCTGTACCGATGGCGCCGCCGATAGCAATAAGTTGAATATGACGATTATGAAGATTACGTCGTAATTGTGCCGGACTCTCTGTGATGGGCGGCTGTATTTCTTTCGCTTGATCAACCATGAGATTCGTATCCTGTTCCTGTTTATGATGCCATGTCGGCTCTACTGGCCGATGTTTAATCAGGTTTGCCGGTAAGGCGGCTGGCATAAGATAGTGTAAAAAAGCCATAGTTTGGTAACGGTATTTTTATCATGGCAGTAGTTATTGCTTTTCAGTCCATCATTATCTACTCGCCACATGCCTGACACGCGCCTGAGTGGTGTTTTTTTAGCCAATATGGCGTACCCATAACAGCCAGTATGATTGCTGAACCGCCCAATGCTGCTCAGGCCGTACCACATGCCCTGAAAGGTAAATCAAACTTATGTTAATTGACTGACGTTGATGCGTACCGCGATGCGTGAAAAATGAGGAATACCATTTAAATTGTCCATAAAATTCATGTTGTTATCACTATTTTACAACAGTTGCTAGCCTGACTTCGGACGGAATAGTCCATTAATCTATAAGAAATACAACTTGTGGCAATAAAATTTATTTGTAAATATAACAGAAAATTAGGAATAGTCTGGTGTCAGTTAATAACCATTTTTATAATGTGGTTATTGGTTGATCCGTTCCATCAGCGATGGTGGTTATGCTGATTTGACTGAATCACTGATTTGAGAGCAGCGTTGTCTGTTTGCCGGGTGACAGCCAGGGCGAAATTTATGCATCCGATACGGGGTATATTTCAAGT
This sequence comes from Enterobacterales bacterium, assembly GCA_015655145.1. GTDB lineage: Bacteria > Pseudomonadota > Gammaproteobacteria > Enterobacterales > Enterobacteriaceae > JAATFO01. The sequence goes on along the minus strand of JAATFO010000063.1, from coordinate 31,026 downwards.
TGCAGACACGTTGACTGCATTAACTGGCATCTGCTTCGGCCGGCTACTGCCAGGGGTGTTAAAACCTGTGGGCCGCAGATTTTGCGTTTATCCTGGTCACCAGACCTCGGTAAGTTCCATGAGATTTACTGCGTTGCTGCTTACCTACAACGCCAGTTATTACGTGTATATATACTGATTGACAGTTCAACAACAGTGATGATAACTATTTTTAAAATCATAGCGTTGATTTTAGCGTGATTGTCAGACAATAACGATCATCACAAAAGATGAAATTGTTATCTTGTTTGCTTTGGTATTTTTTACGGTTTTTATGAATAATAAATGCGTATTTTTTAGTGTAATTATCTCTCTTCTGTTACTGAATTTATGATGTTGTTAAATTTATTTTTTAGTTTAATTTACTTTTTTGCTACAGATAAACCTTGAAATTATTACTGTGGAGTGAAAGGACAGCGTATCGGGATAAAATATAAAGGACGTGAGTAACTTTTTCGGATATGGCTACATCATCTTGTTTTTTCAGCAAGCGTCAGAATTATTCTATTAAAAGGAGATTACAGCAATAGCCGGGGACATTCATTAGAAAGAGAAGGTTTGGCATGGCCGGCATTATTTATCCAGGTCGATGTTTTGCCTGGTCACTCCGATGTCCAATATGGTCAGCAATGGAGATAAAAAGCGTCATGGCTATCGGATGAGTAGGTGACTGGGCACGGCGGAGCAGGATACCCGGTGTCGTCCATCTTTTTCGGTGCATAACGGGCGTTTTGTGACAGAGGTTAACGACCGCCGCGAGAATGCGGTATTAATGGGGGGTTATGACAGAGAATCATGATGAAAATTATTCAAACTCAGCTAAAAGATATGCCATCCTCATTGTTAGCTGAATTAGGTTGCTATCGTTATAACGTGTTTACTCGTGGTGATGGATGGTCAATCCCATTGCGTTTGCGGGCATCGGGTCAGGAATATGATAGTTTCGATTGCTCCAATGTTACCTGGCTGATCGCCTGGCATCAACACCATGGTATTTGTGGGTGTGCCCGTCTGATGCAATGGCGTGAAGCAAATAGTCCGGCAAGTAGCTGGGCGCCTGTCGGCTTAGAGAATGTCTGGGAAATGTCGCGTTTTTCTGCTTGTCTTGAGGTGGATAACCAATTACCGCTTAATATTTTGTGGCATGCAGTACAACTGGCGCAACTCTCTGGCATTGCGTATCTGGTCAGTGCTGCGACACCGATGCAGGAAGAGATGTTCAAACACTATCAGGTGCGTTTTGAACCGTTAACCACGGATCTGATCCTGGATAAAAAGCCAGTTTCCAGGGTGAAAATCCCGCTCAGTCAGCCCAGACTGGCGGAAAAATACAGTGGCACTCGTTGTTTTAGTCCTGAAGAAGTACTTCCTTCGCTGGGCGTTTCGGTTAACTGGCAATCCTGACGCAGTAATTAGTGCCATTTTACTCAAAGGATCAACCGGAAACCAACAGTAAACATCCAGCGCGCCATTGTGTCACCCAAGGCCGGGTAACTGCATTAGGGCGATAAAATACCAACAGGATAATCGGTAAATACAATAGGGAGCATCGCCCACATGCTAAAAATAGAGGGATGTGCAACATTGTTGTATGACGTTCGGTAGCGTCAACATGCAGGGCGATATACCCAGGTAACGTCAAAATGCAGCCAACATCCCTGCATCTTGAAGGACGACGGGTATATCGCATTATATTTCACGTTATCGGTAGGTCAGGTTTCCTGAGCTGTGTCTCACTGGAACTTACCAGTTGCAGGAAATCTGTTCCCGACTGCAGAGTCAGCCAAATCACTCATCCACATAAACACATCAGTCCATTGTCCCTGTAAATTCAACAAAACCCTGTAAATGGGTTTAAAAACAAGGTAAATCAATGGACCAGAAGTGAGTTACTGGCGATAGGCAAACTTGATTTGTTTAACCGTATTACTGAAAACATCAGCTTGCGGTACGTCACCCAGTTCGGAAATGAAGCGTTCCATATTAATGATTACTTTTCCCGCATCAGCCTGACCCATTCCTTTCAACATCAGGGTGATCATTGCTTTCAGACAGGCGACTTCATTAGCCAGTGTTTGTGTGTCTTCAGCGGTTGAAAAGTCGATTTGTCGCATTGTGCTTTCCTTGTAAGTGTTAAGCCGGTAATGGATATATCCAGTTGATTCCGTGTTGCAGGTGAGGTGGCCTGGACGCAAATCACGATGTGCATACTTAGCGCCTGGCCCATCAGGCAAATTTTACTTGCCACGTTGGCCCCGGGCAGTGCGCGAAATCCTCACGTACTACGTGTACGCGCCGGTTTCTCCGCACTGTCCGTGTCCACATTGACGGCGACAATAATACCTATTGGGCCAGGCTCTTAGCTAAATGACATGAATGCATATACACCACTAACGCACCTGCAACGTAAAAACGGATGAAAATATACCAATGAGGAAATAAAAAAACATTAAAGTTATACCATAAATAAATGAGACTGACTTCTCATTTTGCATCCATGCATTAATATGTTTCTTTTTTCATGCATGAACATGATGAGAAAAACTAGAGCATCCATGGCATAACACCAATCTGGATTTTGCTGAACTCATTCAACAATGAGAAATTTTTTTGTATTTTTTTATTTGTTTGATTTTTAATGTTTTTTTAAGTTTGGTTTTTGTTTGCTAAATGATGGAATTAAAAAGACACCTGCTTTGTTAAACGATTCAATAAAAACATCATTAATGACTTCATTTTATTATTGCGTGATGTGAACCTGAAAACAGGGTGGTAAAAATGATGATTTATGTTCAATTTTAGACGAAAAAAGGTTAGTATTAACCGCTCAAATTATTTCGTCACCTTTTCTACGTTAACTATTCTGGAGAAATCCTCTTTGATCAGCATCCTTCTTGTTGATGACCACGAACTGGTACGCACGGGAATTCGGCGTATACTGGATGATATTAAAGGTATTCATGTCGTCGCTGAAACAAGCTGCGGTGAAGATGCGGTTAAATGGTGTCGCTCCAACAATGTTGATGTCGTGTTGATGGATATGAATATGCCTGGTATCGGTGGCCTTGAAGCGACACGAAAAATCGTGCGTTTTAACCCTGATATCAAAATCATCATGTTGACTATCTACACTGAGAACCCATTGCCGGCAAAAGTGATGCAGGCTGGTGCGGCGGGATACCTGAGTAAAGGTGCGGCGCCGCAAGAGGTAATCAGTGCGATTCGCTCGGTGCATGCCGGCCAGCGTTATATCGCTTCGGATATTGCACAGCAGATGGCGCTGAGTCAAATTGAGCCGCAAAAAGCGGAGTCGCCATTCAACTGTTTGTCAGAACGCGAATTGCAGATTATGCTGATGATTACCAAAGGGCAAAAAGTCACTGATATCTCAGAACAACTGAATCTGAGCCCGAAAACCGTTAACAGCTACCGCTACCGCATGTTTAGTAAACTAAATATTAGTGGCGATGTAGAGTTAACGCATTTAGCCATCCGGCATGGCCTGTTTAATGCGGAGTCTCTGAGCAGTAGTGAGTGAAGTTTTTGACGCAAAATCTTTTCTGAAGACTGTAACCAGCCAATCTGGCGTGTACCGGATGTATGATGCTGGTGGTACAGTCATCTATGTTGGCAAAGCCAAAGATCTCAAAAAACGGTTAACCAGCTATTTCCGCAGTTATGTCGCCAGCCGTAAAACTGAAGCACTGGTTGCCCACATTCGGCAGATTGATGTGACAGTGATGCACACGGAAACGGAAGCGCTGCTGCTGGAACACAACTATATTAAGCTTTATCAACCACGCTATAACGTTCTGTTGCGCGATGATAAGTCTTATCCCTACATTTTTCTCAGTGCCGATCGTCATCCGCGCCTGACGATGTATCGCGGGGCAAAACATGCCAAAGGTGAATATTTCGGCCCATTTCCGGGTGGTTATGCGGTCCGGGAGACACTGGCGTTGTTGCAGAAAATTTTTCCGGTACGCCAGTGTGAAAACAGCGTATACAGCAACCGTTCCCGTCCGTGCCTGCAATATCAGATTGGTCGCTGTCTTGGCCCGTGTGTCGACGGTCTGGTCAGTGCCGAGGAATATGCGCAACAAACTGACTATGTGCGGCTGTTCCTCTCCGGTAAAGATGACCAGGTGTTGAATTTGCTGGTGAGCCGGATGGAAGCCGCCAGCAAAGACTTGCGTTTTGAAGAGGCCGCTCGTCTGCGTGATCAGATTCTGGCGGTTCGACAAGTCACTGAAAAGCAGTTTGTCTCCCGCCAGGGTGATGATGCCGACGTGATTGGCGTGGCCTACGATGCCGGAATGACATGTCTGCATGTATTGTTCATCCGTCAGGGGAAAGTGCTTGGTAGCCGCAGTTATTTTCCCCGGATCCCGGCCGGGACAGATCTGGCTGAGGTAGTGCAAACGTTTGTCGGACAGTTTTATCTGCAAGGCAGTGAAGCGCGAACCTTGCCTGCGGAAATATTACTCGATTTTGCTTTGCCTGAGCGTGACGTGTTGGCTGACTCGCTGACAGAACTGGCCGGCCGCCGTGTTAATATACAGAGCAAACCGCGAGGTGATCGCGCCCGCTACCTGAAACTGGCGCGAACCAATGCGGCGACCGCGCTGGTTACCCGGCTGGCGCAGCAATAGACTATTCATCAGCGGCTGACGGCGTTGGCTGAAACGCTGGCGTTGCCTGCGATCAAACGCATGGAGTGTTTTGATATCAGTCACACGATGGGGGAACAAACCGTGGCGTCTTGTGTCGTTTTTGACCGTAATGGTCCGCAACGGGCAGAATACCGCCGCTATAACATTACCGGGATTACACCCGGCGATGATTACGCGGCCATGGAACAGGTGTTACGCCGCCGTTATGGGAAAGCGCTGGAGCCAGAGAAAATTCCGGATATCATTGTAATCGATGGCGGCAAAGGGCAACTGGCGCAGGCGAAAAATGTATTTGCTGAACTTAATGTGCCCTGGGACAAAAACCATCCGCTGTTGCTCGGTGTTGCGAAAGGCAGCGATCGTAAAGCAGGACTGGAAACGTTGTTTCTTGCACCTGAGGGCGAGGGATTTTCATTGCCGGCAGATTCACCCGCACTGCATGTTATCCAGCATATTCGTGATGATTCTCACAATCATGCAATTACGGGGCACCGTAACAAAAGAGCAAAAGTGAAGAACACCAGTACACTGGAAAATATTGAGGGTATCGGCCCGAAACGCCGTCAGCAGCTGCTTAAATACATGGGCGGCCTGCAACCGCTAATGAATGCATCAGTGGAAGAAATCGCCCATGTGCCCGGAATTTCACAGGCTCTGGCAGAGAAAATCTTCCATTCTCTGAAACACTGGCATTGAAACCCAGCGGGCAATGTAGCAACATACGGGTAAATTCTACTCTGGCCAGACAGTTACCGTGACATATGCAATTTAATATACCAACATGGCTCACCCTGTTTCGTATTGTTCTTATTCCGTTCTTTGTGCTGGCATTTTATCTGCCATTTCAATGGGCGCCGTTGGCTTGCGCTTTAATTTTTATTGTTGCGGCTTTTACTGACTGGTTTGATGGCTTTCTTGCTCGTCGCTGGAAGCAAACCACGCGTTTTGGCGCTTTCCTTGATCCGGTTGCGGATAAAGTCATGGTGGCGATAGCGCTGGTTTTGGTGACTGATCATTTTCATGCCTGGTGGATTACGCTGCCGGCCGCAACCATGATCGCCCGTGAAATTATTATTTCCGCATTGCGTGAGTGGATGGCGGAAATCGGCAAACGTAGCAGCGTTGCAGTTTCCTGGATTGGGAAAGTGAAAACCACCGCCCAGATGCTCGCGTTGTTTGCCTTATTATGGCGTCCGGCCCCGCTCGTTGAGGGCATTGGCACGGTTGCGTTGTACGTTGCAGCCGTCCTGACATTTTGGTCAATGTTTCAATATCTAAACGCAGCGCGCGGAGATTTGCTTGAACGGTAATCGATGCGATTTAAAAAGCAGCAAACGGACGTGAAGTGAGGATAATTTTATTGACTCATTTCTCCAGGTCAGTAGAATGCAACGCATTGAACGGCAGCACAGTATATGCGCCTGAAGATAAACTAAATCAGCAGGTTGGTAATTATCTTGTTGATTGATTGCGGGAATAGCTCAGTTGGTAGAGCACGACCTTGCCAAGGTCGGGGTCGCGAGTTCGAGTCTCGTTTCCCGCTCCAATTTATGTTTTACAGAGTTTTATCGAATTCTGTCATTCGTTGAAATAAGGACCTTAGGGTCCTTTTTTCGTTCCAGTGACGTCCACTGGAAACCGCCAACATCCGGGGTTTTTACGTCCATGAATACGGACAAGGTGGATTCCAGATTGTTGCTGAAGGTGCCGAGGTCAACGAGACAAGCATCGAGTCCTGACACCCAGCCTGGGCTTCGATTGCTGCTTTTGACAAGAGTCCGTATTTGCAGGCTGAACGATGGCAAGCCCTGGATCCTATCCTGGGGAGCGGATATTGTTCGGCCGCAGGCTGTCGAGTGATCTGCCCGCTCTGCGGGTTGGATGGTTTGTCACGTTCTGGTTCTGCTTATTCGTCCCATGGCGCTTGACGCCATCGTTCAAGCAGGAATTCGCTGAAAGCTGTCAACCGATGTGGCACGGGCTCTCTGCGCGCGCGGACAAGGCTGATTTTTGAGGCTACACCCTCCCAATCCGGAAGCACGCGCACCAGTTGTCCGGTGCGCAGCTCGCTATGAATGTCCCAGGTTTCACGTAGCGATATTCCCAATCCGGCCAGGCACCATTCGTGCAAAACATCGCCGTTGTCGCTGCAGAGCGTTCCGCCGATTAATACGGACTTCTCGCGTTGCCCCTTTTTTAGTGGCCAGGTGTTTTGCAGCAATCCGGGATAGGCGAACACCAGACAATTGTAGTGTTCCAATTCTTCCGGTCGCCCGGGATTTCCATGTGCCGCTACGAAGCCCGGCGAAGCCACCAGAATGCGTCTATTGTCCGCCACTCGGCGCGCAAGAAGCCTTGAATCGGCCAGTTCGCCCATGCGTATCGCCACATCCAGATCGCCGCTATAGAGATCCTGAACCTTATCGGAGATACGCAGATCAAACCTGACCCTGGGATGTAGTCGGCAAAAGTCAGTGATCGCTGATGCAACAAACTTGCGTCCAAACGGGGCTGGAGCTGTCAGGCGGATGTTGCCGGTCAGTTCCTGGCTTCCACCTCTTGCTAGCTCTTTCACTTCGTCAAGCACAGACAGGGCTACACGCGCTCTTTCCGCAATGGCACGCCCTTCGTCCGTGATGCGCAAGTTGCGGGTGTTCCTTTCAAACAAGGTGGTTCCAAGAGCGCCTTCCAGCCTGGCGATCTGCTTGCTGACAGCTTTCGGCGCGATGTGTAGATCCCTGGCCGCCGCTGAAAAACTGTGATGGTCAACCACATGCAGAAAGACGGCGAGATCTTCGTTACGCAATTGATTTGGGCCTTTTTGGGTAAAGTGTTTGTCTATTTTAGGCGCTTTTAGGGTCAAGGTAAATCATCCAAAATGGACGCCGAACATGCCCGTCCAGCCTTGCAGCCTGAAGCTGCGGGTGGATGCTATATGCGCTATCAAATATGCAAAGGAGTCAAAAAATGTCACAGTGCATACTCTTTGTGTTGACCAGCCACGACAGTAAAGGGCCCGCAGACGCAACTGATGACGTACCCAGCGGCTTCTATCTGTCTTGGGTGAGTCATCCATACAACGTTCTCATGGAGGCGGGTTTCAGCGTTGATTTCGTCAGCCCGAAGGGCGGCAAGACCTATGTAGACGGGCTAAACCTGGATTATCCCGTCAATGCTGAATTATGGCATGATGCAAAGCTTCGCGGAGCAACTGAAAATACGTTGGCACCGTTACAGATCGATCCCGACGTTTATGCCGCCATCTTGTATGCCGGTGGTCACGCGATGATGTGGAATTTCCCCGACAACGTTGAACTGGCCGCTATCGCCGCACGAATTTACGAGGATGGTGGCGTGGTATCGGCGGTTTGTCATGGTCCGGCGGGATTGGTGAATATCAAACTCTCCGATGGCCACTATCTGGTCGCCGACAAGGTGATATCCGCCTTCACCCACGACGAGGAACGAGCAGTCGGCTTATACGACACCGCGCCATTTATGCTGGCCGATGTTCTACAGGAGCGTGGAGCAAGGCATCTTTCTGCTGTGAACTTTCAGGCCCAGATCGTGGTGAGCGAGCGGCTGGTTACTGGTCAGAACCCCATATCGGCCAACGGAGTCGCTGAAGCGATGCTGACTCTGTTGGCATCCAACGTTGATGGACGGGCCTAAATCATGAGCGAGCGTATGCCCTTTGTCATCTACGTCTTCGCGCTCTGTGCCTTCGCACTGGGTTTCACCGAGTTTGTCACCATCGGTCTGGTGTCCAGCATCTCCGCCGATCTTCACGCCACCGTCAGCCAGGTCGGAACGACAGTGACGGCCTACGCATTGGGAGCAGTGATCGGCGCTCCTGGGCTGACCGCCCTCGCGACTCGTTGGCCACGTAAGCGTCTACTGTTGGTGTCCATGGGATTGTTCACGATCGGCAACGCGGTGGTGAGCCTGTCAGATGCATTGGCCCCGATGCGGGTAGCACGTTTCGCTTCTGGGCTCGGTCATGGTGTGTTCCTTGCTGTTGCGTCGAGTGTTGCCACGCAACTGGTCGGGCGTAATCGTGCTGGCGCTGCCGTCGCTGTTGTGTTCGGTGGACTGACCCTTGCCCTGGTCTTCGGGGTACCCCTGGGAACATACTTCGGCAGTCTCCTGAACTGGCAGGTGATCTTCATGGCGGTGGCCACCAGTGGCGCCATCGGCTTTCTGGGTTTGCTCATCTTGATGCCGACCGACCACAACGACGCCTCGGCCCAGGCCAACGCCAACGCGATGGATGGACTCAAGGCTATGTTCAATCCACGCCTGTTGGCCGGCGCTGGTATCACTGTTTTGGCCTATGCCGGGTCGTTCACGCTGTACACCTACATCTCGCCTATCCTCCTGCAGGTCACGCAGATAACCGAAAGCACCGGCAGTTTACTGATGCTTGGATATGGCGTTATGGCCGCCATCGGCAACATATGGGGCGGACGCCTGACTGACCGCAAAGGCGCGGATCATGCGGTGATGGTGGTGTTGGTCGGACTGGCCGCGGTATTGCTCGCAATGTGGGCATCGGCATCTTCGCTTGCGATGATGGCAATTCTGATAGGCTTGCTGGGTGCACTGACCTATGCCGCTGTCCCAGCACTTCAGGCTCGAGTGATTGCTCTGTCTCATGACCACGCACCACAGGCACCTGCAGTGGCTGCAGGACTGAATATCGCCGGGTTCAACGGCGGTATCGCGCTGGGTTCGATTCTGGGGGGCGTTGCCCTGGGGATTACCGGCCTTGTTAGCACTGCCTGGGTGGGAGCGGGTGTTGTGGTTCTGGGCTGCCTCTGGATGTTGGCACAAAGGGCTGATTCCAGACGAAAAGCTGGCCCTAACCAGCGTTCTCCATGCTCATGAACCCGCGGCACGATCAGGCGCTGGATTTGAACGAAGTGGTCGAAGGCGCATAAAGGTAAAACTCATTGTTTAGAGCGAGGAACTACTCAACCGACTCCGATGACAATCGTAAACCGGGCACAAGCGTTGCCCATCGGGGACGCGCAGACCAATCCGTGTCAGGCCTCCTGACTGACCTAAGCCCTGTCCGACACCCGCCAGCACAGCGGCAACCATCAGCATGGGAGCGCCGGGATGTCAGAGTCTAATACCGCTGTCCAGAAAATGGCGATGGAATAGGGCGATCGGCGTATCGAGGCGCTGGACCGCAATATAGTGGCGCTGAAGAATGAGATGGATATGAAACACGAGATTTCCCGTAACGCGGCGCTGACCATCATCGATCGCGAGAGCAACCGCGCAGAAACCAACCCGCAGCGTCATTCGGTTGACAGCCCGGATACCAGGTTCAACCAACTGACCGTACCGGAAAGAGACCAGTAACCGTGGGGATGCATCAATGACTGGAACAGAGAATAAAAGTGTGTCGCCCCGCCGGGGCGGCCGGCTCGGTCATCGGGTAAAGCGTGTTCTGCAGATGTTGGGCATGATCGTGGTAGCCATGGCAATAGCACTGGGGGATGGCCCATTGAGGTGTCAATCATTCAGGGGAAAGTACCGCGCTGCGTGACTGGGTACAGCGCCCCCGTTATGGCTGGCTGTGCTGGCGCTATTGTCCGGTTTTACTCTTGCAAACGTTATAAAGTGTGTTCAATTAGAATGAATACACTGTTTTAATCTCTGTTTCCTCCGTTGAAGTTAGTTGATAACAATGAAAATATTGGCATATATGTTCTGGCGGTGGTGGGAATAATCCGGGACTTTTCCCTTTAAAAAGAGATACGAGCCCGATGACTTTACTTGCAACGAGTTCAGACGAATTACTCCAGCAGTCTTCTGGCGGTGGGGTAATCAACAATCAACACGTTGATATATTGCCCCATCAGCGCGCCACGAATGGCGTTAGCTTTGCTGGTCCCCCCGGCCAGCGCCACGACCTGCGGACAAATGCGTGCCTGAGCCAGTTCCATACCAATCACCGGATCTTCCTTCTCAGCCAGTACCGGCTGGCCGCTGGCATCGAAGTAATGCAAGCAGATATCCCCCACTGCGCCGCGGGCTGCGAGGATTTTCAACATTCCTTCATCGTAATAATTGCCGGAATTTTTCAACAACTGTGACGGCTCCAACTCACCAATACCGACAATCGCCACATCCACTTCGGCAAACTTGCTTACCACCTCGGCGACATCATCGTTGGCTGCCAGGCGCTGACGTTCCTCGACGGAACGCTCGATACTTTGGGCTGGCAGCAGCCAGGCCTGACAACTGAGGTAGGCAGCCAGCGTTTGCGTGAGGATCGTCGCCTGCACATTGCCATTAGACCCGACCCCGCCCAGCAATTGGATCACTCCGCGCGCCTTGATGCTTTGAGGGTGCAGAGCATCTACCATCGCGCGGATAGTACCGCTCCAGGAGGAGATACCGACCAGATCATTGGCACGGATCCGCGTTTCCATATAGTGGGCAGCAGCAGAACCAATCGCCTGCCTGATTTGTGCCGGAGTGGCATTCTCCTCAACATCTACCACCAGCGCTTGCTGAATGCCGTACTTTTTCTCCAGGCCGTTTTCCACCGCAGGAAAGACATTACTGGGGGGGAGCACGCTGATTTTTACTACACCTTCATTCAGGCAGCGCATCAGCATGCGCGAAACAAAAGACTGGGAGAGTTGCAGGTTTTTTGCAATATCGGACTGTTTCATCCCGCCCGTGTAGTAGAGCGTGGCTATTTTCACCATCAAGCGTTGTTCATCCAGTTTCGACATAGTTCCTCCATCGTCGTACTCACCTCATTGTTATGCAAGGCGCTGAAAATGACAACTGACGCACGCCGTGAACGGGATATAACCATAAGTTGTGATCCTGTTCTCTTTTTTGTACTGATTTCTTGGACAAAAAAAGCCGGTAATGGATAATAGGATTTGAATAATGAGTCATATATGAATATATATTCAGGTGGAGATGATAATAATGAAACGTACCCTACTCACTGGTTTGCTGCTCTCTGTCATTACGCTTTCTTTAGCCACTCAGGCTGCAGAAAAGGGACTGATTGTGATCATTACGCCGTCTCACGATAACCCATTCTTTAAAGCCGAAGCGAATGGTGCGGCACAAAAAGCAAAGGCGCTGGGTTACAGCACGCTGGTGGCATCACACGACGACGATGTTAACAAACAGAACCAGTTGATCGAAACCGCCATTGCCCGTAAGGCCAAAGCCATTGTGCTGGACAATGCCGGGGCGGATGCCACGGTAGGCTCAGTACAAAAGGCGAAAGATGCTGGTATCCCGACCTTCCTGATCGATCGTGAAATCAATAAAACCGGTGTAGCGGTCGCACAAATAGTATCCAATAACTACCAGGGCGCCCAGTTGGGGGCGGAGAAGTTCGTTAATTTGCTGAATGGCAAAGGCGATTATGTTGAGCTGTTGGGTAAAGAGTCCGACACCAACGCCGGGGTGCGCTCACAGGGGTATCACGATGTGCTGGATGACTACTCGGATATGAAGATGGTAGCGCAGCAAAGTGCAAACTGGAGCCAGACTGAAGCGTTTAGTCGGATGGAAACCATTTTGCAAAAGAATCCAAACATCGTCGGAGTGATTTCCGGTAATGACACAATGGCGCTGGGTGCGGAAGCTGCGCTGAAAGCGGCCGGTAAAACCAATGTGGTGGTAGTGGGTTTTGACGGCAGTGACTATGTGCGCGATGCCATAATTAACAACGGCAATATCAAAGCTACGGTGTTGCAACCAGGTTGGGCACAGGCGCAGATGGCCATTGAGCAGGCGGACTACTACCTGATCCACGGTAAAGCACAGAAAGAAGAAAAACAGTTAATGGACTGCGTGCTGATTGATGACGCGAACGCCAGCAAACTGGAAACCTTTAATCTCGCACATTAACGCCGGGGATCGATGATGGTGACGAAATTTCCGTTGGTTGGCCTACTGGTGGTTTCCGTATTGCTGGGTGGCTGCACGGTAGTGGATTTGGATGACAGTGGCCAGCCGATCATTCCGAACAACTCAGCGGCGAAAGCCAGCTTTAGCAGCCAGACACCGCAACAGGTCGCAGAGGAAAACTGGGACAGTAAAGTGCTGAAGGGCGCGCAGGAGCGCGCCCTGAGCTGGGACGAGATGAAAACCAAAAGCACTGCGCTAAAAGCGGGCAGCAGTGACAGCGTGTTCGTCCACGCGGGAGGTATGGTAACGGCCGTCAGCAACCCCGCTGAGCGAGATCGCTTGCTGACGGTGATGATTAATGGTGAATCGGTACCGGTGATGATTGGTCCGATCGTGCGCAGCAACGCTATCCGCGATGCCGCCGGGTTTAAGTTTGAAGACTTTACCAATCAGGTGCAGTTCGCCCAATTAACCAAAGCGCTGAACCGTCATGCGGTCAAACAGCTGCCGACGGTTGATAACAACTGGGTCGGTAAATCGGTACAACTGGTGCTGGCAGTCACCCTGCAACCGAACAAGGTTCAGGATGTGGTGGCTGTCACGTTGAAACAGGAGCAACCGTAATGAACCAGTCGGATCCGATTATTCTGCAAACCCGCGCGGTCTCGATGCTTTTTCCCGGCACTCTGGCGCTGGACAAGGTGGATTACCGCGTGTGGCGCGGCAAGGTCAATGTGATCATCGGTGAAAACGGTGCCGGTAAGTCAACGTTGATGAAGATCCTTGCCGGCGTACAACAGCCGAGCAGTGGCGAGATCTGGCTGAACGGTGAACAGGTGCAGCTCAGCAGCACCCGCGTGGCGGCAAAGTTGGGCATCGGCATGGTACATCAGGAGCTGAACCTGTTTGAGAACCTGTCGGTGGCGGAGAATATTTTCCTTGGTCGTGAGTTACAGCGTGGGTTGAAACCGATTGATGAGAGGACCCAGGAGGCACGTTCTGCCGAGTTGATGCAGCGTCTGGATCAGGCAATTTCCCCGCGTGAACTGGTGGGAAATCTTAAGGTCGGGCAGCAACAGTTGGTGGAAATAGCTAAAGCGCTCGCGGAAGACACCGATATTCTTATTCTTGATGAACCGACCTCGGCGCTGAGTAAAAGCGAAGTGGAGATCCTGTTCCGGGTGATCCGCGAGCTGACGCGTCAGGGAGTATCGATTATCTATATTTCGCACCGACTGGAAGAGCTGATGGCGATTGGTGATGTGATCACGATTCTGCGTGACGGACGTTTTCAGTCTGAAGCGCAAGTGAGCGACATCGATGTACCGTGGATTGTCCGCGAGATGCTCGGCAGCGAACCGGTCACCAGTTTTCTTAACGCCGATCGCCAGTTCGGTGTGCCGGTGCTGGAGGCTGAAAATATCACCTGCCTCGGACCGTCCGGTAATACGCTGGTGAATGATGTTTCCTTCAACGTGCATGCTGGGGAGATCGTCGGGATTTATGGCCTGATGGGGGCTGGACGCACCGAACTGTTTGAGTGCCTGCTTGGCACCCAACGCAGTTATCTTGGCAAATTGTGGCTGGACAGCAAACCGGTACCGCAGCGTCTGTCGACTGCCGATCGCATTCGTATGGGAATGAGCCTGGTGCCGGAGGATCGCAAACGTACCGGCATTTTCCCGGTATCGTCGGTGGCCAGCAATCTGACCATTGCCAGCCTCTGGCATCGTCTGGAATACCGTTTTGCTATTTCACGTCAACAGGAGAGTGCGGTAGTGGCCGACACGGTCAGCAATCTGTCGATCAAAGTTTCCTCACCGGACGTGACGATCAACGCGCTGAGTGGCGGTAATCAGCAGAAAGTAGTGATTGGTCGCTCGCTGTTGACTAATCCGCGTCTGTTGTTACTGGATGAACCCAGTCGTGGAATTGATGTCGGCGCGAAAGCTGATGTGTTTCGCATGATGGTCAAGTTGTCGCAACAGGGCATCGCCATCCTGTTTTCAACCTCAGATCTGAAAGAGATCATGGCGGTCTCGGACCGTATTCTGGTGATGTCCGGTGGTAAGTTGACCGCCGATATTCCTCGTGCGACGGCAGAGGAGTCGGCGCTGGTGAAAGCAAGTGCTCAGGGGTTTTGATATGAAAAATAGTCCAGGGGTGGCGCTGCCGACGCCTGCGGTAAAAGCCTTTAATTCTCGTGAGAGCCTTTTCCTGCTGTTGTTAAAAATGCGTACCTTTATTGCCTTATTTCTGATCGTCGGTTTCTTTGCCTTAACCGTGCCGGACTTTCTTGCTGTTGGTAGCCTGGTGATCATGGTTAAGCATATTGCTATTAATGCCTTTCTGGCGCTGGGGATCACCTTTGTCATTATCACTGCCGGGATTGATCTCTCGATCGGCGCCACGCTGGGGTTGTGCGGCATGATAGCGGGTTTGATGATCACTAAAGGGATCGTGCTGCCGATGTTTGGCATTGCCATTTTCCCCAGTGTCTGGGTGATTGTGCCGCTGGTGCTGCTGATTGGCGGGCTGATTGGCGCAGGCAACGGCTGGATTATCACCCGTTATAACGTGACGCCGTTTATCTGCACCCTCGGGACTATGTATATCCTGCGCGGGGCGGCCATGCTCACCTCGGGTGGTGAAACTTTTCCCGGACTTCAGGGTAATCCGCAGTTGGGGAACACGGGTTTTGACAAAATTGGTGCCGGTAATTTCCTCGGGCTTCCCTACGCGATCTGGATGATGATTGTGTTGGCGCTGGTGATTGCCTATATAGCCCGCCGTCTGCCGTTTGGTCGCCAGGTATATGCCATTGGCGATAACGAACGCGCCGCTGAACTTTCTGGTGTACGGGTAAGAACAGTGAAAGTTCTCGTCTATGCGCTTTCAGGTTTCTGCGCCGCCATCGCCGGAATTGTAGTGTCGTCGCAACTGGTGGCCAGCCACCCGGCCAACGGTACCTCATTTGAAATGAACGCCATTGCGGCTGTGGTCCTTGGTGGTACCTCACTGGCAGGTGGGCGCGGTACTATTCTTGGTACGCTGGTCGGGGCGTTTGTTATCGGTTTTCTTGCTGACGGGCTGATTATGATGGGGGTCAGCGAGTTCTGGCAGATGGTGATAAAAGGCATTGTGATCATTATCGCGGTGATCATCGACCAGATGCAGAATCGTATGCAGCAGAAAGCTGCCGTGGTGGCGCAGAAGGTACTGATCGAAGAAGGGGAGGCTGCTTGACTGAGCTGACAGCCCGGTAGCAGCTTATTTTTTTACTGATCATGAATATATAATCATTGTTAAATTTAAATTCAGAGGTGGCGAGATGAATCCGTTCAATCTGTCAGTCGAAGAACTACAAGGTAAAGCGCGGGCGATCCGCCGTCGTATTATTCGATTAAATGCCGACAGCCCTGCGGGAGGACATACCGGGGCGGACCTGTCGCAGGTCGAAATTTTGACGGCGCTCTACTTCCGCCTGCTTAATTGCGCGCCGGAACGCACGGACGACAAATCTCGAGATATCTATATTCAGTCGAAAGGGCATGCGGCGGGTGGCTACTACTGTGTATTGGCGGAAGCCGGTTACTTCCCGGAGAGCTGGCTGCCGACTTATCAGCATGCCGGTTCGCATCTGCCGGGCCACCCGGTGAAACACAAAACCCCGGGTGTGGAGCTGAATACCGGGGCGCTCGGCCATGGCTTGCCAGTGGCCGTGGGGATTGCCTTGGCTGCGAAAAAAGACAATAGCGCCCGCCGGGTATTTGTGGTTACCGGTGACGGTGAACTGACCGAGGGCAGTAACTGGGAAGCTGCATTGGTGGCCGCCCACTATAGTCTGGATAACCTGGTTATCATTAACGATAAAAATAAACTGCAGCTGGCAGGCGCCACTCGCGAAATTATGAATACTGACCCACTGGCGGAAAAGTGGCGTGCCTTTGGTCTGAATGTCACTGAATGTGCGGGTAATGACATGGCATCGGTGGTCAGTACACTGGAAAATCTGCCCGCCAATGGTAAGCCTAACGTGGTGATTGCCAACACCGAAAAAGGTTTTGGTATTTCATTTATTCAGGGCAAACCTGAATGGCACCATCGGGTGCCGAAAGGGGAAGAGATTACGCTGGCTTTAGAGGAGTTGAAAGATGAGTAATGCACAACATCTGGCGACGGTGATGGTAGAAGCGCTGATCGCTGCAGTTGAACGCGGTCTGGACGTGGTGCCCGTGGTGGCTGATTCAACCTCCACCGCTAAAATCGCCCCATTTATCAACACATTTCCTGGCCGGCTGGTCAATGTCGGTATCGCCGAACAGGCGATGGTAGGGACCGCTGCCGGACTGGCGATTGGCGGTAAAATTGCCGTAACCTGCAATGCCGCGCCGTTTCTGATTTCACGTGCCAACGAGCAGGTAAAAGTCGATATTTGCTACAACAACACAAATGTGAAACTGTTTGGGTTGAATTCCGGCGCCAGCTACGGTCCGCTGGCCAGCACACATCACAGTATTGATGATATTGCCATTATGCGTGGCTTCGGCAATATCCAGATTTTTGCGCCCTCTTGCCCGCTGGAGTGTCGCCAAATTATTGACTATGCCCTGGATCATCAGGGACCGGTCTATATTCGCCTGGACGGTAAAGCGTTGCCGCAGTTGCATGACGACGATTATCGGTTTGTCCCTGGCGCCATCGACCAATTGCGTGAAGGCAATGACATCGCCCTGGTAGCCATGGGGTCCACAGTGTATGAAGCGGTGGATGCTGCCGCAGTATTGGCCGAAAAGGGGGTTTCAGCAGGCGTGATCGCTATTCCTTCCATTCGTCCTTGTGATACCCGCCAGTTGCGTCAGTTGCTACAGGCTTATCCGGCAGTGATCAGTGTGGAGGAGCATAACGTTAACGGCGGCGTGGGCAGCCTGGTGGCTGAAGTTCTGGCCGAAGGGGGAGTGGCGGCCCCATTGCTACGGCTTGGGATCAATGATGGCGAATATGCTATCGCCGGGGATCGCGCTGCTACCCGGGCACACCACGGCATTGATGCCGCAGGTTTGGTGCGCCATGCATTGCGTATCTGCAAAGGAGAATAACCCATGGCTGGCCCGGTTATTCTGGCAATTGATGAGGGTACCACCAACGCTAAGGCGGTTGCTGTGGATCGTACTGGCAAGGTGCTGGCACGCAGCAGCGTCGCCTTGTCCATCAACCATCCGCAACCGGGGCTGGCAGAACAGGATCCGTTGGCCATCTGGCAGGCGGTACAACAGGCCATCGTCGCCTGCCTCGCCCAGTTGCCAGGTTGCGATGTGGCGGCACTGGCAATCAGTAATCAGCGTGAATCGGTGATGATCTGGCAACGCCGTGATGGTCAGCCGCTATCGCCGCTGATCAGCTGGCAAGACCGACGCTCGGAAGGATTGTGCCAACAGTTGCATAACGACGGACAGGCCGAGTTGATTGCCCAGTTAAGTGGACTGACGATCGACCCGATGTTCCCGGCTGCCAAAATCAACTGCCTGCTTGCTGAGTTGCCCAATGGTATGGCGCGCGCTCAGGCAGGAGAGATCTGCATTGGCACTGTAGACAGTTGGCTGGTATGGCAGTTGAGCGCCGGGGAGCGTTTCGTCACCGACTATTCCAACGCGGCGCGTACCCAGTTGTTTAATATTCACCGTGGTGACTGGGATGCGTGTTTGCTGGCGCTGTTTAATGTGCCGCGCCCGGCATTGGCGCAGATTATGCCCTCTTCCGCACAGCAGGCACAGGTAGTGCGTAGCGATATTGCCGGATTACCGGCTGGCACGCCGGTGATGGCGATGATCGGTGACTCCCATGCCGCGCTTTATGCGCAGCGTCAGGCGGGCAGCGATGTAATTAAAGCCACCTACGGCACCGGCTCTTCACTGATGATGTCGATGGCTGAACCTGCGCTGAGCAACAATGGCCTCAGCACGACTGTCGCCTGGCATGACGGCCAACTGCGCTACGCTTTTGAAGGTAATATTACCCATACTGGCTCCGGCGCTGCCTGGCTGGGACGCATGTTGGGTATCAGTGAACCGCAGCGTCTGACTGAAATGGCGGCGAAATGCGAGAACAACCAGGGGATCTACTTTGTGCCGGCGCTATCTGGGCTGGGCGCGCCGTGGTGGGATCTCCAGGCCCGCGGCCTGTTGTGCGGAATGACCGACGCGGCTACCCCGACAGTACTGGCGCGAGTTGCGCTGGAGTCCATCGGCTGGCAGATAGCCGATGTCTTTTTCGCCATGGAAAAGGCCAGCGGGCGCACATTCCCCTCGTTGTGCGTTGATGGCAGTGCCACTCAGAACCGCTGGCTGATGCAGTGGCAGGCGGATGTGTTACAGCGTCCGGTGGTGATTGCCGCCGTGGCGGAAGTCTCCGCGCTGGGCGCGGCGCTGTTGGCAGGAAGACACCTGGGATGGTGGCAGGATTATCAGGACCTGCATAGTTTTGCCCGTAGCACGGTTATCTATCCACGTCAGGAGCAAGCCGCTCTGATGGCAGAAAATTATCAGGGCTGGCAGGTTGCGGTGGCCCGCTGTCGGTTCCGGATATGACTTTCCTGATATTGTAGCTGAAGCTGTGTGAATCCAATTAAGCTGTTTTACATGGAGATTAATTAATATGACAACCTACAACTACCCAAAATTTGGCGCAGGTTTATGGCACTTTGCCAACTATATTGACCGCTATGCGGTGGATGGTTACGGGCCGGCTTTAAGCACCCTTGAACAGATTCGGGAAGCTAAAAAGGTCGGCGATCTCTCTTATGTCGATATTCCTTATCCCTTCTCGCCGGGTGTTACACTGGAGCAGGTGAAAGAGGCGCTTAATGATGCAGGCTTAAAAGCCATCGGCATTACGCCAGAAATTTACCTCCGTAAATGGTCTCGTGGGGCTTTTACCAACCCTGACCCGGTAGCGCGTGCCGAGGCCATGACGCTGATGAATGAGGCTGCCGATGTCGTCAGAGCGCTGGGAGCCAGCTATGTCAAGGTGTGGCCGGGGCAGGATGGTTGGGATTATCCGTTCCAGGTCGATCATAAACAGTTGTGGAAACTCGCCGTGGACGGAATGCGTGAGCTGGCAGCGGGCAATCCGGATGTGAAATTTGCCATTGAATATAAACCGCGTGAGCCGAGGGTTAAAATGACCTGGGATTCGGCTGCACGATCTCTGTTGGGCATTGAAGATATCGGCCTGGATAACGTCGGTATCCTGTTAGATTTCGGCCATGCGCTGTTTGGCGGCGAATCTCCGGCGGATTCGGCACAATTGATTATTGATCGTGGCCGTCTGTTTGGCATGGATGTGAATGATAACCTGCGTAGCTGGGACGATGACCTTGTGGTCGGCACTGTGCATATGACGGAACTGTTTGAATTCTTCTATGTGCTGAAACTCAATAACTGGGATGGTGTCTGGCAATTGGATCAATTCCCGTTCAGGGAAGATAACGTTGAGGCGGCACGCCTCTCAATCCGCTTCCTCAAACATATTTATCGCGCACTTGATAAGCTGGATATTCCCGCACTGCAGGCAGCACAGGCACGACAGGATGCAATGCAGGCTCAACGTATTATCCAAAATGCATTGCTGTCATCGATCGAAGAGGAGTAAGTCGCGCTACAATATACGCCGAATCAGGCAACAGTCTGGCGTTGAAAAAAGGACCTTAGGGTCCTTTTTTCGTTCAGCCAGCCCAATATCTCAGTCATCCTACTTAAGGGCGCTGGCAATTTAAATCGCGCCACGCAATCGGGGCTATTCTCCTGACCCTGCTTTCAAAAACTGTTCTAACATCTCCCTGAGCATTTGTGCTTCTTCGCTCCCGTAGGCATCTTCAAGCTTGCCTTGATGATCATTAACACGATCATTTTGTTGTGCTAAAACCGCTTTTCCCTTGTCAGAAATATACAGTCGAACTTTCCGGCGATCTTGATCGTCAGAAAGGCGATAAACCAGAGCCTCTAACACCATCTTGTCGATGATTTTCGTCAGTGTCGGGAAGTTTTGAATCAACTCATTGGAGAGTTCACGCATAGTCACGCCTTCGTGATCGGAAATGACTTTAAGCGCTCTCCAGTGCTCAAGCGTTATGCCTTCAAGCGATAGCTGTCGATTAACCCGACGGTTGGCTTGTACCAGTAGATGGGCGAGGTATTCGTTTATCGGCTTGTCCGACATAATTCAGCGTCACATCAGCAGAACAATAATGAAAGGTACTTTAGCACTTCATTGCACAACGGTCATCCTGCGAGAAGTTAATCACAAACTTGTCGTGCTTTTCTGAATTAGCATGATTTTTGCATTAAGTTATTCTTTTGCCGCCCGGAGAAGATCAATTTATGCTCAATTCAATGTTAACGACTTCTCCTGCTTTTCCACGGTATGGCTATCAAAGAAATGGCGCCAGCCGCTTGCGTTTGTCGTCTGGCTGCCATCAACCGGTACAAAAGAACCTGAGTAAATCAAAACCGCTGCGACTCGGATTACTGGTGCCATTTCATGGCAGCGATGCTATCTGGGGACCTTCCTGCCAGTACAGTGCGGTACTGGCGGCGGCGGAAATCAATCGTGGCCGACGGGTTTTAGGGCGGGAAATCGACCTCTTTGCGATAGATGCTGGCGGCGATCCTGAGGCCGTCGTGGCCCGGTGTTGGCAACTGGTCAGCGACAATCAAATTGATGCATTGATCGGCGTACATCTTTCCAGTGTGCGTGTCGCACTGCGCGATGCTTTTGCTGGTTTGATTCCCTACGTTTTTGCCCCGTTATACGAAGGGGGAGAAGATACGCCCGGCGTATTTGCTATCGGTGATACACCGCAACAACAATTTCCCGACGCTATTCAATGGATGATGGACCATCGCAATGCGCGTAACTGGCATATTGTTGGCAATGATTATATCTGGCCCCGAGCGACTCATCAGACTATACGTCAATTGATTCAGTCCCATGGCGGCAAGGTAGTTGGCGAAGATTACCTGCGTCTGGGACAAGTTGATATCTCCGCCATGATCGAACGTATTATTGAATCCAGGCCCGATGTGGTTTTTGAATCATTGGTTGGCTCTGACTGCGTTATGTTCAATCGGGCTTTTTCTGACGCTGGTCTGTCGCAAAAGATCATTCGAATGTCGGGCTCTGTAGAGGAAAATACATTGCTGGGCATTGGCGCCAAACATACCGGTAATCTCTACTGCGCGGCCAGTTACTTTAGTTCCTTATCGACGCCGGAAAACAGTCTGTTTATGGATCAATATCGTGCAGCTTACGGCATCACTGCACCGGTACAGGGCGTTCTAAGCCAATCCTGCTACGATGCAATCCATTTTTTTGCCGCACTGGTTGAGCGGGTAGGCAGCTTGTCAATTAACGCGCTCAATGCGGCATTTGAAGGGCTAACTTTCCACAGTGTCCGCGGTAAGCAGCACATTCTGTTGGGTAAAACGGATCCGACCATGTATCTGGCTAAAGCGGACGGCGTTCATTTCAACATCGTTACGTCTCTGTAGGGCAAAAAAGCACTTAGTAACGTATATTATATTTGAAAAGTGAAATATAACTTGTTAGGTTATTCTTTCCTGGCGCAGGGGTGGCGATGCCCGTCTGTTGCTAATGTTGGCAGGGGAGAAACAGAGCAAGATGGCAATTTCACGTCGTAGCTTAATAAAAAATAGTGTGTTATCGCTCGCCGCAGCGCCGTTGATTGGCACAGTTAAGGCCGCAGAACCAATAAAAATCGCCGCAATTTTTGACCAGTCAGGTGGCTTGGATATTTATGGTCAGCCAGTGATGAACTGTGTTGAACTGGCGGTAGACGACATCAACAACCAGGGAGGGTTACTGGGTCGCCCCGTCCAGTTAGTTAAGTACGATCCGCAATCAAATATCCAGTATTACACTCAGTTTGCCACTCAGGCCGCAACACGTGATCGTGTCTCTGCTGTATTTGGTGGCGTGACAAGCGCCTCGCGCGAGGCGATTCGGCCCATCTTACGGCGTTATAAAACCCCTTATTTTTATCCCTCGTTATATGAAGGCGGCGTGTGTGATCGCAACAGTTTTGAAATTGGCACCACGCCGGCACAAACGGTTGCCCGCATCGTGCCTTATGCCGTGAAGCAGTGGGGTAAGAAGATTTATGTCATCGCCGCTGATTACAACTTTGGCCATATTTCCTCTGACTGGGTGCGTAAATACGCCAGGGATTCGGGAGCCGGAGTTATCGCGACGGAATATTTCCCGCTGGATGTCACAGACTTCGGCACGACCATCAAAAAAATTCAGGATGCCAAACCCGATATGGTGTTTTCTCTGCTGGTGGGTGGCAATCACATCTCTTTTTTCCGCCAGTGGGCGGCAGCCGGTATGGTTGGAGAGATTCCAATCGCTTCCAGCGACTTTGGCGTGGGCAATGAAAACCGCATTCTGACCGCGAAAGAAAGTGAAGGTATTCTCGCAGCGTATGCCTATTTTCAGGAACTGGAAACGCCCGTCAATAAACAGTTCCTTCAACGCCTGCAGGCAAAATTTGGCGGCCGTACCCCTTATATTAACGAAACCGCCATCGACGGCTGGTACGCCGTAATGCACTGGGCGAATGGCGTACGGGTGGCTAATTCAGTTGATCGCATACCACTTATCGACGCGCTGGAAAAGGGATCTACCATCGATGGCCCTGGTGGGATTTCACGACTTGATGCCGCGACCCACCATTTCACTGTCGATATCCATTTAGGGCAGGTGAAAAACGGCGCCTGGAACATCATTGAGTCTTATCCGCAGCAACCGCCTTCTGACACTGCCGCTGTCTGTAACCTGATTAAACGTCCTGACGACAACCAGCAATATGTGATTAAGGCAGAGGGATAATATGGCGATTACGCATAGCTTTCAGTTGCAGGAGTATGGTGGTCAGCCGGTGCAGGTGACCCATTCACTCCCTGAACTTAAAGAGAACGAAATCCTGATCAGAGTGACTCATGTTGGTGTGTGCCATTCCGATGTGTATATCCAGGATGGATATCAGGATTTGGGCAATGGCGAGAAAATCAATTTTGCCGACAGCGCAATGCCAATGCCTTTAGTGATGGGGCATGAAATTGTCGGTAAAGTTGTGGCTGTGGGATCGCGCAAAGACCAAAAACACATTGGCCAGCAAAGGCTGCTTTATCCGTGGATGGGGTGCGGACAGTGCGCGACCTGCGCGGAGGGCCATGACAATCATTGCGAGCAACCGCAGTCACTGGGTATTTTCCGTCAGGGCGGGTATGCCGAGCATGTTATCGTCCCTGCGGCGAAATACCTGCTCGACATTGGCGATCTCGATCCGGCCTGGGCATGTACCTTAGCCTGCTCCGGATTGACCGTATTCAGTGCATTGCGGCAATTGTTGCCAGTGAAGCAGGCGTCAGCACTGGCGATTATTGGCATGGGCGGTCTGGGTTTAAGCGCTATTTCACTGGCAAAGAAGATGGGTTTTAGCTGCATTATTGCCTGTGATATTGCTAATGACAAACTTGATGCGGCAAAACAGTTGGGTGCCGATCACCTGCTTAATACAAAAAACAGTCGGGCGCCTGATAGCGCGTTGAAGTCGCTGGCCGGGCAACGCTTATTCGGCGTCATTGATACCGTTGGTATCCCGGCGACGGTACAGATGGCGATAAGCGCGGTGGCGAAAGGTGCCCGTATCGTGCTGACAGGGTTACAAGGTGGTCAAACTGAACTCCGGATCCCGCTATTACCCTTCAACGCACTCTCTCTTATCGGCAGCTACACCGGGAGTTTGACTGAACTCAGCCAATTGATTGCACTGGTTCGTCAGGGAGGCATTGCGTCGTTACCTGTTAGTCAGCGACCACTCTGCTGTTTACCGGAAGCCTTAAGCGATCTGCGCAAAGGCAATACGATTGGCCGTATCGTACTCAATCCCTGACAGGAATCTGACTATGCATTACTTCCTGCTTGCAGTTATTCAACTCATTGATTCAATAGCTGAACTCATTTTGGTTTCGCTGGGGCTCGCCGTAATTTTTGGCATGATGAGGGTTATCAACCTCGCGCATGGTGAATTCATCATGCTGGGGGGATTTACCAGTATTTTTGCCACCAACATGGGTATTAACGTCTGGATTGCCATTTTGGGGGTCTCACCGTTTATTGTTGGTGTCTTAGGGCTGGTGATTGAGCGCCTGATCATTCGACATCTTTACGGACGGATGATCGACACCATGTTGGCCACATGGGGACTGAGCTTGTTGTTAACCGGCCTGGCAACCACGCTTTTTGGCAACCGTGTTCAGGGTATTTCCGCCCCATTAGGCAGCATTGAATTCGCTGGTTTCAGTATCAGCTTATACAACCAGTTTATGGTGGCGGTTTGTCTGATATTGATCGCCGGTGGTTACGCCATTTTACGCTTTACGCGGCTAGGACTGATTGCGCGCGCGACGATGCAAAATCCTGAAATGGCCGCATCGCTCGGTATTAATCGTTCCCGCGTGTTTGCCATGACATTCTCACTGGGTGCGGCGTTAAGTGGTTTAACCGGCGCACTTCTTGCCCCGCTTTCCGGTGTGGTTCCGACCATGGGTGCGGCGTATGTTGCCAAAGCATTTATCACGGTTATCACTGGCGGCGCCAGCGTCATTACCGGTACCGGACTGAGCGCATCATTGCTTGGCAGTATCGGTACCGTGACTACATTTCTCAGTAATCCGATCTTTGGCGATATTGCGCTACTGGCGACGGCATTGATCCTGCTTCGCATCTTGCCAACAGGCATTACCGGCAAGATTTTCCGGGGGGCGTCATGAAACTCTCTTCAACCTTCGTCTGCAATCTATCCGCATTCATTGCCGGTATCGCCGTACTGCTAATTCTGCCTGCGATGCTGGAACTGTATTCGCTGATTAACGCGACAATTTATGTCAGCCTTGCTCTGTTTGCATTGAGCATGGCGCTCATCTGGGGACATGGCGGTATTCTCTGTTTTGGGCAATCGATGTTTTTTGGTCTGGGAGCCTACGGTTACGCTGTCGCCGGAATCAATTTTGGCGACTCCACCTGGGCAGTTTTAATGGCCATCGCGGTACCGATGATTTTTGCTTTGCTGTTGGGTTATTTCGTCTTTTATGGCCGTCTCAGTGATATTTACTTTGGCGTTATCACGCTGACGGTAACGCTTATCCTCTTCAAACTGTCCAACAGCACTTCTGGTGATGCCTGGCACATCGGTAAGGCTCGGCTGGGTGGGTTTAACGGTATGCCGGATACGCCACCGTTAAACATGCCCTTCGATCCTGCCACACCGCTGGCGCCTGATGCGGTGTTTATGGTTGCCGTTTGTGCGCTGGTCGCCGGTTACATGTTGTGCAAATGGTTGATGGGATCAACATTTGGCCGTGCTGTTGCCGGGGTACGTGAAAACGAGGTACGAGCAGAACTGCTTGGCTATGATTCCAGACGCATTAAGCTCGCTATGTTTGCCGTTGGTGCCGGTCTTGCGGGGCTCGCAGGCTGTCTTTTTGCCAATTCTGTCTTTGTCAGCCCGGCGGTATTTAGTTTGTCCAATAGCGCTCAGGTGCTGATTTGGGTGGTGGTCGGGGGTGTCGGTACATTAATGGGCCCCATTCTGGCCTGCCTGATTCTTCAGGCTCTGACCGCTTATCTCGGAACGACCGGTTGGGTAGACCCGAATATCGCGCTGGGCGGAGTTTTGATTCTCTTTGTACTGCTTTTGCCAAAAGGTTTATTACCAACGCTTATTGAACGGCTTGCTGGTTTGCGCGCCAGACTCTCAACCTCAAACGAGGTAAAGCCATCATGAGTGACACTATTCTGTTGCAGGCTACTGGGGTAAGTGTTCATTTTGGCGGTGTTAAAGCGCTGGATAACATTAATTTCACCCTGAATCGTGGCGAGTTACGCTGCCTTATCGGTTCAAATGGGGCGGGTAAAACCACCTTCTTTCGTTGTTTGACCGGCGTACAACGTCCCACCAGCGGCGCCATCGTCTTTAATGGTAAGCCGATGGTGGGTTCAGAACGATTTCAGATTGCCCGGCAAGGTATCGGGATTAAAACCCAAATTCCCCATCTTTTCGAAGGCCTGACAGCTCGCGAGAACATTTGGCTTGGATTACGTGACGTGGCAAAGCTGGCGGACCGTAATGAAAAAACGGAACTGGCGTTGGCCCGGGTCGGTATCACGTCGTTGGCAGAAAAAATCGTTGGCAAACTCGCGCATGGTCAACGGCAGTTGGTCGAACTGGCCATGGTGATTGCCAGCGATCCGCCCTTAATTTTACTTGATGAGCCTGCTGCCGGGATGACGTCTGAAGAGGTTCACCGTTTAGCGAGCATCATTCTTGAGATAAATCGCCGCCACGCGCTGGTTGTCGTCGAACACGATATGAGTTTCATCCGCCTGATTGGAAAACAGGTCACGGTTTTCCATCAGGGGAAAATCCTCGCAGAAGATCATGTTGAAGGGATCCTCAGTAACCCACTGGTGAGAGAGGTGTATCTTGGCAAATCACACGCGGCCTGAGTTATTACGGGTGCATCAGTTGCATGCCGGATACGGCAATATTCCCGTGCTGTTTGGCGTGAACCTTACACTTTATCACGGTGAATTGGTTGGTGTGCTCGGCCATAACGGCATGGGAAAAACCACCCTGTTAAAAACGATTATGGGGCACCTTCCTGCCAGACGCGGGACATTGCATTGCATCGGTAAAGAGATAACCCGATCAAGTCCGGAAGCCAGGGCTCTTATGGGAATCGGAATTGTTCCTCAGGGGCGACAAATTTTCCCGACCTTGACCGTCACCGAAAATCTGCAAATGGGGGCGATACATCTTCAGCCACGTATCGCCCGGCAAAAAATTGAAGAAGTGGTTGAGGATCTGCCGCGACTGAAACCCATTTTAACGCGTACGGGCGGTGTACTGAGTGGCGGAGAGCAACAGATTCTGGCGCTGGGGCGCTGTCTGTGCAGTGAGCCACAACTCATCCTGCTGGATGAACCAACCGAGGGCATTCAGCCCTCAATCTGCGACGAAATGGCTGAAACGTTGCAAAAACTGGCGGGCCGAAACGGACTCACCATCATTCTTGTCGAACAGGATTTGACCTTCATTAGCCAGCTTGCTGAGCGTGTTTTCCTGCTTCGCCGGGGAGAAATGAGTGAAGCAATGGATACCGCAATACTCTCAGACAGCAATTGGGTTGCTGAATTTAACGGGCTCGAGGCCTGAACAGCCGTAAACAGGAGTTCTACATGTTAAGTATTACTGCCGTAATAAAAGTGAAATCGGGTTATGACCGGGTGATGGCGGATGCCTTATGCGAAGTGGCTGCCCACGTGAGAGGAAACGAGCCAGGGACGCAGGGTTTCTTCATCGCCCAGGACACGATAAATCCATGTGTTTTTACCACATATGAGCGATTTAGCGACCAGAACGCGATGGACACACATAACAATTCCGCGGTTGTCGCGCGTTTTTTTGAAATAGCGAAGCCCATTCTGGCGAGCGAAGTCACGTTGGTTACAGCAAATGAGGTATCTGCAAAATGAGTGTCGAGAATACTAACGATTTACTGGCGCTTCTCGGTCCGGCCGCGACTGCATTCGTCAACAAAGAACATAAACTTTTCATTGATGGCGAGTGGGTCAGTGCTGTCAAAGGCGAAACACTTGACGTGATAAATCCTGCCAATGGTGAGGTGTTTGCGCGGGTTCCGGCGGGTGAAAGCATTGATATTGATCGTGCGGTTAAGGCTGCCCGTCGTGCGTTCGAACAAGGGGCATGGGCCGAGATGTCTCCGTCAGCAAGAGGAAAGCTGCTGTGGCGTTTAGGTGATCTGGTTGAAAAAAATGCGGACGAACTGGCGCAAATCGAAGCACTGGATAACGGCAAGCCGGTTAATGATGCGCGTTGGGGGGATGTGGCATTCAGCCATGAGCTGCTGCATTATATGGCTGGCTGGAGCACTAAGATCAACGGCGAAACTATTTCTTTAGTTTCCGGCGCGCCTTTTCATGCTTATACCCTGAGAACACCGGTCGGCGTTTGTGGTCAGATTGTGCCGTGGAACTTTTCGCTGATGATGGCGGTATGGAAAGTGGCGCCAGCACTGGCCGCGGGCTGTACTATTGTGCTGAAACCGGCCGAGCAAACCCCGTTGACGGCATTAAGACTGGCAGAGCTGGTTGAAGAAGCGGGTTTCCCGGCGGGCGTGTTCAACGTGGTGACCGGCAACGGTGAAACAGCCGGCGCGGCACTGGCCGAACATACGGATGTCGATAAAATTGCCTTTACGGGATCAACTGAAGTTGGCAGGAAAATCCTGGCGGCGGCAGGGACGAACCTGAAGAAAGTGTCACTTGAACTGGGTGGCAAATCCCCGATGATCGTGTACGCCGATGCCGATATTGATAAGGCCGTCTCTGCGATTGCATCAGGTATTTTTTATAACATGGGCCAGACCTGTACCGCAGGCACGCGGTTGTATCTGCATAATGATGTGGCAGATAAAGTGCTTGAGGGCCTTGTCAGCCATGCCAGAGCGTTGAAAATGGGGCCGGGTCTGGATCAGGAAACCCAAATAGGGCCGCTGGTGTCAGCGGAACAAAAACAGCGTGTCTGCGATTATATCGCATCAGGTCTGGCGGAAGGCGCAACGCTGCTAACCGGCGGCGGTTCCTGGGGGACATCAGGATACTTTGTTGAACCCACCATTCTGGATAACACGCACAATGATATGCGTGTGGTGCAGGAAGAGATTTTTGGGCCGGTTCTGTGCGTGATTCGCTTCTCTGAAGCTGAAGAAGAAAACGTGGTTATTCAGGCTAACAACTCCATCTACGGCCTTGCTGCCAGTATCTTCACCCAGGATATCAGTCGTGCTCATCGTGTGGCCAAACGCCTTAAGGCCGGAACCATTGGCATCAATACGCATCATGTTATTGATCCTGCATTGCCGTTTGGCGGCTTTAAACAGTCAGGTTGGGGGCGCGAAATGGGCTGGGAAGCTATCGAACTCTACACTGAACTGCGTTCAGTTGGCGTGGCGCTGTAAATGGGGGAGATGAAAATGAGTCGCAACCATAATTTATCAGCCGGCGATATGGTCTCAGAACGGGCACTCACCATTAATGGCGCGAGGCTTTGGAATAACCTGATGGAAATGGCGGCGATTGGCGCAACGGAAAAAGGCGGAAACAGTCGTCTTGCGCTATCGGCAGAGGACAGTGCCGGCCGTAAGAAATTCATTCAGGATTGTCAGTCGTTGGGGATGACGGTGACGTCTGATGCTGTGGGGAACTTATTCTGCCGTTATCAGGGAACGGCGCCTGAGTTAGATCCGGTGGTAATGGGAAGTCATTTGGATACCCAACCTAAAGGCGGTCGTTTTGATGGCGTATACGGCGTGTTGGCCGCATTAGAAGTTATCCGTACGCTAAAAGAGGCAGGGCTGCAACCGAAACACAGTATCGAGATTGCGGTGTGGACAAACGAAGAAGGCGCTCGTTTTACGCCCGCAATGATGGGATCGGCTGTATTCACCGGCATCATGTCGTTAAGCGATGCGCTCGCGCGCCAGGATATCGACGGAATCAGTGTAGCCGCCTCACTTGAGAAAGAGGGATGGGCCGGAAATAGCCCAGCGGGCAGACAGTTTAATGCTTATTTCGAAGCGCATATTGAGCAGGGGCCCGTACTGGAAAACCACCATCGGGTCATTGGCGTGGTCACGGGCGGCCAGGCAATTCGCTGGCTGGATATTACGGTTAACGGCAACTCGGCACATGCTGGCACCACGCCGATGCCTGATCGCAATGATGCGCTTTTAGCCGTGGCGGAAATGGTGGGTGGGTTAGAAGATACTGCCATGGCATTTGCGCCACAAGGGATGATGACGATAGGCGAGCTCACCATTTCATCCCCTTCACGCAACACAATCCCAGGCGAAGTCACTTTTAGTCTCGATTTGCGCCATCCGGATGATGAGGTTTTGGCGCAATTTGACCAGGCATGTCGTCAGCGCCTTGCGGTAATCGCCGCACGTCGCGGCGTGCAGTTGTTGGTGAAAGATCACTGGTTGAGCGCGGCGACCCCGTTTGACGAACAGTGTGTTGAGCTGGTCAGTCAGGCTGTTAATACCCTGGGATACACTTATCAACGGATGATCAGTGGTGCAGGGCATGACGCCATTCATATCGCGAAACACTGCCCAACGACGATGATATTTATCCCTTGTGCGGGAGGAATCAGCCATAATGAGGCGGAAAGTATTGAGCCTGAGCATGCTGAACAGGGCGCTAATGTGCTACTGAATGCTGTGGTAGCGCGAGCAAACACATAATTAGT
>JAATFO010000137.1 GCA_015655145.1 Enterobacterales bacterium | reverse complement strand
TGGGGGTATCCCACAGATGGAGATAGTTTTCGAGGCTAAAACGGCCCTGCACCAGGAAGCCTTGCTTAAGCAGTCCGGCAATCGGCCAGACAAAAAATAGCAGTAAAAAAAGCAGCAACGGTAGCGTCGCCACGAGGGCCAGCCCGGGCCATCGGATCCGCCGGGATGGGTTAAGATTGTCAGTCAATATCGTTGCCACCATAACACACTCCGTTTTGGACGGGATGCCGCCAACGGCGCCCCGTCCGCCCAGTCACTTTCTGAATCAACGTATGCTTCGTATGAACGACAGTCCGCCGTTACTGCGCACGCACCTGGTTGTAGCGCTCAATGATGGCCGGGCCGTTTTTATCCCACCATCCAGCGTCCATAAACAGGGTGTGCTGCAGCCGTTCCGGGGTCGACGGCAAACGCTGCTTGCGCGCTTTATCGATATATTGCATGGCCTCGCTGGTGGTCGGGCCATAGGCGATATACTTGCTGAATTCCGCCTGATGCTGCGGCGAAATAATGTAGTTGAGCAGCTTCAGCGCCGCGTCGCGGTTATGCGCGCCTTTAACCAGCGCGAAGTAACCGACCTGAGCGACGGAATCGTCCCAGGACATTGTGATTGGTACGCCCGCGTCAATGCCCGACTGGAAGCGACCGTTCCAGCCCAGCGCCATCACCACCTCACCGCTGGAGAGTGCCTGCACCGGCTCCGCACCACTCTTCCACCATTTCGCCACGTAGGGTTTGATTTTCTTAATCTGATTCATCGCCCGATCGACCCCTTCTGGCGTGCTTAGCGTTTTATACACCTCTTCAGGCTTGACGCCGTCAGCAATCAGCGCCGCTTCGATAACCGTTGCAGGCTCATCCTGTAAGGTGCGTTTACCGGGGAAGGTTTTCACGTCCCAAAAATCAGCGAAGGTTTTCGGCTGCGGCTTGCCCTCCGGGAAGGCTTTACTTGAGAAGCCAATCAGGGTGGAGAAAATTTCTGACGGGACGCCGTAATCGTTGCGCGCGCCGGGGATGACGTGCTGCTGATTGACCATTTCAGGGGTGATTTTTTCAAATACGCCCAGCTTAATGCCGCGGGCCAGGCGCGAGCTGTTTTCCGTCACCACATCCCATGACACGGTGTTGGTATCCTGCATCGCTTTCAGTTTGCTGACCTGCGGGTCGGTATCCTCGACGACATCAATACTGGTTTCTTTATTAAAGGGCTTAAGCCAGGCTTCGCGGATAGCGTCCTGGTAAGCGCCTCCCCAACTGGCAAAGTAAAGCTCATCCGCACTGGTGGATAAACTGTAGCTCATGGTCAACAGGCCCAATGTCAGACAGCCTGCTTTTATCGATGGTTTCATCTGCTCGCTCTCTCCTGGTTAAACATTCGCTCATCGGCGCATTCGCCAGCGGCGTAATTCTGGTTTTTATCCTTTGGCATTCTCATTGCATGCATTTGGTATACCAAGTATTTAGAGGAGCGATCATGCAAGAAGTGGACCTGAATTCCGATCTGGGTGAAAGTTTTGGTCAATTCACCGTCGGTGATGATGAAGCAATGTTGGAACTGGTGACCTCTGCTAACGTGGCCTGCGGTTTTCATGCAGGTGACGCGTTGGTGATGCACCGCACCGTGGCCCACGCCAAAGCACGCGGGCTGGATGTCGGCGCTCACCCGGGCTTTCTTGATCTGTGGGGCTTTGGCCGGCGAACCATTACCGGCGATAGCCCGGCGGATGTCGGCAAAATGGTGGTGTATCAGTTAGGCGCGATGCAGGCGGTGGCG
This sequence comes from Enterobacterales bacterium, assembly GCA_015655145.1. Lineage (GTDB taxonomy): Bacteria > Pseudomonadota > Gammaproteobacteria > Enterobacterales > Enterobacteriaceae > JAATFO01. Next base: position 32,402 of record JAATFO010000137.1, on the reverse strand, counting down.
CGGGTCTGCGGCCATGTGATGACCCACGTTAAACTGCACGGCGCAATGGCCACTCAGGCCTTCACCGACGATGCGTTATCGGAGGCCATTGTCAGCGCCATTCTCGCCGTCGACCGCCGGCTGGTACTGGTTACCACGCCGCACAATGCGACAGAACGGGCGGCTCGCAAGGCCGGACTTCACATCGCCTGCGAAGTGTTCGCCGATCGCAGCTATGGTGAAAACGGGCTGACTCTGCCGCGCCATCTCCCTGACGCCATCATCCATGACCCCGAACGTGCCGCCAGCCGTGCGCTGCAAATGATTGAAGAGCAGGCGATTCGCACCATCAGCGGGGTCAAAATCTCGATGCCCGTTCACACCATTTGCGTTCACGGTGATAACCCGCAGGGCGTGGCCATCGCCCGCACGCTGCGCGAACGTCTGACTGCCGCGGGCGTCGTCATTCGCCCGCTTAGCCAACTGAGTCATCTATAGGCCGTTGCGACATAAATGAACAAATGACGCGCACTAATCGTGCGTAATTGCACCACCGGCAGGCAAACGCCGGTCATTAACCACCAAACCCACGTCATGCCGTTTTGGCACGACCCGTAAAGGAGAGAAAGATGAAAGACAAGGTTGAATGTCACGAAAGACTGCGCGGTATTTTCAATATCACCGTGACCCCTTTCACCGCACAAGGGGATATTGATTTCGCGGGGCTGGCCGCCAATATTGAGCGCGTCGTCGCCCTGGGCTATGACGGTATCCTGATTGGCGGGACCTATGGCGAGTTCCCGGCGTTGAGCGTTGAGGAGCGCGTCGCTATTTTCCGCCACGTCATGCAGGTCGTGGGGGATCGCGTTCCGGTTATGCTGTGCAGCGCCGGGTCCGACGCCCGGGTGGTCCGCGAACTGACCGCTTTGGCGGGCGACCTGGGCGGCCTGCCGATGGTCACGCCGCCTTTTGTATCGGAAGTGACCGATGCGCAAATCGTTAGCTTCTTTAAGCAGATGGCGCCGTTGTCGAAGACCGGTATTCTGGTCTACAACGCGCCGGGTATCGGCATAACCTTGCCCCCGGCACTGCTGGAGCAACTGGCGGATATCCCGCAGGTCGTGGGTATTAAGCAGGGCGATCTCAATCCGACCGTCATTGACCAAATCGCCAATCGCTTATCCGGCCGCCTGCGTCTGTTCTGCGCCTCAGATCTGGCGTTTTTAGGGCCGATGATGTGCGGCTTCGATGGCATCAGCACCACCAACAGCGGTGCGCTGCCGGAGCTGGTGTTGGCCAGCTTCCGCGCGCTGGAACGCGGGGATGCCGTCGCCGCCAGAGAATTACATCGCCTATGGTACGGCTTCCGCGCGCTGGCGCGTCGCCACGGCCAGCCGCAGCTGGTAAAAGCCGCAATGAATCTGCGCGGCTTCAACGGCGGACACGTGCGTTTACCGCTGATCGATGTCACCCCGGAGGTGATTGCCGAAACGCAGGCGGAGCTTCAGCGGCTCGCCGCCGACGCGCGTAGCGGCGTCACTCTGCCGGCCTGAGTTCACCCTGAAACAGATTAATACGCCGCTGCGCTTGTGGCGGCATCTAACCAAAGAGATCGCTATGTCAGCACAATTTCTCGCGCCGCGAATGCGGCGAGTTCGTCCGTCGCCAACCGCCGCCATCGCCGACCGGGTCCGTATTCTGCAACAGCAGGGAATCGACATTATTAGCCTCGGCCTGGGCGAGCTGGACTTTGCAACGCCTGCAGCTATCGGCCAGGCGGGGATCGATGCCATCAATACCGGTGAGACAAAGTACACCGCGGTCGGCGGAAGCCTCGCGCTGAAGGCGGCCATTATCAATAAATTCGCTCGCGACAATGACCTGAATTTTACTCCCCAGCAGATCATTGCCGGTACCGGCGCTAAACAGCTTATTTTCAATGCGCTGCAGGCCACGCTCAACAACGGTCTGGAGGCCATTATTCCGGCCCCTTACTGGGTATCTTACCCCGATATGGTGGCGCTGGCGAAGGGAGAACCGGTTATCGTTCCGACAAGGGAACAAGATGGCTGGAAACTCAGGCCGGACTCTCTGGCCGCAGCCATCACTCCCCGTACCCGCTGGCTGATCCTCAACTCGCCCTCCAACCCAACGGGGGCGCTGTACAGTTGCGAAGAGCTGCAGGCCCTCGCGGAAGTGTTGTTGGCCGCGCCGCAGGTACTGATTCTGGCGGACGATATCTATGAGGCGCTGCGCTACGACGGCGCACCTTTCTGCACACTGGCTCAGGTTGCCCCGGCGCTGCGCGAGCGTATCCTGACGGTTAATGGGCTCTCGAAAGGCTTTTCCATGACCGGCTGGCGTCTGGGCTATGGGGCCGGGCCCACGTGGTTAATTTCCGCGATGACAATTCTTCAGTCGCAAAGCACCTCTAACCCTTGTTCGCTCGCGCAGGCGGCGGGCGTCGCAGCGCTGACCCAGCCCGCCGACTTCTTGCCGCAGTGGCTGGCTATCCTCGGTAAACGCCGCGATCGGGTGATGGCGCTGATAGACCAGGTCGACGGGCTAAGCGCCACGACGCCGCAGGCCGCGTTTTATGTCTTCGCAAATTGTTCCGGCCTTATCGGTAAATCAACCCCTGAGGGCGTTCGTCTCAATGATGACGTTGCGGTTGCCGATTACCTGTTAACCGAAGCTCATGTTGCTACTCTACCCGGAACGGCGTTTGGTACACCGGGGTATCTGCGTCTCGCTTACGCGCTGGATGATGCCCTGCTGGAATCAGCCTGTCAGAAAATCGCAAACGCCTGCGGGGAACTTCGCCCAGCGCTGTTAGAACATTCAACCGTTAGAAAGTCTGTTCTAACCTAATACCCAATCATCTTACTCCAGCCAGTTCATACAAACCGCCTCCAGACGGTTTGTATGGTTTTATTCAAAGGACCGCAATCTTTAGGATTGTTGGTTCAATCAGCCAGATGTTGGTTCAAAATCGGGTGGTGTTGGTTCAATTTTTTGAAAAATATTAAGATAAAACAAAGGTCTTTACGTTTTGAGGCAACTAAACCAACCGAACCAACACATTTTGCATGTATATAGAGAAATTTTTCGCAGGGTAATGGGAATGTGATGTTTGAACGATGGACATTACCGACATGTGAGAAAGCACCCTGATCCCAAAATTGCACGATAAATAGTCAAGGTTCGTCCATAGAAAAATATATGAGGGTACATTTGGGGGTATGTATGATTTTCACAATCTTTATAGTTAAATGAAATCAGTTTGTTATGTGTTTATATCGAATCCTGTAGGCCCTTAAAAGTCTGCATTCCACCTTTAATTCAGAATATAATACGCCGCAAAGGTCCACTTTGGTCCAGAGTCACCTGTCGCGTTCTTGTCCTCAATGGGGGCGGGATAGAGGGCATTGACAGGTTCAATGGAAGTGATGCTCCCAAATGAAGCTAACTGCCCGACAAAGCGACTCTGCGAAGCCCAGGGACAAGTCATACAAATTTGCCGATGGTGGCGGGATGTATCTCGAAGTTTTTCTTAACGGAGCTAAAAGCTGGCGCTTCAAATACCGTATCGCAGGCAAAAAGAAGCGGGTTGTGTTTGGCACGTATCCTTGCTGAAGCCAGGATTAAGCGCTCTGAAGCCCAAAAGAAGCTTCTGGAAAGTATTGGGGATTATCTCCTCGATAAAGTGATGACGTTGTAGTGATTTTTTAACGCACCACAGACTTATTTACAGGGCCATTCATTGAAATTTTCCTTTCATGTTTTCTGCAATCCTCCCTGCTAACAAAAATTATCGTGATTGCAGGGGGGAGTGCTATTTTTTCACCTTTCTTGTCAGGTCAGGATTTCTGGCTGTCCGGGTGCGGCTCCAATGCCTTAACCGCCCGTCGCAGATCCGCCCAATCCTGCAGGGCCATGAAGACGGGGTTCAGCGCCTTCCCAATTTCAGTAAGACCATACTCAACCTTGGGAGGAACCTGAGCGTGAACTATGCGGAAAATGACTTTTTCCTGTTCCAGTGCCCGGAGCTGCTGGATCAGCATTTTCTGCGAGATGTCCGGAATGGCTCGCTGAAGGTCCGAGAAACGCATGAGTGGCCCCTCAAAGAGATGGGCCAAAATCATCATCTTCCAGCGACCTTCGAGAACACGAATCGCACATTGCATGTCGGCGGCAAAGTGAGTTCGGGAGCATTCGCGATAGGTCGTTTTTGTTTTTGCCGTCACAGAGGTTACCTTTGAGTATGTATGAGACTTTTTCGTACGTTCTTGTGATAACAACACCACCATAGTATACAGAAGACTGCAAGCACGACTCCGGACGCGTTCCACCATGTCCCTTCACTTCACAGGAATATAGGCCATGACCATGCACGCCTGGCGCTTCGATGCCCTGTCTTCCCTCGCCGACCTGACCTTGCACGATGAGCCCCTGCCGGTCCCTCTGCGTGGGGAAGTGCTTATCAGGGTATGTGCCGTTTCACTGAATTACCGTGATATCGCGCCGGTACTTGGCCGTTATATCTGGCCCGCCAAGCCCGGACTCATCCCCTGTAGCGATGCAACTGGCGAAATCGTCGCGGTCGGCGAAGGCGTCACGGCTTTCAAGCCGGGGGATCGGGTTGTCAGCTGTTTTCACGCACGCTGGTTGGGGGGGCGGCCCCCATTCGGGATGATGCTGCAAAGTTACGGCACAGGTTCAGATGGCTGGTTGGTCGAGTTCAAGGTGGTGTCTCAGGAAGCGATCGTATCGCTACCGGACAACATTTCAGTCCGTGACGGCGCTACATTACCCTGCGCGGCGACAACCGCCTGGAATGCGCTCTCCGGGGGGACTCCGGTACGCGCCGGGCAAACGGTACTTACCCTTGGAACCGGTGGCGTTTCAATGTTTGCTGTGCAGCTCGCCAAAGCCGTGGGGGCCACCGTCATCGCCACGACATCCAGTGCGGAAAAAGCCGAACGACTGAAGGCGCTGGGTGCAGACCACATCGTCAATTACAACGATATCCCGGTCTGGGGCCAGCACATCACCAGGGAGGTGACCCACGGGACTGGCGTCGACTGTGTTGTCGAGGTCGGCGGCCCGGCCACGATCAACCAGTCACTTGATGCGGTCCGCTGGGGTGGTGAAGTCGTGCTGATAGGCTTCCTGAGTAGTGAGAATCCGGGTATCGACTACTTTCACCTCAAAGGGTGCGGGGCCACCATCCGCTCTGTGGCCGTTGGCGACCGGCCGATGCTGGAGGAACTGCTGCGGGTCTGGACAGTATCCGGTCTGAGCCCGGTCATCGACAGCGTATTTTCCTTTGCCGAAGCGCGCGCGGCGTTCCAACATCTTCAGAGCGGCAGTCACGTCGGAAAAATCGTCATCACGGTTAACGATTGACAAGCCCGTGATTCGCGGTTCCAGCATCGTTACCCGGTAAAATATCTGCCGGCACGAGGCCGACGGGTCTCAAACCTTCCCTCATCGGGTATCGCCAAACCGTCTCCTGCCCCGCCAGGATCGACCTGCGGCTGTCGGAGCCGTAAGCGGAACTGGTTTTGTGTCAAAGGTGGTGATAGCCGGTGGTCAGAAAAGCCGCCGTTTATTATTGGCGCTATTTACGTCGCCAGCTCGTACCCTGTGGGCCATCTTCCAGAACAATCCCCAACGCATTAAGCCGGTCACGCGCCACATCGGCCTGCGCCCAGTCTTTTGCCTGGCGTGCATCATTGCGCATTTTGATCAACGCCTCAATGGTCGCCACTTCATCATCACTCCCCTGCGCACCACTCTGCAAGAATTGCTCTGGATCCTGTTCCAGTAAGCCCATTACCCCAGCCAGTTGACGCAGTCTGGCCGCCAGGCCATGCGCCGCCTGAATATTTTCACCTTTCAGACGGTTTACTTCACGCGCCAGATCGAACAACACCGAATAGGCTTCCGGCGTATTGAAGTCATCATCCATTGCTTCGCGAAAACGCGTTTCAAACGCTTCCCCACCCACCGCGACGGCATGAGCATCTGTATTGCGCAATGCGGTGTAAAGACGTTCCAGCGCCGCACGGGCTTGCCGAAGATTATCTTCACCATAATTAAGCTGACTGCGATAGTGGCCCGACATCAGGAAATAGCGCACGGTTTCTGCATCGTAGTGTTTCAGCACATCACGGACAGTGAAAAAATTATTCAGCGATTTCGACATCTTCTCACGATCAACCATTACCATGCCGGAATGCATCCAGTAATTAACGTAAGGCCCATCATGGGCACAGGTTGACTGAGCAATTTCATTTTCATGATGTGGGAACATTAAGTCAGAACCACCGCCATGAATATCAAAATGAGCGCCCAGTTGATTACAATTCATCGCTGAACACTCGATATGCCAGCCAGGACGTCCGGCTCCCCACGGTGACGACCAACTGGGTTCGCCCGCCTTAGACATTTTCCATAAGACAAAATCCATCGGGTTATGCTTAACATCAGCCACCTCAACCCGCGCTCCCGCCTGTAATTGATCCAGGTCCTGACGCGACAGACAGCCATAGTGCGGATCGCTGGCGACAGCAAACATCACATCACCATTACTGGCAACATAGGCATGCTCACGTTTGATCAGTTGGCTAACAATTTCAATAATCTCAGCAATATGATGGGTCGCGCGTGGTTCGCGATCAGGCGGCAGTATATTCAGCGCGGCAAAATCCGCGTGCATTTCCGCAATCATGCGGTTAGTCAACGTTTCTACCGTCTCCCCTTTCTCATTGGCGCGTTTAATGATTTTGTCATCAATATCCGTAATATTGCGCACATATTTCAGCTTATAGCCGCAATGCCGCAGATAACGCGCCACGACGTCGAATGCCACAAATGTTCGGCCATGACCAATGTGACACAGGTCATAAACGGTGATGCCGCACACATACATGCCCACACTGCCAGCATGAATCGGTTTGAATTCCTCTTTTTGACGAGTCAGGGTATTGAAAATCTTTAGCATTGAAACATTCCGTATTGACGTGTGCGGGTTAACGAAACTGATTTGACAGGATATTGTGACGTATTTTTCACGGAAGCGCGATGCAATGCAAGGAAAGGCATAAACAATGATGACTGACACCTTACTGACGCGTCATTGGAAATTATGATATAAGGGGCGTCAGTTAAAATTGCCACGGCGTTTCTCACCGTGCGCACATGAGTATCTATGCTAACTACCCCACTCTTTACAGGATGAAATTATGGTTACTTTCCAGACAAATCATGGCGACATTGTCATTAACACCTTTGACGATAAAGCCCCGATAACAGTGAAAAACTTCCTGGACTACTGTCGTGAAGGCTTCTACGATAACACCATTTTTCACCGTGTTATCAATGGTTTTATGGTCCAGGGTGGTGGTTTCGAACCCGGTATGAAACAAAAAGATACCGGTGCGGAAATCCGTAATGAAGCCAACAACAACCTGAAAAACACCCGTGGTACGCTGGCAATGGCACGAACTTCCGCACCGCATTCGGCGACAGCGCAATTCTTCATTAACGTCGCCGACAATGACTTTCTGAACTTCCGTGACGAAAGCCTGCAAGGCTGGGGTTATTGTGTGTTTGCCGAAGTGACGTCAGGCATGGATGTGGTGGATAAAATTAAAGCCGTCGCCACCAGCCGTAGCGGCATGCATCAAGATGTCCCTAAAGAAGACGTTGTTATTCAGAAAGTGATCGTTAGCGAGTAATGCCGCGGACATTATTCGTCGCAGATATCCATCTGTGTCAGCAAGAGCCGACCATTACCGCTGGTTTTCTGCATTTTTTACAGCGCGAAGCTCGGCAGGCTGAGGCGCTGTACATTCTTGGCGATTTGTTTGATGCCTGGATCGGTGACGACGATCCCGATCCATTACACACCGATATCGCCAACGCGCTGCGTCAGCTACAGCAATATCAGGTTGCGGTTTACTTCATTCATGGCAACCGTGATTTTCTTCTCGGCCACCGTTTTGCGCAAGCCAGCGGCATGACATTGCTGCCGCAAGAGCAGGTGCTGGAACTGTATGGCAAGCGGATACTGATTATGCATGGCGATACACTTTGCACTGATGATCCCGGCTATCAACGTTTTCGCCGCCGGGTTCATCAACGCTGGTTGCAAAAACTGTTTCTTGCACTGCCTTTATTGGTGCGTCAACGTATTGCCGCGCGTCTGCGCAGCGATAGCCAAAATGCCAACCACCATAAACCAGACCATATTATGGACGTTAATGCCGGGGCCGTACTGGAAACGATGCGCCGTCATCAGGTGCAATGGCTGATCCACGGTCATACTCATCGCCCGGCGGTGCATCCGCTCCATATTGATGGTGAAGATGCTGAACGTGTGGTACTGGGCGCCTGGCATCAGCAGGGGTCAATGATTCAGGTGGATGAACATGGCGTCACACTGGTAACTTTCCCTTTCCTTACGCCCCAGTAACACAGAACGCGCAGGCAATTTTTATTGTATTTAGGATAATTCCTGTTACTCTTTTTCTTTATTAAGTTAACAACGATTTTCTTTAATTTCTTTTTCCCACTCCGCTTTGGGAATAAATATTTTTAAATACTCTCCTAAATAACTCTACACTATCTGCATTATTCCTTCATGATTAGGACGTAAAGTCAGAGCCATTAAAGAAGTGGATGGAGCTTCGTCATGCAAAAGATAATGAAAGTTGTTACTGTCATCGCAATCATGATAACGCTAACGGGTTGTATTATGGGACCTGGCTGGCATGGTGGTCACGGCGGTTACCGTGGTGGCGATCACGGCGGCTATCATGGTGGAAACCATGGCGGCTATCATGGTGGAAACCGCGGTGGTAATCATGGTGGCAATCATGGCCGTTAACAAAAGGCCGATATCAGCATCAGGGCAAAGCCTGTACACAGCAAGATAATAACAAGTAAGAAAATACCCGGCGGGCATTACCCCGCCTTTTACCTGACAAAGAACCGATCCCACCAACCATAATGAGCGTAGTCAGTCTGAAAAAAATAGCGCACAGCAGCCAGCGACGACACATCTTTTTTGGTCATGTATCCAAGTCGTTGATAATACTGTAAAATGAGCGATTTCAGGCGTGAAATTGATGGCTCAGGTTGACGTGAAATGTCCTTTTTGTGAATGTACCGACGCCGTTAAAAAGCATGGTCTGGGTAATGCCGGGTACCAACGCTATCGTTGTCAGTCATGCTGCCGTACTTTCCAGCTCGACTATGCATATCGCGCCTGCCAGCCCGGCATGAAAGAACAAATTGTTGACCTTGCAATGCACAATACCGGTATTCGTGATACTGCCCGGGCGTTACATATCAGCATAAATGCTGTTGTGCGCACCTTAAAAAACTCGCGCCGCGATGTGTAACCACACGTCCGCTGGACAATCTCCAGATTCATCTTATCTGCGAGGTTGATGAAATGTGGTCGTTTGTTGGCAACAAAAAGCAGCAACGCTGGTTGTGGTATGCGTGGGAACCTCGCCTCAAACGAATCATTGCTCATGCTTTTGGGCGTCGGAACAAAAAGACGTTGCGCAAATTACGGGGATTGCTTTCAGGTTTCAGCGTAGGTTTCTGGTGTACAGATAACTTCAATGCTTATGAGATGTTGCCGAATAAAAAACACATAACAGGCAAGCTTTACACGCAGCGGATTAAGCGCGAAAACCTGAATCTTCGCAACCGGTTAAAACGACTGAATCGCAAAACTCTTGGGTACTCAAAATCAGTGGAAATGCATGACAACATAATCGGTACATTCATCGAGCGTAGACATTATCTACAATGACTTGATCTACATATTGAATACATGACCCTTTTTTTCGATTTCGGGTATTTGTTGCGGGGAAAATAGCCTGACCGTGCAGACCTAAGAGCCTGGCCCAGTAGGCAAATTTTACTTGCCACTTTGGCCCAGGGCCGCGCGAAATCCTCACGCACTCCGTGTACGCGCCAGTTTCTCCGCGCTGTCCGTGCCCATATTGACGGCGACAATAATACCTACTCGGCCAGGCTCTAACTTTTAATCGCGTAATTACACTGGTACCAGGCTTTTTTCAGTCCAGGAATATGGCTATTTTGTGCCGGCAATGGTTCTACACGATCAAACCCCTTCTGGCTGCAATAATGCGCTACATCGATCGCCATTGCGGTTTTATCCACCGTTCCCGGGTTGAAGCGGTATTGCACCGTATTTGATGCCGGATCTTCATCAATACGCTCAAATCCACCGGGGTTGCCGGAAGTACAACCTGCCAGCAAAAAGAGCGCCAGGGCGCCAGTAGACATTATTTTCATTATGAGTTCCTCATTCTGGTCCAGCATAATAGCAAGCGCTCTGCGATGAACAATCGGATATACCTGTAAAACAATACATGCCCTCTTGCTTTACCGATTGAATCGTTCCAGATTAACGGTTCGTGCCATCAAACAGGTACAGATATCACGCTATCGGCACTGCATCATGCTTAAAAACCCTAAATAATGATGCCATAGTAGATACGCAGTACCGGTTTTTCTGTTATCCGGCGTTGGCACTCAGCATCATCCGTAAAACATTGGCGGCTTGCGCAGGAGGAAGCATCAGAACCTCACGATAAAGGTCGATTGTCATGTCGCACACTTTACCGCGATCAATGTTGGCGTCTGCGGGTACATTTAGCCATTGCAAATCGCGGCCCCACTGGTGATAAAGACGAAGGACTATACCCTGCAAGCTGGTACGCGCACCAGCAAGGTCCACCGCATGTTCCGGCCCGGTACTGGCCTTGAGCAGCGCGTCTGTTTGCACTAAATCATCCTGTTGCAGCTCAGCGGGTAACACAGCGGCGATGTTCACCCCACCGTCTACCTGCGGAAAGAGAAATTTAAAACAGAGCAATGGATCTATCGCCCGCAAGCTTTGCATCTCTTTCACCGATAACATCATATAATGATTGATAGCATCATCACTGGCACGCCCAATACGCTGGTTAAGTAATTTCACCAGCATGCCGCGTAACTGACCAATGGCCTGGGGCAATGGCACCCCAGCAGCAACCTGCGCCAGCAGTGCCTCGTTCAGCCGCTGGTAAAGCTGGGGATCCTGTTGCTTAATCGTGCCATATACCGGCATGGCGGCCAGTTGACTTTGCGCATCCGGTATCGCGGTCGGTGCCGGGTGTTGTGGTGCCCGGTATTTCACATAACAGACGCTGCCGACCAGCAGTATTGGCACCATTAACAGTACCAACAGCCATCGGTACATTTTTATTTTTTTCACTCGCCCGACCATGAAACAGTGAGACCTGCACGTTCACGATTAAAAGAGGAAATCGTGTCTGTTGGTAAAAACACCGGGCGAAACCCTGCTTTCATCGCGCCAGGCAAGGTCATTAATCCACCCGGACATCCACCAATACCGGACAGTGGGCTCGTTCAATCACTGCAGCACTGACCGAACCTTTAAGCAATCGATTAAACGGCGATAAGTGCCTGCGCCCCATAATAATCATCGATGCCTGAACAGCCGCTGACTGCGCCACAATAGTGTCCGCCGATTCGCCGCCAATCACACATCCGCGCGCATTAATGCCAACTCGCTGCAGATCAGCCAGCGCATGCCGTACCACCATCTCGGCAGTATTTTGCTCATCCTGCGCCGCGCCAAAATCACTGGGATCTTCCCCGGCGTTAATTTCCAGCGGTTCGGTTGCCGTCACATAACTGGGGTCCACGCAGCACACCACCACCACCTGAGCATTTAACGCCAGTGCCTGCTCCATCGCCAGCGATACCACTTTACGTGATACATCCGAGTTATCGATCGCCACTAACAATGTTTTCATATTATTTGTTCCTTTCACTTACGCAACGCGTTGGCCAATTTCCCGCGACATCGCCTCTTTGCATTTCAGGATTTCACGGCGATACAAAGCACCCTGTTTTCGGAATCGGGCGCCAGGCACCAACAGAGAAATGGAAAAACGCCCCAACACCGTATCAATGGCTACCGCCATCGTTGAGATCCCTTCAAGGGTTTCACCCCGATCATAAGAGATACCCGTTTTACGTACTTCTGTAAGATTTTTCAGCAGTTCTGCCAGAGTTTTAACTGTATTTTCCGTCATGGATGCATAAGCATCACCAACCCATTCCCGCACATCTTCATCGCTTTCCAGCGCCAACAATGCACGTCCGCCCGAGGTACTGTACAGCGGGAGATTGAGCCCCATGCGCGGCACAACGCGTAATTCACGATCAGCGACCACATAATAAACGATGGCCAGTTGCGTGCCACTGGCGCGTGCCAGCGACACAGTTTCGCCGGTTGCATCGCTCAAGGCCTGTAATAACGGCCGCGCCATTGCTACAACATCGGTATGCACACTGGAAATCAGGCGCAATAAAGCAGGCCCAAGCCGTACGCCGCCTGCCCCCTGAACCCGGATCATTTGCGCTGAATCGAGTGCCGCCACAATCCGCTGTACTGTCGAACGGGGTAAATTCACCGCCTGAGCAATCTCTCCCAGGCTCATACCGCCAGGCTGCTCACCCAGGGCATTTAAAATATTCGCCGCGCGGGCAATAACCTGAATACCGCCTGTTTTTTCATCATCACGGTTGGGCTGCTTCTTAGACATCATGTTCTGTCTCCTCCCTGGGAATGCTCACTTTAGCTCTTTTTGCGACAATTTCACAGACTGTACCGCATTGCAATACAACGATTCGCGAGATAAGATTGTCGTCAGATGTATCACATAACAATACACTGAATCGAATATACCCAGTGTTCCACGTTACCGGAATGCGTACCGATAACGGCGAGTACCGCGGGGACAATGACAGACTTGATGGATTACCTGCTATGAACGGCCAGACTATGACGGCATCTCACCCTTTTACCTGGCGTCTGACATGTGGTCTGCTCGGAGTATTGATTGCCACACTGACTTCCGGATTAAATGATCGTGTAACCGATATCGCCCAAGCCGATATCCGCGCGGCGTTGGGTATCAGTGTTGATCTGGCCAGTTGGATTGTTGCTGTTTACCAGGCGGCTCAAGTCGCCGCCATGATGATTGCGCCCTGGTTTGCTGTCACCTTTTCATTACGCCGCTTCACGCTCGGTGCCATCATCGGCTTTACCGTGACGGGGATATTACTGCCTTGTACCACCAATATCATCGCGTTTATCACGCTTCGTGCCGTGCAGGGCCTTTTTGCCGGAACATTGCCGCCATTACTGATGACCGTTGCTCTGCGTTTTTTACCGCCGGGTATCAAACTATATGGTCTGAGCGCCTATGCACTCACCGCGACCTTTGGTCCGAACCTTGCCGCCTCACTGGCTGCATTCTGGACCGATGCTGTCGGCTGGCAATTCATTTTCTGGCAAGTGATCCCGCCAATGTTGATAGCAGTAGTGCTGACTGGCTGGGGATTACCCCAGGATCCGCTACGCATGGCGCGTTTTCAGCAAATTGACCTGTTCGGCATGTTGACGGGTTGTACTGGCATGGCATTGATGGTGCTGGTGCTTAATCAGGGGATACGTCTCGACTGGCTTAACTCCCCGCTGATCAGTGCCATGTTGTTGGCTGCCATCGCATTGTTAATCGTGTTCTTTATTAATGAGTGGTTCCATCCCCTGCCGTTATTCAAACTGCAGATGCTGGTGCGTAAAAATCTGCTGCACGGTTTATTGGCATTAGCGGGTATTTTGTTGGTCGCGCTGTCCGGCTCCTCTCTCCCTTCCAGCTATTTTTCTCAGGTCGAGGGGTTTCGTACCGTGCAATTTGCCCCGCTGGCACTGACCATCGGTGTACCGCAGCTACTTATCGCGCCGTTGATCGCCGCCCTGCTCAATATTCGCTGGATTGATTGTCGCTGGATGCTCACCGCAGGCGCGCTATTGCTGTCGCTGTCCTGTCTGATGGGAACACAACTGACGACTGACTGGGCACGGGAAAATTTCTGGTTGATTCAGATAATGCAGGCATTTGGGCAACCGATGATGATTTTGTCAATCCTGACCAGCTCCACCAGCGTGGTGCTGCCGGCGGAAGGCCCGTTTGCTTCAGCGATGTTCAATACTGTTCGCGGATTCTCAAGCGTCGCGGCTAGCACGCTGGTGACGTGGTTTATTAATCATCGCGAACAATTTCATTCTAACGTGCTGGTGGATGGCGCGGCCAGCCGCAGCTGGCTAATGACCGCCGACATTCAGGCAAACACCAGTAGCACCATGCCATTACAACCTGACGGTAGTATCAGTTCGACAGAGAATATTTCGCATTTTTCCACGCTGGTAAAACATCAGGCACTGGTACTCAGCCTCAGTGATACCTACTGGTTGTTGATAGGCTTTACGCTGATGTTGGTGTTGCTGACTGCCTGGCTACCGAAACGCGTCTGGCCACCGCAAACCTTATTGCCCCCTGACGCGCACAAAACGGGATCATAAATATGGATTTCACACCAACAAAACGTACCGCGCTGCTGACATTACTGTTGTTAGCACTGTTAGCCATGGCTTTTTGGGTTTGGTTGACAATGACACGAACCAACTACCGCACTAATGATGCCTATATTACCGCCGATTACACGCTGGTCGCGCCCAAAATATCGGGCTATATCATTCAAGTGAATGTTGCCGATAATCAGCCGGTCAAAGCAGGTGATTTGCTGGCGACACTGGATGATCGGGATTATCAGGTGGCGCTGGAAACCGCGCAGGCCAACCGGCAAATCAGTGAGGCCAAGCGGGCCAGTATTGAAGCGCAACGGGAGCAGCAGCAAGCATTGATTGCCCAGGCCAAAGCGACGGTAACCGCCAGCCAGGCAACATTGAGCTATGCCGGACAAAATGCCGGGCGCTATCGTCGTTTACTGCAAACCGGCACCGCGACCGCTGACGAACAAGAGAAAGCCAGTTCGACAATGCGTTCCGCCGCGGCAGAAGTGCAACAAAATCAAGCAGCGGTCCTCGCTGAGGAAAAAGAGATCGGTATTTTAGACGCCAGTTTACGTCAGGCGAACGCCGATATCGCCGCGACGCAAGCCGCGGTCGATCAAGCCACGCTCAACCTCTCTTATACCCGAATTATCGCCCCAGTGGATGGCATGGTGGGCCAGCGTACGGCGCGTCAGGGCGCCTATGTCTCCGCCGGCACACGCTTACTGGCTATTGTGCCGTTGCAGCAGGCCTATGTGGTGGCCAATTTTCTCGAAACACAACTGGCGCACGTCCATCGCGGGCAAACGGTAACATTGAATGTCGATGCCTTACCGGGTAGCCGCTTTTACGGTCATGTCGACAGCGTGGCGCCGGCCACCGGCGCCACCTTTGCCGCGATTGCCGCCGATAATGCCACGGGTAATTATACCAAAGTGACTCAGCGCCTGCCGGTCAAGATCGTGCTGGATCCGAACCAGCCAGATCAAGATCGCTTACGTGTGGGGATGTCAGTGGTCCCGCAGATTAATGTAGAATAAATCTGCGTGTTATCACAGAATAAGCCACTTTATTTTGCCGGGAATTGCGCGTAGATTAGCGCTCGATCCTGTTCTGAGTCGCTCAGAACGGCCTGAGAGAAAGCACATACTGCCATTCTCTCGTTCTGTTCTCGTTACGCTGGCCTGGGATCGCCACCGTCGTAACCGCTCAGGGGAGTTGCCTGGTGAAATATGCGTTGATGGGAATCGCTTTTTTCCTGTTAATCTGGGTTGGCACTTTTGTACTGATGTTGTAACAGTATTGGGCGACGTAATGACGCCGCCCGCTGATTATCAGGGCAGTTCTTCCGCCGATTTCATTGTTCCTGACAAAATACCCTCGGCGCGAAACATGGCTTTAATACCCCGCACCGCCTGACGAATGCGATCACTGTTCTCAATCAAAGCAAAACGTACATGGGTATCCCCATAATCACCAAAACCGATCCCCGGAGAAACACAGACTTTAGCCTCCTGCAGCAAATGTTTGGCAAACTCCAGTGACCCCATCGCAGCATAGTGATCAGGTATTTTCGCCCAAACGTACATGGAAGCTTTAGGTTGATCCACCATCCAGCCCGCTTCATGCAACCCTTTCACCAGCACATCACGACGCCGTTTATACTGTAAGGCGATATCGTGCACACACTGTTGATCGCCCTCAAGCGCGGCAATAGCGGCAACCTGCAATGGCGTGAAAGTACCATAATCATGATAACTCTTGATTCGCGCCAATGCGGCCACCAGATCTTTATTACCGACCATAAAACCAATGCGCCAGCCCGCCATATTGTAGCTCTTCGACAGGGTAAAAAATTCAACGGCGACATCACGCGCCCCCGGCACTTGCATAATGGAAGGGGCTTTCCAGCCATCATAAACAATGTCGGCATAAGCGAGGTCGTGCACCACCAGCACATTGTATTGCTTCGCCAGCGCAATCACCCGCTCAAAAAAATCCAGTTCCACGCATTGTGCCGTCGGATTTGAAGGAAAGCCGAGCACCATCATTTTCGGCTTGGGATAACTTTCACGAATCGCACGTTCCAGTTCATCGAAGAAATTAACGCCTGCGATCAACGGCACAGAACGTACCTGCGCGCCAGCAATCACCGCACCATAAATATGAATGGGATAACTTGGGTTTGGCACCAGAACAGTATCGCCATGATCAAGCGTTGCCAGCATCAGATGTGCCAGCCCCTCTTTTGAACCAATGGTGACGATAGCTTCCGCTTCCGGATCAATATCCACCTGATAGCGATCAGCATACCAGCGGGCAATGGCGCGGCGTAAACGCGGAATACCACGGGAGGTGGAATAACCATGGGTGTCTTCACGTTGTGCTACCTGGCACAGCTTTTCGACAATATGTGGCGGCGTCGGGCCATCCGGATTACCCATACTAAAATCAATGATATCTTCTCCCCGGCGACGCGCCGCCATCTTCAACTCTGCGGTGATGTTAAAAACATAAGGGGGGAGACGTTCAATACGGGAAAAACGACGCGGCGAACTGTTGTCAGCCATAGGATCCTCTGATGTACGTAAGCGCCCGGACCGTCCGAGCGACGCGGGTCACATTTTTCGTGACCGGATCACAAACATAACGTATCGATAACAATATTGTCGACAGGAAAATAAATTTTTTAGTTATCCACGGACAAACGGCCGAATACCCAGTTGTTCACCCAGTGACCACGCAAAAAATAATCATCGCGTAATGTCCCTTCAAGTAAAAAACCGTTCTTCTCCAGAATACGCCGCGAGGCGATATTCCCTTCCACCACCGACGCTTTCAGTTTATGAAACCCGCACTCATCAAATAAAAAGTGACACAGCGCCGCCAGCGCTTCGCCGCCATAACCCTGGCCACAGTACGCGTTCAGCAGAGAATAACCCACTTCTGCCTGCCGACAGGGAGCCCATTCGGCATTAACCCCTAACAACCCGATGGCATCCCCCGTGTCTTTGCGTCGGGCCACCAGGCAGAGCATGTGATAACAGGTGATTTGCCAGGGCGCCAGACGATCATTAAAACGCTGGCGAATATCCGCCGTGGACGGAATAGCGCTGATGTAAGCCATACTCTGTTCATCGGTATGAACGCGTTGAAACAATAACCAGTCTTGTGGTTGCAGTTGAGTCAATATCAACCGTGCCGTTGTCAGTTGCATTGTGCTTTCACCAAAACAGGAAATAACAGAATATAACCATAATTAAAATTCCTCTTTTAATCGGTAACCAGGCATGGAATAACATCACGACCGGACCCCATTATATCGTATCTTTTTCACCGGGCAGTGCCTGCTATCCTGGTATTATTCGTTATATTCTGGTAATGATTTTATAGTAAAAAAACCGAAATTAGAGACATCATTATGATTTATATTGAAAAAATAGCATCAAAATCCCGATAAGAGGTGATAAAGCGCACAGAACATCAGCAAGAAAAGAGGCCCATATTCACCGCCGTAATCCCCCCTGTCTGGTTTATAAGCTGTGGCAAAACACGATCAGCAAGGACAAAAAACAGCCAACGATATATACCCCTTTTCGCTAAATGGATTTTCCCCATTTAATTAAAAACAATGCCACCATGGCGTATTATCCCCCAGCCAACGTCGCCGATCACAACACATGCCCCAATGTTTGCCGCAAATAAGCCCCGGCACCCAGTAAACCGGGTTGTTCATGCGTTATCATGTAAACCGGAATGTTCATCAGGTAGGTGCGAAATCGCCCCTTATCTTCAAAGGCGGCACGAAAACCTGAGGCTTTAAAGAAATCAAGGAATCGTGGAACAATCCCCCCGGCAATATAAACGCCGCCAAAAGTGCCGAGATTCAGCGCCAGATTACCGCCAAAACGCCCCATAATGACACAGAATAACGCCAGCGCGCGGCGACAATCGTCACAATCCCCCGCCAGCGCCCGTTCGGTAACATCTCTCGGCCGCAGAGGCTCTGGTTCACGGTGATCAGATTTCACTATAGCGCGATAAAGATTAACCAGACCCATACCGGACAACACCCGTTCAGCAGAGACATGGCCCAGCTCAGCCCGTAAGATATTCAGGATTATCGTTTCTTCTTCACTGATGGCGGCAAAATCAACGTGTCCGCCTTCCCCAGGCAGGCTAATCCAGCGTTGACCTACCGGGATCAAATGCGCCACGCCTAAACCGGTGCCAGCGCCATAAACCGCGATCGGTTTGTCTTTAACCTGCGCCTGCCCACCAAACTGTATCACATCGTCTTGCGACAGCATCGGAATCGCCATTGAGACGGCGGTAAAATCATTGATGATGTCCAGATGGCTGAATCCCAGACGGGTCTGAAGCGCCTGACGCGAAAATGCCCAGTGATGATTGGTCATCTCAACCCAGTCGCCGGTGATCGGGCAAGCGATAGCAATGCATCCAGCATTAACAGGCTTGTCCTGTTGTACCAGAAAATGGAAAATCACAGCTTCAAGGCTGTCATAGTCTGATGTTGAGAAAGTTTGAATCTGCGAGAGTCGGCCACTTTCGGCGGCGCACAGCGCCAGCCGGGCATTGGTACCGCCAACATCACCGGCCAACAGATAGGTTGTCATTCGTTTATTGCTCCGCGTTCATCAATTTAATGAGAAATACTATAAATTCCGCCCCCTGAAACAACAACGCTACCGCGTCAGAAAGCCCCTAATGCCCGAGAGGGTGAACATTGCCCACAACAAGCAACCAGATAATCCCTGCCAGATAATTCTCAAAAGCAGGCTTCTGATGCTTTTTAAGAACCGCACTGAAAGTCAGTGGTCTTGTTTTTACTTTATGCTGCTCGCGCAGCGATGTCATTCTGCTCGTTGATAAGGAGATACAATGAGATGCGCCCTGATTGTGACCGTTTTACTGGCGACATTATCGACTCTACCTGTGCCTGATGCACAGGCCAGCAGTGCCATTATTGATCTTGCACCGGGAATTACCCTGCATTTGGGCGATCGTGATAATCGTGGTTATTACTGGGACGGTGGCGGCTGGCGTGATAGCCGCTGGTGGCACCAACGTTATCAGTGGAATGATGGCCGTTGGTGGCGTCAGGAAGAATGGCGACGGCGTGAAGAATGGCGACGGCGTGAAGCGTGGCGGCGCCATGAAGACTGGCGACGGCGTGAAGCGTGGCGGCGCCATGAAGACTGGCGACGTCAAGAGGCGCGGCAACGTTCACATCAACGCGAGCGTGATGGGGAACGCAGGCACGATGACCATCACTGACTTTCTAAGGGCGGAATAGCCTTTCCGCCCTTCACGTATTACCGGCCGAACACCTGGCTTACTAACAGATAAATATTCAGTGCCACTACCAGTACCACAATGATCCGCCCGGCATTCTGCATCAACCGGGAATTCACCATATCCCCCATTAATGTCGCGTTCCCGGTAAATATCAGGAGCGGAACCAATGCCAGCGCAATACCAAAACTCAGCAATACCTGGCTCATCACCAGAATACGCGTCGGATCCCAGCCCAGCATAATGACAATAAAGGAGGGCAACATGGTGATCACCCGTCGCACCCACAGCGGAATATAAAAGTGGATAAACCCTTGCATCACAACTTGTCCGGCCAGCGTCCCCACCACCGTGGAGGAAAGCCCGGCGGCGGTCAGGCTAAGACCGAAAACCGTCGCGGCGGCATGGCCCAGTAACGGTTGCAGTGTCAGATACGCCTGGTCCAAATCAGCAATGTGGGTATGACCGTTAAAATGGAAAGCGGCCGCCGCCGTGGCCATCATCGCCAGGTTGACAAACCCGGCGATCGTCATGGCGATGGCTACATCCATTTTGGTTGAAAAATAACGTTGCGCTCGTGTGCCCCGATCTTCGTATTGCGTCAATGAGGAGTGTAAATAAATAACATGAGGCATAATGGTCGCCCCCAACACACCTGCGGCCAAAAACACCGAATCAGCGGTGGTTAACGAAGGGAAAACCATGCCATGCACCAGCTCGCTGACGTTCGGTTGTGAGAAAAACAACTCGACAATATAAGCCGCCGCAACAAACAGCAATAAGCCACCAATCACCAGTTCCAGCGGCTTCTGACCACGATTTTGCAACATCAAAATCAAAAAGGTCGCAATACCGGTCAGTACCGCTCCTTGTAACAACGAAACGCCGAGCAGCAATTTGAAACCTATCGCCGCACCGATAAATTCAGCCAGGTCGGTCGCCATCGCGATGATTTCCGCCTGTATCCAGTAAAACCAGACTGCAGGCCGGGGAAAGTGGTCGCGTATATGCTCGGCAAGATTTTTACCCGTGGCAATACCCAGCTTGGCGGACATTAACTGGATGAGCATCGCCATAATGTTCGCCCAGACAACCACCCACAGCAATTTATAACCGTAGGACGCCCCCGCCTGAATATTGGTGGCGAAATTACCGGGATCAATATAGCCGATTGCAGCAATAAAAGCGGGCCCCATGAGGGCAAACTTCACCTTACGAGCCCGGTGTGCAATTTGCTCCGCCGTGCGACTTTCTAACATAATGGTAACCCTACCTGGAACATGTAAATACCACTACTAAGATAGTGGAATAAAAATGTCGGTGACATTCGATTATCATGATTGCTGCAATAGCCAGAACTATAAAGTATAGCCGTTGCTATACACCTACAAACAATAGCGTAATACTGAACATTGAGCAATCGATTTAGTATTAAGATAAAGACAGGATGTTAACAATTTGCGGTTTTTCTCTGCCCGGCAATAGATGTGATCCGCCAGACTCTTCTGACATTACGATGTATAGGTAATTATTATATTGGGGGATTGATCTCGTTTTTACCCCCTTTGTTACATAGAATACGCAGAGAAATATAGCCCGCCTCAAAAAATTATGGAGCACACATGGCCTCTGTTTTGCACTTTGTTTTGGCATTGATTGTGGTCGCCCTGCTGGCGATACTGGTCTGTCGTGATCGCAAAAATATCCGCGTACGTTTCATCATACAATTGCTGGTGATTGAGGTGCTGCTTGCCTGGTTCTTTCTCAATTCGAATCCCGGCCTTGGCGCGGTAAAGGGGTTTGCAGATCTG
This sequence comes from Enterobacterales bacterium, assembly GCA_015655145.1. Lineage (GTDB taxonomy): Bacteria > Pseudomonadota > Gammaproteobacteria > Enterobacterales > Enterobacteriaceae > JAATFO01. Next base: position 10,814 of record JAATFO010000137.1, on the reverse strand, counting down.
TTTACTCACCTGCTGAAATACGCGGCCGAAGGCACCAACTTTGTGTTCGGCGGTATGAATGAGAAAGGACTGGCGTTTTTCTTCCTGAACGTACTCTGCCCGATCATTTTCATCTCAGCATTGATTGGTATTTTGCAACACTTCCGTATTTTGCCGATTATTATTCGCGCTATTGGCACCGTACTGTCGAAAATCAATGGCATGGGTAAGCTGGAATCATTCAATGCTGTGAGCTCGCTGATTTTGGGGCAATCAGAAAATTTTATCGCCTATAAAGATATCCTCGGCAAAATGTCACAACGCCGGATGTACACCATGGCGGCAACGGCGATGTCGACCGTCTCAATGTCAATTGTCGGGGCTTACATGACCATGTTGCAACCTAAATACGTGGTGGCGGCGCTGGTGCTCAATATGTTCAGTACGTTTATTGTTCTGTCACTGATCAATCCATACCGCATTGACAGTGAAGATGACCTGCAACTGGGCGATCTGCATAAAGGGCAGAGTTTTTTCGAAATGCTGGGAGAATATATCCTCGCCGGTTTCAAAGTCGCGTTAATCGTTGCTGCAATGCTGATCGGTTTCATCGCGTTGATTTCCGCGATTAATGCCGTGTTTGATGCTATTTTCGGCATCAGTTTCCAGGCGGTCCTCGGTTACCTCTTTTTCCCCTTTGCCTGGGTAATGGGCGTGCCGACAGGTGAAGCGTTACAGGCTGGCAGCATCATGGCGACCAAACTGGTTTCTAACGAATTTGTCGCCATGATGGAGCTGAAAAAAATTGTCAGCCAGCTATCACCACGTGCGGAGGGCATTCTGTCGGTGTTCCTTGTGTCCTTTGCCAACTTTTCATCTATCGGGATAGTCGCCGGTGCGATCAAAGGGCTTCATGAAGAACAGGGCAATGTGGTATCCCGTTTTGGTCTGAAGCTACTGTACGGCTCAACGCTGGTCAGCATGCTTTCCGCATCAATCGCGGGTCTCGTGCTACGTTAGTCTGAAGACATCGGGCAGCGGAATATCAGCGGTACGAATGCGGGTCAGTTGCGCTTCATTATCGCAAAGGGAGCTTAAGATGTTCCCTCAGCGTGGTGCCTTCATAAGCGGTGCGGAATGCCGCACGCTGTTGCAACACCGGCACCACGTAATCAGCGAAGTCGTTCAATGAAGTCGGCATATCCGCAGGCATGAGCACAAAGCCATCACAGGCGCCATTCTCCACCCACGAGATCATCTCTTCGGCAATGTCTTGCGCCGAACCGACCATCACCGGGAAGGACGCGCTGGCGGCATAGGTTTTGGCAACGTGCGCCAACGTTTTTCCTTCCTTCCGTGCCTGAGCGATCACATACTCAAAACGGCCTTTGCTGCCGCTGATACGGTCAAAGATATCCGGAAACAAGGCATCCGGATCATGTTGAGAAAGATCATAATTCATGCTGGCGGACATAAAACTCAACCCGGCCAGTGGGTTTACCAGTTCATCCAGCAACTGTCGTTTTTCTTCCGCTTCACGCCGGGTTGCGCCGACGATCGGCATCACGCCAGGCAGTATCTTGCAGGACGCCGGCGCGCGTCCGGCCCCAACCATTCCCGCCTTAAATTGCTGGTAAAACAGGCGCGCTCGTTCGCGATCAGGCTGTACGGTAAAGATCACTTCGGCGACCCGCGTCGCCACCGTTTTGAAATCCTGAGAGACCCCGGCGAGGATTTGTACTGGCCGACCCTGTGGTGACGCAGCCACCGTCAGGGGGCCCTGAATCTGAAAATGCTCACCGCAAAAATGGGTGTAACTCACCTTCTGCGCATCAACATAAATACCGCTGGCTTTATCCACGACCCGCGCCTCAGGCTGCCAACTGGCCAGCAGTTGATGTACTGCATCAATAAATTCGCCAGCCCGCTGGTAACGCTCCTGATGGCCCAGGTGGTGTTGCTTGCTGAAATTACGGGCTTCGCCATCATTGGTGGATGTCACTGCATTCCACGCCATCCGCCCGGCGCTAAAATGGTCGAGGGTAGCGAGGGTTCGCGCGGCATGAAAAGGTTCTCCGTAGGTGGTGGAAAGTGTGCCGCCCAGCCCGATATGGTGGGTAAACAGACTTAACGCGGTCAGCAGCGCCATCGGTTCAGGACGAGCGTATCCTGGACGATACTGCACGGTGGTCGCGATATCGTGTGCGTAAATATCATCCACCGAGAGCTTATCGGCCACAAAAGCGAAATCAAACAGGGCGTCCTCGGCTTTTTTGACCAGCGACAGCCAGGTACTTAACTGCATCGGATCATGATTTTCCGCATCAGGGTGACGCCAGCCTCCCGCATGCAAACCGGTATCACTGAGATAAAGTGCCAGATGCATGCTATTTCCCCTGAGAAAAATGGAGATCGATAAACGATGCGGCGGTGAGGGGCTTTGGAATTAGACCATTTTTAACATACAGATCGGCGGTCTTCTGCTGTACGGCCAGCACCTCCTGTTGGTCACTGTCAACGGTGTTCACTTCACGCTTGACCTTCAGCAATGCCACCTCCTGTGGAATGCGTAACAGCGCGCTGATCGATGCCGCATAGGCCTGTGGGTGCTGTTGCCCCCATGCGCGCGCGCGTGACAAACGCCGGGTAAAGTCTGCCAGTTCGGCGGACTTGCTGACGATGGCATGATTACTGGCGACCAGATAGCTGAGCGCCGGATAATCTTTCCCGTCAACGAGAATACGCGCGCCGGACTGATACGTAGCAAAAGAAACATAAGGTTCCCAGGTTGATACCGCATCAACCCCCCCCTGATCGAGTACCAGTGTAGCTTCCGCCGGCGTGGTGAAAACAAAGTTCACCTGTGTCGGATCAATACCCGCTTTCTGCAATGCCTGCAGTGCCAGGTTATGACCTGACGATCCTTTTACCGTCGCAATCCGTTTCCCCACCAGGTCTTTCACTGCGTTTATCGGGCTACCCTGTTTTACAATCAGAGCATTTCCCGCATAGCGGGTTGCCAGAATACCTTTTGCATCGAGCCCGGCGGCTACCGCAAACGTCAGGGGCGCATCCCCGACCGCACCGGCATCAATCGCGCCGGAACGCATGGCTTCCAGCAACGGAGCGGCATTGGCAAATTCATGCCATTCAAGCACATAGGGCGTATGGTTAAGTTCACCTGCAGCCTCAAGGATGGCTCGAGCATTACCGCGCTGATCGCCGACGGACAAGGAATTCGCGGCCATCAACGGCATACAGAATATAGCCGCCAGGAAGGCCAGAGGTTTAACCGAGCGCATGTTCATCAACTGTCTCAATAAGAGGAAAACCTGAGACTACCATCACCTTTTTTATTCGCTAAATGCATTTAATCAACATTAAATATGCAAAAAAAACATATAAGTTTTCTGATCGTCTGCTTATGCTGGACCTCTTTGCCCGTGGATATTTCATGATGAAACTCGACGACCTTAACGCCTTTGTCACCCTGGTACAGCTCCAATCCACCCAGGAGACGGCCAGCAAGCTCGGTCTGACCCAACCCGCAGTGACACGCCGTGTGCAGAATTTTGAACAGGCGCTGGGCGTACAGTTACTGGACAGGCAGACCAAACCACTAAAACCAACCCCCCGCGGCTGGCAGGTTTATCAACAGTGCCGTCGCATTGCCAATGAGATCGACACGCTAACTGAACTGGTTGCCAGCAATACACCGCCCCGTGGCGTATTACGTTTCGGGCTGCCGCACAGTCTTTCGAACGACACCCTGCTTCCTGCACTGGCGATGATGCAACAACACTACCCTGACCTGCAGCTCCGGCTGACCAGCAACTGGGGGAATCAGTTGCTCAACGCGCTGGATCACGCCGCGCTGGATGCCGCTTTGCTGTTGGCCCCGGCCAGTAAAATTTTCAATGAAAACCTGTACACCAGAGCACTCGGCCCTGTTCCTCTCAGCATACTGACCGCCGATGACGGTAAGCCGCTGCCCGCCACTCTGGCAGACTGCTATGCCAAAGGATGGATACTCAATCCCGACGGTTGTGGTTTTCGTGCCATGATCAGCCGCGCACTGGCGGAACAAGGCCTGCCACTGCAATTAAATATGGAGGTGCAGGGTACCGATTTACAGCTGGCATTGATTGCGGAAGGACGCGGACTGGGAATTATGCCGCAGATACTGGTGGACCATTCGGCACTTCACCCCCGTATTCGTGTTGTGCGTCTGGAAGACTTTTCCCCACTCAGCGAGCTGTGGCTGATTCAGTCTTCCCTGCCGGGCAACCAGCAGTTGGCGGTGGGCCTGTTTGCCGATACGCTGGCTCATAGCTACGGTGTCTCACACGGTTATAATAGTTAATTTTTATATTAGCTGCGCACAATTATGAATTTTACACATAATATATTCAGGCATAGGGTCTTCTCTCCGCCGGCGGTTCACCGGCCTTCTCTCAGGAGAGAACATCATGAGTATTCAGTTTCTCGGTATGATTGGCCACCGCCTGGCCTCCGAGACGATCCCCGCCAGCGGGCCACTGTTCAATAAAACCTACATTGCTGATTTTGCCCGCGCCCACGAAGAAGCGGGCTTCGATCGCGTACTGGTTGGCTATTGGTCCGATCAACCAGACGGTTTTCTGGTAACCGCGCACGCCGCGGCCAGCACGTCCAGATTGACGTTTCTGTTGGCGCATCGTCCCGGCTTTGTCTCCCCAACGTTGGCTGCACGTAAACTCGCCACCCTTGACCAACTGACTGATGGCCGGCTGGCGGTTCATATCATCAGTGGCGGCAATGACGCCGAACAGCGTCGTGATGGTGACTTTCTCAATAAAACAGAACGTTACAAACGCACCGATGATTTTCTCAGCGTGTTGAAACAGAGCCTGACCTCGGAACAGCCTTACGATCATCAGGGCGAATATTACCAAACTGAGCAGGCCTTCTCGGCGATAAAACCCCTACAGACAACACTCCCGGTGTACTTCGGCGGCTCGTCAGCGGAAGCCATTCAGGTAGCCGCCCGCCATGCAGATGTGTTCGCCCTGTGGGGTGAGCCGCTGGCTGGCGCCGCCGAAACCGTCCGGGCTGTCCGTGCGGCAGCGGCAAAATACGGTCGCCAGATTGGCTTCAACATCTCCTTTCGTCCGATCGTTGCCGCGACAGAGAAAGAAGCCTGGGAAAAAGCTGAGTTTATTCGGGAAACCGCGCGCAAAAAACTGCTTGAATCCGGTCATGACTTCGGTTTGCTCAAACCACAAAGTGTGGGCGCACAACGTTTGCTTGCCGCAGCCAATGAGGGGGATCGGCTGGATAAAAACCTGTGGACCGGCATCGCCAAATTGGTAAGCGGAGGGTATAACTCTACCTCGCTGGTCGGTACGCCGGACCAGGTATCCGATGCGCTGCTGAACTACTACGATCTCGGTATCGAAAGCGTGCTTATCCGTGGTTTTGATCCGTTAAACGATGCACGTGAATACGGTAAAGCGCTGATCCCGCTCACCCGTGAAAAAGTCGCCGCTCGCAACCCTGCAAGGAGAGCCTGATGCGTTTTCCATTCTTGTTTGCACTATTACTCTCAGCGATAACCTTGTTTGCCAACGCGGCCGACAAAGTGGCGTTACGCCTCGGTGACGTCAAGGGCGACCGTTTTATTTCACTGCGTGAATCCGGCCAGTTGAATAACCTGCCCTATGATTTAAAACTGACCTCTTTTGACTCCGGCGCCCCGGTACAAGAAGCGCTGAATGCTGGCGCGTTGGATGTCGGCTTCACCGGCGATTTACCCTTTCTGTTTGTCTACGCGGCTGGCGCCCCGGTTAAAGCGGTGGGCGCCTGGCGCAATAACCCGGACAGCATCGCGCTGCTGACCCGCCCCGATACCGCCATTCACAGCCTGAAGGACCTGAAAGGCAAACAAATTGCGGTTAACCGCGGTGGCTGGGGCCATTATTTGTTGCTGGGCCTGCTTGAACGTGCGGGACTGAAACCCACCGATGTCACATTGCGCTTTCTTGGCCCGGTTGATGGCAGAGCCGCACTGGCCAGCCATTCTGTCGATGCCTGGGCTACCTGGGAACCTTATGTTTCATCGGCCATCGTGGTCGACCAGGATGTGCTGGTGCCGCAGGGCGGCGGTAACGGGATTCTTTCCGGCTATTCCTATGCGCTGGCGCGCGATGAGGCCTTAAAAGATCCGGCAAAACGGGACGCGATTGCCGATTTACTGGCCCGACTGGCAAAAGCGCAAATCTGGGCAAAGCAGCACCCGCAAGCGTTTGCTCAGGCCCTTTCAACCTCCCTGGGCATGCCAACAACCATTACTATCCGCTGGATTGCCAGTGCGGACATCCATCCGGCGGACTTCAACCCGCAGGTGGCGGATACACTCCAGCAATCAGCCGATTTTTTCTTTAAATACCATGTACTGCCAAAGAGTATTGACGTACATAAGGCATTCGATTACCGCCTGTCCGCCGAAGCGAACAAGGTAGCCGCCAGCCAGGGAGCGCGATAATGAGCACGTTACACCACCACAGACTGCGCGATTTTGTCGGCGCACTGGCCAACTTGTTGGATCAGCATCCTGATGAAGCGGAGATACTGCAGCACGGCAGCCAGCTTCTTGGTGATCTGATTAGCCATGACGACTGGCTTGATGCTACCTTGGCTCAGCCTGATCCGGCACGCTATCAGCAATATCTTCTGCATGCCGATGCGCAACAGCGTTTTTCGGTGGTCAGTTTTGTCTGGGGACCCGGGCAAACGACGCCGGTGCATGACCATCGGGTTTGGGGACTTATCGGCATGCTGCGCGGTGCTGAGTTATCGCAAAACTATCGCCGCGATGATCAGGGGTTGCACCCACAAGGCGAACCGATTCGTCTTGAGCCCGGCCAGGTCGAAGTCGTTTCGCCGCAGGTGGGAGATATTCATCGCGTTAGCAATGCGTTCAGCGATCGCACCTCAATAAGCATTCACGTTTACGGTGCTAATATTGGCGCAGTACAGCGGGCCGTCTATCTGGCGGACGGCAGTGAAAAGCCGTTCATCTCTGGTTATAACAACGCGTTTTTACCCAATATCTGGGATCTCTCTCATGACTAACACACCGTTCGATACCCGTAGCCGCCACGACATCCGCCATGCCTTATTGCAACACGATGAAGTCGCCCTGATCGATGTACGTGAAGAGGCGCAATATGCCGCGGGGCATCCGCTCTTTGCCGTCAATATTCCCCTGTCGAAACTGGAAATCGAGGTGCTGAATCGTCTTCCCCGTTTCGCAATCCCGCTCACTGTTTACGATAACGGTGAAGGATTGGCCCAGGTGGCGGCACAGCGTCTGCGCAAGCTGGGCTTTACTGATGTCGCATTGCTGGAAAAGGGACTTCAGGGCTGGCGTGAATCAGGCGGCGAACTGTTTATTGATGTAAATTCGCCGAGCAAAGCTTTTGGTGAGCTGGTCGAAAGCCGTAATCACACGCCTTCACTGGCCGCTGAAGACGTTAATACCCTGCTACATAGCGGCAAGCCGGTGGTGGTCCTCGACAGTCGTCGCTTTGACGAATATCAGACCATGAGCATCCCGGGGGGCATCAGCGTACCTGGAGCCGAACTGGTGCTGCGTGTTGGCGACCTCGCCCCTTCACCGCAAACCACGGTTATCGTTAACTGCGCAGGGCGCACTCGCAGTATTATTGGCACGCAGTCGCTGGTCAACGCCGGGATCCGCAATCCGGTGTATGCGCTGCGCAATGGGACCATTGGCTGGACACTGGCAGGCCTGCAACTGGAACACGGGCAGGCTCGTCGCTATGCGCAAGTGAGCGATAGCGCATTACAGCAGGCGATGCGCAGCGCGCGCCAGATAGCTGATCTCGCCGGTGTAAAACGAACGTCATTGTCTCAACTGAAAAACTGGCAGCAGCAGAATCAACACACCGTCTACCTTTTCGATGTCCGTGATGCCGAAGAATACGCCACAGGACATCTGCCGGCTTCCCGCCACGTTGCCGGTGGCCAGTTGGTGCAGGAAACCGATCACTATGCCAGCGTTCGGGGAGCCCGGGTGGCGCTGATTGACGATAACGGCGTACGCGCGAATATGAGCGCCTCGTGGCTGGCGCAAATGGGCTGGGATGTATCGGTACTGGAGGGTGTCAGTCAGTCTGATTTCACCGAGAAAGGCGGCTGGACACCGATAATCCCCGCACTGCCCGTGCAGCAAGAAGTTGAACCGGCGCTACTGGCTGAATGGCTGACTGAAGATGGCACCCAGGTCCTGGATTTTACCACCAGCGCCAACTACGTTAACGGCCATATTCCTGCCGCCGCCTGGCTACAGCGCTCATTGCTGTCGCAGCAAGGTAAAAAAGCGGTTCCTGAAGCAGATCGCTATGTTGTCACCTGTGGCAGCAGCATGTTGGCGCGCTACGCGGTAGCGGAGTTGTCGGAGCTGACTGACAAACCCGTCATGGTGTTGAACGGCGGCAATAACGCATGGAAGGCGGCTGGGTTACCGCTGGAACAAGGAGAAACAGCGCTACTTCAAGTGCGCAATGACCGTTATCGCCGCCCGTACGAAGGTGTCGATGTCCCCCCGGCAACCATGCAGGCCTATCTGGAGTGGGAATATGGCCTGATTGCTCAGTTGGAACGTGATGGCACTCATGGTTTTAGCGTACTGGCGCAGAAAACTGTCTGATCATAGCGGGCGGATATCATGCCGCCCCACTGTCAGCACAGCTTATTGGTTTGAAACAACGAAGATTGGTGGAGATAAGCGGGATCGAACCGCTGACCTCTTGCATGCCATGCAAGCGCTCTCCCAGCTGAGCTATACCCCCATAACAAAAAAGTGGTTTCCGTTGACAAATTCTGACCAGAATTTGGTGGAGCTAAGCGGGATCGAACCGCTGACCTCTTGCATGCCATGCAAGCGCTCTCCCAGCTGAGCTATAGCCCCATAACGAAAACCCTGTCATACCGACGGACGGCATAATATGAAACACCCTTAAGGGTGTCAACGGCAAATTCAGTTTCTGTGGTTGATCGCTGAAAAAGCCGTCAATACAGATGAACGGAAAAAAAATAGCACGAATCATCACCAGAATAATAGTCGTACTAAAACAGCTTTTCCTGCGATAGATCTCGCTAATCATGCAATAGATAAAATTTACCACCGAATCCCTTACTATCGACCGCCATATTGTTATAATTATGTTAATTTAACGCTAATTCAGCGCCTTGTCCCTGTTAATTTTTCGTGCAAAACTGCGCGCACTCACTCATTAGCCGCTATCTCTTTTCCTTGCTCGTGCCGCTTTCCGACCGACAAGGTGTCGGGTCCCGGCCTGTCTTATCATCAACTTAACACCAGAGTCATTATGTCTTTATATTCACCTAAAGAAATCGCAGCTATTGCTATTCAGGCGGGCGTGACCAAAAGTCGTGCGTCTACTTCCTATTTGATTATTCTCGGTTTTATGGCGGGTGCGTTTATCGCTATCGGCTTTCTGCTTGATCTACACGTGATTAACCAGCTACCGGCTGACTGGGGATCATTCGGCACTTTTCTTGGTGCTTCGGTGTTCCCGGTTGGTTTGATCCTGACCATCCTTGCCGGAGGCGAATTATTAACAGGCAACATGATGACCTTGCCGATTGCCTGGTTTGCGCGTCAGATCAGTGGCGTTAGCGTGTTACGCAATTGGTTTTGGGTCACTATCGCTAATTTTCTCGGCAGTATTGCTGTGGCCTGGTTCTTTGGCCATATGCTGGGCATGACCGAAGGGGATTATCTGAAAAAAACCATGGCGATGGTCAATGCGAAAATCCACGCGGATTTCCTGCATGCGTTTATTTCCGGTATCGGATGTAACTGGCTGGTTTGCCTTGCGGTGTGGCTCGCATTTGCCAGTAAAGATGTGCCCGGCAAAATCTTTGGTATCTGGTTCCCGGTTATGGCATTTGTGGCCATCGGCTTCCAACACGTAGTGGCCAATATGTTTATTATTCCCGCTGCCATTTTTGCCGGCCAGGCCACCTGGGCTGACTATGTTCCTAACTTTTTCGCTGTGTTTCTCGGTAATGCGGTAGGAGGCGCGGTGTTTGTCGGCCTGGTCTACTACCTCGCCTACCGTCCAGTAACAGAACAGGCCACCGCCGCTCGCTGATTTTCTTTTTACATCGCCCCTTTACCCTCCGGCAAAGGGGTTTTTCCCGCCCGGATTAATCAATCCTGTTAGTTTTTCCTGTCACGAAATATTGTAAGATGTCCTCCTAATCCATTCGTTACAGGGACAGAAACGTGAAACAGGAATGGTTAACACCAGAAGAACTTGCCCGAGCCACCGGTTACAGCCGACAAACCATCAATAAATGGATAAAACGCGAACGCTGGACGACAATCCCTAAACACGGTGTTCAGGGTGGTAAGGCGCGTCTTATTCATATTGATGAACGGGTGAAAACGTTTCTGAATGCAACACACCATGCCGCCGAACCCACAGCCACTTACCGGGTAAATCAAAATCCGCTGAGCACCTTATTAATTACCTCGGTGCAGCAAATGACACAGAAAGAGCGGGAGAAGCTGGCGGCGTTGCTGGTGCGTGAAGGCGTCCGGGGATTACTGCAACGTCTCGGGATCGATGGTGAGTAGCCGCCTGGGGTGTGTCCCTTAGCTGTTTTTTGTACAGTTCAGCATTGTTATAACTGTGCAAAAACACTTTTAAGCGATCAAAATCACCCCAAAACGCTCAATATTCAACCACAAAACACATTCCGGAAATGATTCCTACATCACTTTTTAGTAGGCAGGGAGG
>JAATFO010000052.1 GCA_015655145.1 Enterobacterales bacterium | reverse complement strand
TGGCAAGGTCAGAATAACGCTGAGGTCTTCCCCGGGATGAAGACGTTGCTGACTCATACCAGGCCTGAATAGCTGCGTCATCCAGCCAGAAAGTTATGGAACCACGGTTGATGAGGGCTTTGTTGTAGGTGGGCCAGTTGGTGATTTTGAACTTTTGCTTTGCCACTGAACGGCCTGTGTTGTTGGGAGGATGCGTGATCTGATCCTTCAACTCAGCAAAAGTTCGATTTATTCAACAAAGCCATCATCACCTTTAAAGAGGCTATTTTCATTCTCATTAGTATATTTGTTATATTCAAAGGATTGCTCACCTTACAGGGACTGAAAATGGATACGGCTTTGCTTAGTGCGCTGGACTCAGACGGGAAAGCGAAATTTGAAAGTGCAGTAAACGCTCTGCAAGGGGATGTATCTGCGGCAGCGGCGAGACTCTCAGTCGATCCCCGACTGCGCCTTGAGTACTCTAAACGCATTAAAGAAATGGCCGCCGATCTCAGAGCCAAAGCGAATAGTGGCATTATCAGCTGGGAAAAAGCAGCAATGGAGGCTCAGGAGACCAGAAATCTTATAATGGATATGGTACGTACCCGGAGTACGCCACTTGGTAGAGCCATGGCAGAAAGGATGAAAACTTCTGGCGTAACGCTTAATGAGTTAGTCGCCAAAAAAACTGCCTCTATGTTCGGCCCAAAGGCTAACTTTAACAGCTTATCAGAAATGCAAAAAAATCAGGTTTATGCCGGGATTGTAGAGTCAGCGGGCAAATCAAACCCTCAGGTTAACCTGAGAATGATGAAATTATCCCGTGCAGCAAAGGGCTTAATAGTTCTTTCTATCGGGGTATCAGTATATGAAATATACACGGCAGACAATAAAGCCTCTGAAACCGGCAGGCAGGTTGCTATTAACGGAGCAGGTATTGCAGGCGGCTGGGCTGGCGGTGCTATTGCTGGTCTGATGTGTGGGCCTGGTGCGCCTGTATGCGTGTTATTGGGTGGATTTGTTGGCGGTGCTTTAGCCGCGTGGGAAATGGGCAACTGGTGGAAATAAAGATGGAAGAAGTCACTACACTATTGCTATCGGAAGTCAGTGAAGCAACAGATACCACTCAGGCTCGTTCTGAAGTGCTGATCGGCGGCAACTCAACAGGAATTATCATTCCAGGAAAAGTGCTTGAAGCCGCGATAAAAATTGATTCACGTCGCTATCTTTTATTCGTGACGGATGACGTCATCTTTGAAGAAATGCTGACGATCCTGCTGTTAGATTCCTCTCAAGGCATAGTAGAGAAACTGACTATCGGTGGCGCTTATTCTTCAGGTCACTTTGAGGATTTGAGGGTTTCGCCCCGCTCCGCAAGCTTCCGCTTTATCGGTGATACCACATGGACAGTAAAAGTATCGCCATCACCCACGTTTAAACTGCCCTTTTCCGATCCTCGCGGTGTAAGCCGTCCAATGGGATTGAGAAAATACATTGATATCTCCGCTACCCCTGCGCCAGCCAGGGCTGACGGCAGCCGGTAAAACAACCTACAGCCTCCCTTCTTCATCGCCAGAACAGGCGGTCAATGCGGCAAGACAAAACGGCATTGGTATACGCTTAGGTATACAAATCAAAGTTGAATTCATAAAAATCATATAAAAACATATGATTGCCGAAAAAAGTCAGATTCCGCCAGCGCATGGAACCAGCCTTGCGGGCTTTTTTACGTCTACAGAAGTCTACTGAGATTTGCTAGAAGCTACTCGTTATGGCACCCCTTTTGGGACCCAACGCAAAGGGTCCCAAAATCGAGGGGCCTAAAAATGGCAAAGATCGCTAAGAAACTCACTGACACTGAAATCAAAAATACCAAGCCAGCAGAAAAGGAGATCAACCTTTTTGACGGTGACGACCTGATGCTGCGAATCGCTCCCCTATCAAAGGGTGGTAAGAAAAATTGGTATTTCAGGTATGCAGTGCCAGTAAGTAAAAAGCGAACAAAGATGAGCTTAGGAACCTACCCTCATCTCACACTTGCCAAGGCACGGGCTTTACGTGATGAATACTTGTCGCTGCTGGCAAATGGTATCGATCCGCAGATCCACAACAACGATAAAGCTAATGCTCTTAAGGATGCCACTGAGCACACGCTACAAGCGGTTGCCAGGAAATGGTTAGATGAAAAGGTTAAGACCTCTGGTATCTCTCCAGACCACGCAGAAGGCATCTGGCGGAGCCTTGAACGAAATATTTTCCCCGGTTTAAGCAACGTTCCTATCAAAGAGATCCGTCCCAAGCTCTTAAAACAACACCTTGACCCCATAGAACAACGAGGCATATTGGAAACCCTACGCCGTATCATTTCACGTCTAAATGAAATTTTCCGTTGGGCTGCGACAGAAGAACTTATTGAGTTTAATCCTGCTGACAATCTCGGCCAGAGATTCAGCAAACCCAAGAAGCAAAATATGCCAGCTTTACCACCAGATGATTTACCCCGGTTCTTGATTGCTCTATCTAACGCTTCTATACGGCTCGAAACACGTCTTCTAATTGAGTGGCAACTCCTTACGTGGGTTCGTCCGGGAGAAGCTGTGTCCGTGCTCGTTAGAGTGATATAGACGAAGATCATCGATTCTGGAACATCCCCGGTGAGTTTATGAAGATGAAGCGCCCTCACAAGATTCCGCTGAGTAAAGAGGCTATGCGTATACTTGAGTTAATCAGACCAATCAGTGGTCATAGAGAGTGGGTTTTCCCAAGCATTAAGGCCCCGTGTCAACATCGTGAACTGGTAGCCCACGGAATGCGTTCTATAGCAAGAACGGCTGCTGAAGAAAGTGGTAAATTTAGAACAGAGGTGCTTGAATCAGCCTTAGCTCATACCAAGAAAGATGAAATTATAGCGGCTTATAATCGTGCTAAGTATCTTACAGAACGAGAAGGTAATGCCTCTGATTAGTTGAATTCGATGTGTAATGCTCGCTTTTGAGGTTTACTCATGGCCCGCGTTATCGTTCATTGTCCCCGTTGTCAGTCTGCTCAGGTCTGTCGCCATGGGCAGAACCCGAAAGGATACGACCGGTTCTGCCGCCGGGTGTTTCAGATCACTGACTCATACGAGGCCCGCAAGCCGGGGATTAAAGAGCAGATCACCGAAATGGCCTTCAACGGTGCCGGGGTTAGCGATACTGCCCGGACACTGAACGTCGGTATCAACACCGTCATTCGGACTTTAAAAAACTCTCGCCACGACGAATAACGTCATCTCCGGTAGCCCATGCTGATGTAGCGCTTATCTGTGAACTCGACGAACAATGGCGCTTTATCGGCAGTAAGGCCCGACAACACGGGCTCTGGTACGCATACAACACAAAAACGGGTGGCGTACTGGCTTACACCTTTGGTCCACGAACCGGTGCAACCTGCCGCGAATGACTGGCACTACTCATCCCCTTTTAATATTGGTATGCTGACCACAGATGAATGGGGCCGCTATGCCAGAGGTGCCGAAAGAGAAACATCTGACCGGCAAGATCTTCACTCAACGTATTGAGCGCAACAATCTAACACTGAGAACCCGAATCAAGCGTCTGGCTCGCAGAACCCTCTGTTTCTCTCGTTGCGTTGAACTTCACGAAAAAGTCATTGGTGCTTTTATCGAAAAATACATGTTCTACTCATTGGATGTACCACCTATTCATTAATGGTTTAATATTCACAGATAACCGGATGTGACAGTGCGTTGAGATTTAATGCACCCCTAATATTGATGCGCGTCCGGCTTCCTGTTTTTTTCACGGTTTTACGCTCACCTTTGCGTATCCAGCCATCACTGAGTTTTGTGGCCTGAGTCGGGTGAACGGCATCAATGAAAAGGACGGGTTCATCTCCCACAGACTTTTTTAATTTTTACTAGTATTCGATGAATTGCCGCTGTTTTTTTCACTGAATTTATGGGGAGCCCTGTCGGGTTTTTGTAGGAAAATCCTTTATGATGCAACCATTTATTCATTCCCAAAACAGCAAAGCGCAGCCCCGATATCTGAACAACAAAAGCAATAATCTCGCTGACAGGGTGAAATACATTGTTCGATAATCGACTGATTAAAAATGCAGTTTGTTCAGCACTGAGCTTGCTGGCTGAGCCACCATTCTCTGGTTTTAGTTTCCCCGCGTTGAGAAACTCGCTGATATGGGTATCAACGGTTGTCTGATGCAGACGCAAAGCCTGAGCAATCATGGCAGAATTCCAGCCTTCGGAGACCAGAAGGACAGCGTTACTGCGAGCACGACCATCACGAGTTGTGTCATGAAGGTGCTCAAGTTTGGTTTTCTGCTCGTCGGTAATAAATATCTTCAATAGTGGATGAGCATGATCTTCTCGTCACATAAAACGAAGCATCTTCAATGATCACGGGTATATTTACTCCTTACCTTTTCATACAACTCATCCAGTGTGTCGTAGGCTTTTGCATCGGGCTTTGTACAAAAAATGAATCTGGGGTCCGTTTCCATAAGGTTTGGCTTCAGCCTGTTTCACTGTTGTACAGTTGGTCCAGGAATCTCCTCATGTCTGGGGGAAGTAAGCCCTTTTTTTTACCCTTTTTTTTAGCTGAATTTAAATATGCTATTTTTCAATATGTTAAAAATATCCGCCAAAAAAGGGTTTTTCCACCGATAATGTCGTTGTTAGCTTAAAAACAATCAGTTAGATTGCTAATGCAACAGTTCACTGCCGCACAGGCAGCTTAGAAGTGATCCGAAACTTCTGGGGTAAAGCTAATAAAGTTCACTGCCGCACAGGCAGCTTAGAAGTGGAACCATGCCCCGACGTGATAGTTATTCACGTTCACTGCCGCACAGGCAGCTTAGAAGTCGCATGAAATTCTTTGCTTCTGCTCAGAAGAGTTCACTGCCGCACAGGCAGCTTAGAAGGGCCTGAACATCGGATCCAACTACTAACGAGGGTTCACTGCCGCACAGGCAGCTTAGAAGCCAAAAGTTTCGGATCAGGTTACGGCGTTCGTGTTCACTGCCGCACAGGCAGCTTAGAAGTGCTTACGCCACTTCTGCGTAGACCGCTCAGCGTTCACTGCCGCACAGGCAGCTTAGAAGGATCCGTGGCGCTCTCCGTATGCTTTGCTGTCGTTCACTGCCGCACAGGCAGCTTAGAAGGGAACGAAGTTACCGGCGACGTGGCCTTATATGTTCACTGCCGCACAGGCAGCTTAGAAGAACTGAGGGATGGGCTTCGTTTGCCGCTGAAAGTTCACTGCCGCACAGGCAGCTTAGAAGTTGAGCAGAGAACCTATGAACACGCACCGAAGGTTCACTGCCGCACAGGCAGCTTAGAAGCGTAGGATCTCCGATCAGCGATGTAAAATATACGTTCACTGCCGCACAGGCAGCTTAGAAGATGTTGTCACCGGAAAGCCCGGCTTTTTCTGCGTTCACTGCCGCACAGGCAGCTTAGAAGTTCTTTTGCGGTAGCGCTGACTCTCTCCCCTTGTTCACTGCCGCACAGGCAGCTTAGAAGAGGTTATTTCAACATTGCCTTCTTGGGCATCTAGTTCACTGCCGCACAGGCAGCTTAGAAGAGAACCGGTTGCTCTCGATGCGGTAATAAATCGTTCACTGCCGCACAGGCAGCTTAGAAGATCAAATTCCTGTAGCAACGGGAAGACAAAATGTTCACTGCCGCACAGGCAGCTTAGAAGGTCTGGACTACCAGCTTCGAGCGTAAAACTTCGTTCACTGCCGCACAGGCAGCTTAGAAGCGCAAACCACCCCGGAGACGCTGCCGGACGCTGTTCACTGCCGCACAGGCAGTTTAGAAGAGTTATCAAAATCGGCGATTTCGCCATGTCAGGTTCACTGCCGCACAGGCAGCTTAGAAGCAGTCATAAAAAATCGATAATCATAAGCATAAAGTTCACTGCCGCACAGGCAGCTTAGAAGAATCGCCGCTAGCACCAACCCAGCCAGCATTCGTTCACTGCCGCACAGGCAGCTTAGAAGTCACAGATAACGACACGGCTATCCTGTTGGCCGTTCACTGCCGCACAGGCAGCTTAGAAGAGCACCACAGTAACCACCTGAAGGAATAATATGTTCACTGCCGCACAGGCAGCTTAGAAGGAACACGGCTTTGCTCTATATCGAAGTGGACAGTTCACTGCCGCACAGGCAGCTTAGCAGAGTAGATCCTGATACATCATTGCGTTGGTTTTCCTCATTTACCTTGTGCATTTAGTGTTAGCTCACGTCGGGGAAGGTGCGCTATTGCTGCTTTTTCATCCTGTATATGGTGTAGCGTTTGCTGTGCATAATAATCACGACCCGATAATCCAATCCACAGGCATGGAAGGTAAAATGTATACATCTGTTCTGTTTGATTTTGACGGTACGCTGGCCGACTCTGCGCAATGTTCTGTTATCGCGACCCAGAATGCATTTGCCGGGATGGCACTGCCGGCGCCAGCCGCCAGCGAAATTATCGACAACATGGGGATCCCGATTGAAAAATCATTCCGGGACATGGGGGCGCATGATTTCTCTGAAAGCCAGTTTGAGCGCTTACTGGTTTTGTTCCGGGAGATATACAAGAAAGGCGGTGACAACCATATAACCGCCTTCAGTGGCGCGGTTGATCTGCTTAATGCGCTTAAAGCGCAGGGAAAAAATATCGCCATCATCACCAGCAAGAAAACAGACGTGGCTGCACGTAATGCCAGGAAACTCGGTTTCAGTCTTTACGTGGATCTGATCGTCGGATCAGATAAAGTCACGCAGTATAAACCCCATCCGGAAGGTATATTCATGGCGATGGATTATTTCGGTATTGATAACAACATGCGCGGCGAAGTCATTATTGTCGGAGATGCGGTTACTGATATCGAAATGGGAAAAAATGCCGGCATCAGTACCTGTGCGGTTACCTGGGGCGCTCATCGCAAAGAAAAACTGCAATTATCCGCGCCGGATTACATTGCTGACAGTTTTAGCGCATTGTTCGAATTACTGCATAAAAAATAACATTAACGCTCTTTTCCGCCATGATAATCGCTATCCGGTCACTCCCCGTGGCAGCATCTCGCCGGTTACAGCGCGGCGTTATGTTAACGCGCTGAATGCCCAGGGTGCCGCACAGCGTGCAGAGAGGAGAAATGGCGGTCAGGCGTTATGCGTGATTTGGCTTATTTCATTAATTAATCAGCAAACAGTGCGCAAACATTGCAGCGTAATATCTGATTCGCCCCGTGATTACCCGTACCGGGTATAAAACCGCATGAGAAAATACCCCATGGCGAATGCAGAAAACCTGGATATTGAGTTACTTCGCACATTTATTGCCGTGGCGGACGTCCACACCTTCAGCAAAGCGGCTATTCGCCTTGCCCGCACGCAGGGCGCGGTCAGCCAGCAAATGCAGCGGCTTGAAACGCTGGTGGGCACGGCATTATTCGAAAAAGAAGGCAGAACTAAACACTTAACCCAACATGGTCTGCAGCTATTAAGTTACGCCCGCGATTTGTTATGGCTGAATGATGATGCCTTACGCTCACTGAAAGACAGTCGCTTTTCCGGGGTATTGCGCATCGGTTCGCCGCATGATGTCGCGGATACCCTGTTACCACCGCTGCTGAGTCAGATTGCCCGCTGGGCGCCCAATCTTAATATTGAACTGGATGTTGGCAGAAGCCCCTTTTTGATGGAGGCACTGCATCGGGGAGAGGTGGATATGACCATATCAACGCGTTTCGATCCGTTGCTGGAAGGCGTTCTGTTGCGCACGTCGCCGACGGTATGGATCTGTTCGGCGCTCTATCATCACCAGCCTGAAGCCACCGTGCCGTTGATTATGGCGGATTACCCCAGCATTTTTCGTCCCATCGCCATTGAAGTGCTGGATGCGGCATAAGTACGCTGGAGTCCGGCGTACACCACCTCAAACTTGTTGGGTATCAAAGCCGCAGTAAAAGCCCGGCTGGGTGTCAGTATCTGCGTTGGGAACAGGAACGTTGGGCGCGGTTACAGCCGGTTGAGCAGCGGATATTCCGACCACTGGAAAACCCACCGTCACGGTGACTTTCTGGCGCGGGCTTAGTGTTTGCGCCATTGTTTTTTTATCGACGAATGCGCCTGCCGTCAGCCGGTCCCTGATCATCGGTGTCCGCGGGTGGGTTCTTGGCAAGGGCATTGAATTCCAGCAACAATGCTTTGAGTTGCGTCATCTTTTCCTGACCAAACTGTTGTTCAATCTGTTGATAACCCTCTTCAATTTCACTGCATGCGTGTTGATACAGCGCCGCGCCTTGCGGGGTCAGCGAAGCAAACAATTTGCGCTGATCATTCAATGGTTTCAGACGAAACACCAGTCCATCTCTTTCCAGCCGCGTGAGAATACCCGTCAGGCTGGGACGCAAAATACACGCCTCGCGAGCGATGGCATGAAAATCCAGCGAACGATACTGCGCCAGAATGCGAATAATACGCCACTGTTGCTCCGTCAGATTGTGACGGTTCAGTATCGGTCTGAAAAAGCCCATGGCGGTTTCACGTGCCTGCAACAGGGTAATGGTCAGAGATTCATGCATGGATGTACATGTTTACCTTTTGAGCAACCGGGTCTTTCTCCGGCGAATAGTGAACGATAATAACTCAAAATCAATAAATTAGTTAATATTTTAATAAATTGATTTTAATCACAAAACTACCACGTTATTTCACCAGTCACCGCATTGAAAACAAATAACTAATTGTAATTAATCACTTTATTTTATTGTTCTTAGTTTGTTATGGAGATCACATTTTCATAACATCTGATGTATTTTGGTCTTGATAAGACGTTAATAATAATTTATTAACATATTAATGAAATTCACAGCTCGTCGCCGTAAGGGAAAATGATGAAGAGAACTGTTTTTGCCGTGGCGTTAAATCACCGATCTCAGACCGCTGCCTGGGCTGACGCCTTCCGTCAGCCACCTTATAACACCCCGCCTAAAACGCCGGTCTGGTTTATTAAACCGCGCAATACCCATCGCGGCCCTGATGATGAGATTGGCCTGCCCGCCGGGGTTCAAACCTTCAGCGGCGCGACGCTGGCGGTGGTGATTGGCAAAACGGCGCGCAAGGTGGCGGTAGACGCGGCGGCATCCTTTATCGCGGGTTATGCGCTGGCTAATGAATTAAGCCTGGCGGAAACACATTTTTATCGCCCGGCGATTCAGGCGAAATGTCGTGACGGTTTTTGTCCGCTAGGCACGATGGCGCCGCTTAGCGAGGTCGACGGGCTGACGATCGTTACCCAGGTCAACGGCGTGGAGAAACAACGCTGGTCCACGGCGGATCTGCACCGCAATGCGGCCCAGTTGATCGCGACCTTGAGTGATTTTGCCACTCTGCAAGCGGGCGATGTCATTCTGTTGGGCACCCCTCTGGAGCGAATTGCGATTGCGGCGGGCGATACCGTCACCATTAGCGCGGCTGGCCTGCCATCGTTGAGCAATCACTTCAGTGCTGATGAACGCGTTGTGGAACAGCCAGACGGCGTGCCGACACTGTTTGCCCTCGGCCTCAATTATGCCGACCATGCGACAGAACTGGATTTCAAGGCCCCGCAAGAACCGCTGGTGTTTATTAAAGCCGCCAACACGCTGACCGGTAATAACCGTGTCAGTGTGCGTCCGGACAACGTGGAATACATGCATTACGAAGCGGAACTGGTGGTGGTGATCGGCAAAACCGCGCGCAATGTCAGTCGTGAACAGGCGCTGGCGTATGTGCGGGGTTATACGGTGTGCAACGATTACGCGGTCCGTGATTACCTGGAAAACTACTACCGCCCTAACTTGCGGGTAAAAAGCCGCGACACCCTGACGCCAATGCTGGAAAGCGTGGTGCCACGGGAAAACATTGCCGATGTGCAAAACCTGCAACTGAAAACAGTGGTCAATGGCGAACTACGTCAGTCCGGCAACACCCGCGATATGGTTTTCGATGTGCCTTTCCTGGTCTCCTGGCTCAGCCAGTTTATAACCTTGCAGGCGGGCGACATGATCGCCACCGGTACGCCAAAGGGCCTGTCTGATGTGCAACCCGGTGATGAAGTGGTGGTGGAGGTAGAAGGCGTTGGCCGCCTGATTAACCACATTGTCAGCGAACAACAGTTTGAGGAGCGTCTGAAGTGAAAAGAATTAATCACTGGATTAATGGCAAAAATGTCGGCAGCGAAGATTATTTTACCACCGTAAACCCGGCAAATGGCGAGGTGCTGGCGGAAGTGGCCTCCGGCGGCGAAACAGAGATTCAACGGGCGGTCGCGGCGGCGAAAGAGGCTTTCCCGAAATGGGCGAACACGGCGATGAAAGAACGTGCGCGCCTGATGCGGCGTCTGGGCGAATTGATTGACCAGAATGTGCCGGACATTGCCGAGATGGAAACCGCCGATACCGGCTTGCCCATCCATCAGACCAAAAACGTCCTGATCCCTCGCGCTTCTCATAACTTTGAATTTTTTGCCGAAACCTGCCAACAAATGAACGGGCGCAGCTACCCGGTAGACGACAAAATGCTCAATTACACCCTGCTACAACCGGTGGGGGTTTGTGCGCTGGTATCGCCGTGGAACGTGCCATTTATGACGGCGACCTGGAAAACCGCGCCCTGTCTGGCGCTGGGCAATACCGCCGTGCTGAAAATGTCCGAGCTGTCGCCGCTGAGCGCCGATCGTTTGGGCGAACTGGCGCTGGAAGCCGGTATTCCCGCGGGTGTACTGAATGTGGTGCAGGGCTATGGCGCCACGGCCGGCGATGCGCTGGTGCGCCATCGTGATGTGCGTGCCGTTTCGTTCACCGGGGGGACCGCCACCGGGCGCAAGATTGTTCAGAACGCCGGGCTGAAAAAATTCTCCATGGAACTGGGGGGCAAGTCACCGGTGCTGATTTTTGAAGATGCCGATATTGAACGAGCGATGGATGCCGCCCTGTTTACGATTTTCTCCCTTAACGGTGAACGCTGCACTGCCGGTTCGCGCATTTTTATTCAACGGAGTATCTACCCGGAATTCGTGCGGCGGTTTGCCGAACGCGCACAACGTTTGCGCGTCGGCGATCCGACCGATCCCGCCACCCAAGTCGGTGCGTTGATCAGCCCGCAGCACTGGGAAAAGGTGTCCGGTTATATCCGTTTGGGTATCGAAGAAGGCGCGACATTGCTGGCTGGCGGTCCGGATAAGCCGGAAGGGCTTAGCCATGGCAATTTCCTGCGCCCTACGGTGCTGGCGGATGTCGATAACCGGATGCGGATAGCGCAGGAGGAGATCTTCGGGCCGGTGGTCTGTCTGCTGCCCTTTAGTGATGAAGAAGAGGGCTTGCGACTGGCGAATGACGTCGAATACGGCCTGGCATCGTATATCTGGACTCAGGATGTCAGCAAAGTGATGCGCCTGGCGCACGGTATCGAAGCGGGCATGGTGTTCGTCAACACCCAGAACGTGCGTGATCTGCGTCAGCCTTTCGGGGGCATTAAAGCATCCGGTACCGGGCGCGAGGGCGGAGAATACAGCTTTGAAGTCTTCGCGGAAGTAAAAAACGTGTGTATTTCATTTGGCAGCCACCCGATCCCGAAGTGGGGAGAGTAAGGCGCGAAACGGGCGGTCGACCAGCAAGGCCGTCCGCCGGGTTATATCAACGGTAGCCGTTATTTCAGCCGGATCGAAATCTGTCATCAACAACGGCACTTTACGGCGTAATACAAGACTCTGAGGAGAACATCGCAATGACCACCAGGCAGATTACGACAGCGGAGGTCCCCGCGCCAGACATTGTGCGCTGTGCTTATATGGAAATCCAGGTCACCGATCTGAAGGCGGCACGCGAATTTTATGTCGACATTCTCGGTCTGGTTGTGACCGCTGAAGATGAACATTCGCTTTACCTGCGTTCACTGGAGGAATTTATTCATCACAACGTGGTTCTGCGCCAGGGCCCGGTCGCGGCGGTTGCTGCGTTTGCGTTCCGGGTACGCAGTCCGGAGGATGTCGATCGTGCCGAGGTCTATTTCCAGGCGCTGGGTTGCCGCACCGAGCGCCGCCGCAGCGGGTTTGTCAGGGGCGTTGGCGATGCGGTGCGCGTTGAGGATCCGCTCGGTTTCCCGTATGAATTTTTTTACACGATAGCGCACGTCGAACGGCTCGCCTGGCGCTATGACCTCTACAGCCCCGGCGCGTTGGTCAGGCTGGACCATTTCAATCAGGTTACGCCGGATGTGCCGCGTGCGGTCGAGTATATTCAGGGGCTGGGGTTTCGGGTCACGGAAGATATCCGCGACGACAACGGCGTCGTTTATGCGGCCTGGATGCGGCGAAAACCGACGGTACATGATACCGCGATGACCGGTGGTGCTGGCCCGCGCATGCACCATATCGCGTTTGCCACGCACGAGAAACACAACATTTTGGCTATCTGCGACAAGCTGGGGGCGTTGCGCAAGTCCCACCTGATTGAACGCGGACCGGGCCGCCACGGTGTTTCCAATGCGTTCTATCTCTACCTGCGTGACCCGGACGGGCATCGCATCGAAATTTACACTCAGGACTATTACACCGGCGATCCCGACAATCCGCTGGTGAGCTGGGATGTCCACGACAATCAACGCCGCGACTGGTGGGGTAATCCGGTCGTGCCCAGTTGGTATACCGAGGCTTCGCGGGTGCTCGATCTGGACGGCCAGCTACAGCCGGTATCTGAACGTAGCGAGCCGAGCGAGATGGCGGTCACCATTGGCGCCGACGGCTTTTCTTACACCCGCAAAGGCGATGTTGAACAAGGCTTCAAGCTGGGCAGTGCGCTGTAACTCGCGGGCAGCCCCAGGTGCAATAGCAAAGGGCTGCCTTCCCTGAATTACGTTATCAGGAGGGCGCTATATGCCCCATTTTGTCACGGAATGTACGGAGAATATTCGCCAGCAGGCCCGCCTGCCGGAACTGTTCACTCAGGTGAATCAATTGCTGGCGGAGAGCGGTATTTTTCCCCTTGCGGGAATACGCAGTCGCGCCCACTGGGTGGATACCTGGCAGATGGCGGACGGCAAACACGACTACGCCTTTGTGCATATGACGTTGAAAATCGGCCATGGCCGGGCGCTGGAGGTGCTGCAACCGGTGATGGAACGACTGTTCTCCTGCATCAAAGCGCATTTCGCCGAGCTGATGAATCAGCGTTATCTGGCATTGTCGCTGGTGGTTGAAGAGCTGCATCCGGTGCTCAATTTCAAACAGAACAATGTCCATGCGTTGTTTCGCTGAAGGCAAAACGATCCCCCTTCCACCAGCAGGCTGATCCTCGCACGGGCGCGATCAGCAAGACGGGAGCATCACCATGTTAAGTACACACACTATCGCCAGCCTGGCGCATGAGTTGCATCAGGCGGAAAAAAGCCGTGAGCAGATCCGCCAGTTGTCGTTGCGCAATCCGGAAATGACCATTGACGACGCCTACGCCATTCAGCGTCAGTGGGTAGCAACCAAAATAGCGGAAGGGCATGTTCTGAAAGGCCACAAAATTGGCCTGACGTCGAAGGCGATGCAGGCCAGCTCGCAAATCAGCGAGCCGGATTACGGCGCATTACTTGACAGCATGTTTTTTGCTGACGGCGGTGATATTCCGACCGATCGCTTCATTGTGCCGCGTATTGAAGTGGAACTGGCTTTTGTCCTGGCCAGGCCGCTGCGTGGCCCGAACTGCAGCCTGTTTGATGTCTACAACGCCACGGATTATGTCATTCCGGCGCTGGAATTGATCGACGCCCGTTGCCACAGTATCGACCCGCAAAGCCAACGTCCGCGCAAAGTGTTTGACACTATTGCCGATAACGCCGCCAACGCCGGGGTGATTCTGGGTGGCCGCCCGATAAAACCCGACGCGCTGGATTTGCGCTGGATCGCCGCATTGCTCTATCGCAACGGGGTGATTGAAGAATCCGGCGTGGCGGCGGCGGTGCTTAATCACCCGGCAAATGGCGTCGCCTGGCTGGCGAATAAACTGGCTGACCATGATGTACAACTGGAGGCCGGGCAAGTCATTCTCGGCGGCTCGTTTACCCGACCGGTGGCGGCACGGAAAGGCGACACCTTTCAGGTGGATTATGGGGTGATGGGCGCCATCACCTGCCGTTTTATCTAAGGAGGCGATGATGAACAACGCGTTTAAACAGGCGCTGGGCGACAAACAAGCGCAAATTGGCCTGTGGCTGGGGCTGGCGGACAGCTACAGTGCGGAATTGCTGGCTGGCGCCGGGTTCGACTGGTTGTTGATCGACGGTGAACATGCGCCCAATGATCTGCGCTCGGTGCTGGCGCAGTTACAGGCGGTGGCGCCTTATCGTAGCCACCCGGTGGTGCGTCCGGCGTGGAATGACCCGGTGCTGATTAAACAATTGCTCGATATCGGCGCCCAGACCTTACTGGTGCCGATGGTGCAGAGTGCGGATGACGCCGCGCTGGCGGTGAAGGCTTGCCGCTATCCGCCGCAGGGGATCCGCGGCGTAGGCAGCGCGCTGGCGCGCGCTTCACGCTGGAACCGCGAGGCCGACTATTTGCCACGCGCCGACGGACAAATCTGTCTGCTGGTACAGATTGAAACACGTCTCGGGGTAGAAAACCTTGAGTCCATTCTGGCGGTGGAGGGGGTGGATGGGGTGTTTATTGGCCCGGCCGATCTGAGTGCTGATCTGGGGCACCTCGGCAACCCGAGCCATCCTGAGGTTCAGGCGATAATTACCGCGTCGATTGCAAAAATAGTGGCGGCCGACAAAGCGCCGGGAATTTTGATGACCAACGAAACGCTGGCGCAACATTATCTGGATCTGGGGGCGCTGTTTGTGGCGGTGGGGGTGGATACCACTTTGCTTGCGCGGAGCGCGGAGGCGCTGGCGGCGCGATTTATCTCTACGCCAGCGCCAGCGATTGACAGTGAAAAATCAGTCTATTGATCGATTACGGCGGAGCATAATATGACGACGTCTACCCTACAAAATAATGAAAATAACACCACAGCAACAGAACATCGCCTCATGGCTAAGTTATTTCGGCGATTGATCGTGTTTCTGTTTATTTTATTTGTCTTTTCCTTTCTCGATCGCATCAATATTGGTTTTGCCGGGCTGACCATGGGCAATGATCTGGGCTTAACCGCCACCATGTTTGGCCTCGCGGCAACGCTGTTTTATGTCACCTACGTACTGTGCGGGATCCCCAGTAATATCATGCTGGCGAAAGTGGGGGCGCGCCGCTGGATCGCCGGGATCATGGTGGTGTGGGGCATAGCATCCACCTGTACTTTGTTTGCCACCAGTCCGCATACGCTGTACCTGTTGCGTATGCTGGTGGGCATTGCCGAAGCGGGTTTTCTGCCTGGCATTCTGGTCTATCTCACCTGGTGGTTTCCGGCCTATTACCGTGCGCGGGCGAATGCGTTGTTTATGATAGCCATGCCGGTGACCATGATGATCGGTTCGCTGCTGTCGGGTTACATTCTGGCGCTGGACGGTGTCTGGCATCTGAAAGGCTGGCAGTGGCTGTTTCTGTTGGAAGGATTGCCGTCGATTATCCTTGGCATTGTGACCTGGTTCTTACTGAACGATACCCCGGATCAAGCCAACTGGCTGAGCGAGGATGAAAAGCAGGCGCTAAAGGCCATGATGCGCCGTGAGCAAAAAAGCGTTCTGCCGGTGGAGGCTTCCCGCCGCTCAATATGGCGTGAGGTCTTTACCCCGGCGGTGCTGCTCTATACTCTGGCTTACTTTTGCCTGACCAACACCCTGAGCGCCATCAATATCTGGACCCCACAAATCCTGCAAAGTTTTAATCAACACAGCAGCAATATCATGATTGGCATGCTGGCGGCGATTCCGCAGTTTTGCACCATCATCGCCATGGTGTGGTGGAGCCGCCGGTCCGACCGGCATAAAGAGCGCAAGCTGCATACCATCCTGCCGTATCTGTTTGCGGCGGCGGGGTGGTTGCTGGCCTCAGCCACCGATCATCCGCTGGTGCAGTTACTGGGGATCATTATGGCGTCAGTGGGCTCTTTCACGGCGATGGCTATCTTCTGGACCACGCCGGATCAGGTGATCAGCTTGCCTGCGCGGGCGGTGGCGCTGGCGGTGATCAATGCCATCGGCAATGTGGGGTCGGCTGTCAGTCCGCTGTTGATTGGTATTCTGCGCGACACCACCGGTCATTTCAGCGCCGGGCTGTGGTTTGTGGCGGCACTGTTGATCATGGGCGCACTGGTGCTGACCGCTATTCCGATGTCCGGACGCGAGCAAACGCTGAAAAACACCGGGCTATCCGCGCAGAAAACCCAGTGAGGGCCGCGCGATGATGACACTGCCCGCGACGCTGTCCCCTGGTGAAAATATTAATATCAGCCAGGCGTATGATGCGCGCTATGCCAGTGATGATGTCCATTATGAGACCTTCGCCAGGCTGGCTGACTTTTTCGGGCGCGCGATGCGCCCGCACTGGCATGACCGCTATTTCCAGTTGCATTTCCTGACCAGCGGGAAAGTGACATTGCAATTGGATGATCATTTCTACGCGGTTAAAGCGCCGCTGTTCATCCTGACGCCGCCGTCGGTGCCCCATGCTTTTTTCACTGAGGCAGACAGTGACGGTCATGTGCTGACGGTCCAGCAAACGTTGATCTGGTCGCTGGTGGAGACATTGTGGCCAGGCAATGGCGAGGCGATGTCGCAACAGGGTATTTGTCTGTCGCTGGAATCGGCGCCGGAAACATTGCAGGCCCTTAACCATTACTGGCCGCTACTGGCTGATGAATTTTACCATCAGCGGCCGGGAAGAGAACTGTTGCTGAATAGCCTGGCGCAGGCCATTTTCACGCAACTGCTGCGCCAGGCGCCGCCTGATGACGCTTCGGTTTATAGTGTGCGCGGTGAAATGCGGCAATTTCAGCATTTTAACCGTCTTATTGACGAACACTTCCGCCAGCATCTAACGGTACCGGCGTATGCTGCTATGCTCGGCGTTAGCGAATCCCGTTTGACCGAACTGTGCCGTCGTTTCGCCAATCAGCCACCGAAGCGCCTGATCTTCGAGCGCGTCAGCCGTGAGGCAAAACGCCTGCTGCGTTACAGTTCCCACAGTGTCAATCAAATCGCGTTTGCACTGGGTTTCCGAGACCCGGCATATTTCGCGCGCTTTTTTCACCGGATGGCGGGGTGCTCGCCAACACAATTTCGCGGCCGTTAATGGCAAGGCTTCTCAGCCATGTAGGTTGGGTCTGCATTGTTGGCTGCGTACAGAGTTTGACCGCGATCGCATTTCACACAGTGCATGTTCCCGTCTGGTGAAAAGTACCTGTTTTCACCTGAAACGTCTCTTCCGCAAAGCAGGATTCCCTGTTTAATTAAATTAACCAAAAATAAACAAAAAATTAACAGTGATTGTGCTGTTGAGGTTCAACATCTGCAACTGTGAGGCCCCTATGAAACCTGAAACCCATCGTGCTGTGAATAATCGCCCGTTTACCGGTAAGGAATATTTAATCAGCCTGCAAGATGAGCGCGAAATTTATATTTATGGCACCCGAGTGAAAGACGTCACCACGCATCCGGCATTCCGCAATGCGGCCGGTTCGATCGCTACCTTATATGACGCGCTGCACGCGCCGGAAAGCCATGAACAGTTGTGCTGGCAAACCGACACCGGCAATGGCGGCTATACCCATCGCACCTTCCGCTTTGCGCGTTCCGCCGAAGAGATTCGCCAACAGCGTGACGCTATCGCTGACTGGTCGCGCCTGAGCTATGGCTGGATGGGGCGCACGCCGGATTACAAAGCCGCATTTTGTTGCTCGCTGGGGGCGAACCCGGAATTTTACGGCGAGTATGCCGACAATGCCCGCCACTGGTACACGCGAATTCAGGAAGCCGGGCTGTACTTTAACCATGCCATCGTCAATCCGCCGATTGATCGCCATAAACCGGCCGATGAAGTGAAAGATGTATATGTCAAAGTCGAAAAAGAAACCGATGCCGGCATTATTGTCAGCGGCGCGAAAGTGGTGGCGACCAACTCCGCCCTGACGCACTACAACTTTATCGGTTTCGGTTCCGCCCAGGTGATGGGGGATGATCCGAGCTTCGCCCTGATGTTTGTGGCGCCGATGGATGCCCGTGGCGTCAAACTGATCTCCCGCGCTTCCTATGAACTGGTCGCGGGCGCAACGGGTTCGCCGTTTGATTATCCGCTTTCCAGCCGTTTTGATGAAAACGACGCGATTCTGGTGATGGATAAGGTGCTGATTCCCTGGGAAAACGTATTGATTTACCGCGATTTCGATCGCTGTCGGCGCTGGAGTGTGGAGGCTGGATTCGCCCGCCTGTACCCGATGCAGGCTTGCGTTCGCCTCGCGGTTAAACTTGATTTCATTACTGCGCTGTTGCAGAAGAGTCTGGAATGTACCGGGGTGATTGAGTTCCGTGGCGTTCAGGCCGCGCTGGGCGAAGTGGTGGCATGGCGAAACCTGTTCTGGTCACTGAGCGATGCGATGTGGGCGCAAGCCCATGCCTGGAAGAATGGTGCCTGGTTGCCGGATATGCAGGCTATGCAGACCTACCGGGTCATGGCGCCGATGGCGTACAGTAAAATTAAGAACATCATCGAGAGTAATGTCACCAGCGGGTTGATCTATTTGCCGTCCAGTGTACGCGATCTCGATAACCCGGAGATTGATCGCTATCTGGCGCAGTATGTACGTGGTTCTAACGGCATGGATCACGAACACCGTATCAAGATCCTGAAGCTGATGTGGGATGCGTTGGGCAGCGAATTCGGTGGTCGTCATGAACTGTATGAGATCAACTATGCCGGAAGCCAGGATGAGGTGCGCTTACAGTGTCTGCGTCATGCTCAGGGGTCCGGCAGTATGCAGGGGATGATGGATCTGGTCGATCGCTGTCTGTCCGACTATGACCGCCATGGCTGGAAGGTGCCGTATTTGCATGATAACGCCGACATTAACCAACTTGATCGTTTATTGAAATAAGCGGAGGTTCCTGTGTCCAGTGAAGAACAACAACGGCTACGTTTCCGTGAGGCGATGGCGAACCTGCCGGCTGCGGTCAATATTGTCACCACGCAGGGGAATGCCGGGCAGTGCGGCATTACTGCCACAGCGGTGTGCCCGGTGACGGATACGCCACCCACGCTATTGGTGTGTATCAACAGCAACAGCGCCATGAACCCGGTATTCGCCGCTAATGGTCGCATGGGCATCAATGTGTTGAGTCACCAACAAGAAGAGATGGCGCGCCATTTCGCCGGCATGACCGGGGTGGCGATGGCGCAACGCTTTCTGCTGTCAGGCTGGTGCGAGGGGGAACTGAAACAACCCATTTTGCTCCAGGCGCTGGCGAGTCTGGAAGGCGATATTGGGCAAATTCAGACCATCGGCACGCACCAGGTCTACCTGGTGGAAATTAAACACATCACCGTAGCGACAGCGGGGCATGGGTTGATCTATTTCCGGCGGGCTTTTCATGCTACGCCGCATCAGGTGTGGACAACGCCGGCCTGATGCGCTGTCGCTGGCGGCTATCGCCTCCTCTATGGCGATGGCGTGGTCGCCACGAGATCAACGGTGCGAACATCACTTCCCCACGCCTGCCAGGCGCCATCGTAGAGCGACCAGCGAGAATAGCCCGCTACCGAGAGCGCCAGTGCCGGTACTGCGGCTATCGCCTCCTTTATGGCGATGACGCGGTCGCCACGAGATCAACCGGTGCGAACATCACTTCCCCACGCCTGACAGGCGCCATCGTAGAGCGACCAGCGAGAATAGCCCGCTACCGAGAGCGCCAGCGCCGGTACTGCGGCTATCGCCTCTTCTATGGCGATGGCGTGGTCGCCACGAGATCAAC
>JAATFO010000074.1 GCA_015655145.1 Enterobacterales bacterium | reverse complement strand
GGCGCAGATCGTGCCGCGACGGGCGGACAAGGGCCTCTATCTGGCCAGTGAATCGACGTTTTACCGCGTTCTGCGCCGGCACGGTCAGGTGCATCACCGGGGACGTAGCCGTGCACCGCTGAAGGTGAATAAACCGACCAGCTATCAGGCTCAGGGGCCATGCCAGGTGTGGACGTGGGACGTCACCTGGCTGGCCTCTCGGGTTAGAGGCCGCTATTTTTATCTGTATCTGATAGAAGATATTTTTAGCCGGAAAATCGTCGGTTACGAGATTCATGAAGAGGAAAACGGCGAGCAGGCCGCCGCGTTGCTGCACCGTACCGTATTACGTGAAAGGTGTTATCGACACCCGTTAGTGCTCCATGCCGACAACGGTGCGCCGATGAAATCCCAGACATTAAAAGCGAAACTGGAAGAACTGAGCATCACGGGTTCGCACAGCCGACCGCGGGTCAGCAACGACAATCCCTATGTGGAATCGCTGTTCAGGACGCTAAAATATGTCCCGTCGTGGCCGTCATCAGGCTTCATGGATCTGGCTGAAGCCCGGCGTTGGGTCGATCGGTTCTGCCGGTGGTATAACGATGAGCATCGGCACAGCGCCATCGGTTATGTCACGCCGGAACAGCGGCACCAAGGAGAAGATATAAACCTGCTGGCAAAACGGAAAGCGTTATATGAATCGGCTAGAAAAGCCCGACCGGAACGGTGGTCAATGTCATGCCGCCAATGGCAGCGGGTCGAGGTAGTAATGCTGAATCCAGATAAGCCAGAAACCGGGCTGAAAACTGCAGCGTAAAAACGAATAAGGGTGTCAACTTCGTTGACAGCTACCGTACTCCCCAGAACCTGCACGCTCAATATGTTCGCACGTGACGATCGCCAGTTCGGAAACAGGGGTGGACTTCACACCGGTCATGCCCGGTAACCTGTGGGTTTTCCTTGTCGGGCATTCTTTGTCACGTATAACTCACTGAAACCCGCGACTACCGGGCGAGGCAGAGAGAATAGTCTTGTTGCCATAATTTCCCCTAAGTCAAAAAAATACAGATTATATTGACTGTTTATTGTTATGTTATAACATTCGTAAAAGATGAAAAGGATAAAGAAGGCAAAGCATGAGTACAGATAATCGTATTCCCATTACCGTTCTGACCGGGTTTCTGGGATCAGGAAAAACCACGCTGCTAAACCATATTCTCAGTCAGCAACACGGATTACGTGTGGCCGTGATAGAGAATGAGTTTGGTGAAATCGGTATTGATGATGCACTGGTCATCAATACCGATGAAGAAGTCTTTGAGATGAACAATGGTTGCATCTGCTGCACGGTGCGGGGCGATTTGATCCGTATTCTGGACCGACTGATGCGCCGCCGCGATAAGTTCGACCGCATCCTGATCGAAACCACCGGAATGGCGAACCCCGGACCGGTTTCTCAGACCTTTTTCATTGATGATGAAATCAGCACCGCCTTCCGTCTTGACGGCATTATCACGGTGGTGGATGCCAGGCATGCCGGATTACATCTGGACGACAGCAGCGAACTGCGTGAGCAGATTGCCTTTGCCGATGTACTTCTTCTGAACAAGGCCGACCTGGTCACCACCGCTGAACTCGACGAGTTGGAGACGCGCCTGCGCGGCATGAATGCTCTGGCGCGTCTCCACCGCACCGTTAATGCCGATGTGGATATCCCGACGGTGCTGGATGTCGGCGGGTTTGATTTACAGCGTGTATTGCAGGAGCGCCCGCAGTTCCTGGAGCCGGAATATCCTTTCGAGTGGGCAGGTATCTGGCATCTGCCGCCAGGCGAGGCCGAACTGCATTACGCCGCTGGCCCGGATCCGTTCATTGACGCGCTGTTCACTGCCGTGCCAGACAGTGATGAAGACACTTTTGCGCAGCTTATCGGGCAGGCGGATAAGGCATTTTCCCGTGACAGTCTGCGCAGTGACGTGGATGAAGCGCTGGTGCCATCGCACCGGGTTGTATCGCTGCGGGTGCCGGAAACCGGCACTCAGACGCTCAGTCTGACGATCACCGAAGAAGGGGATTATGCACTGGTGACCGAACACCTGCCCGAGGAGTTTAATCTCGAACTGCGCTACGAGGGTGTGGCGCAAACGCCCGTCGCGTCCCGCGCTTTCAGTGCAGCACACAGCCATGACGAGGCAGTAACATCCGTTGGTGTTACCGTTGAAGGTGCGCTGTCGGAATATAAATTAAACAACTGGTTGCGCCTGCTTCTGTCGTCGCGGGGGCGGGACATCTTCCGCTCCAAAGGGATCCTTAATCTGGAAGGGAAAAACCAGCGGGTGGTGTTCCAGGGGGTACATATGCTGATGGATATTCAGGAAGATCGTGACTGGGAAACGGATGAACCGAGACGCAGCGAAATCGTCTTTATTGGACGCAATCTGGACCGTCAGATGTTGATTCGTGGAGTACAGGCATGTCTGGCGTAACAGGTAGCACTGAATTCCGACAGCAACGGGTTCCATTATGGATGGCGCACGAGAATGACTATATCAATCTGTTAGCCTGGTCTCCGACAGGACGTTTACTGGCCTGTGCCAGTGCAGACGGCGGCGTTGCGGTGTACTCAGGGGATGACGGACGCTTGTTATGGCGACATTCGGCACATGGATTAGGTACGACAGCGCTGGCCTGGTCGCCGGATGGACAGCGACTTGCCAGCGGTGGCCAGGATGATCATATCGTGATATGGCAGCCGATGACCGGCGAACAGTCAGGATGCTGGAAAGCAGGACGGGGTTGGGTGGAAAAACTGGTCTGGTCATCTGATGGTGTGCTCGCCAGTATCACCGGTAAAGAACTCAGACTGTGGGATGCATTGGGCTCGCTGCGACAGGCGTTTGAGCCGCTGGACAGTACGCTGACAGGGCTGGAATGGATGCCGGATGGCAGCCTGCTGACGTCATGTTATGGCCAGGTCAGCTGCTGGCGTCCCGGCAAGGCAGCACCTGCGCGAAATTATTTATGGAAAGGGTCACTACTCAGTCTTGCCGCCAGTCCGGATGGCGCATGGATAGCGGCGGGTAGCCAGGAAGGCAGCGTGCAGTTATGGGCGATATCCGCCGGAAAATCCTGTCAGATGAGCGGCTATAACTCGAAGGTTCGCCATCTTAGCTGGAGCTATGATGGCCAGTTGTTCGCTACCGGAGGCGGAGAGGAAATGCTGATCTGGGATTGCAGTGGCGAGGGGCCGGAAGGCACTGAACCCGACTACCTGCCGGTACATACGGGAACGATAACGGCACTGTCGTTCAACCCCGTCAGTAAGTGGATTGCCAGCGGTGCGGAGGACTGTAGCGTGTTCCTCTATGATGCGGCAAGTCGTCGGCAACTGGCGGTTTGGGTGGATAACGAAGCCGTAAGCGCGCTGTGCTGGCATCCGGAAGGGAAACATCTGACGGTGGGGTATGCGGATGGAACCCTCAAATTGATGCGGCTGATCGGTCATCACTGAGTGAACGTTAATGGAAAGCGTACCACTGACAATGCTGAACGGTTTTTTCGGCGCAGAGAAAACCACGCTATTAAATCGCTTGCGGCTACAGGCACAGTTGCAATCAGAAACTGGATATCTCGCTGCATCAGTTATTGTCTCCAGCGACCCGAACGCGGGTGTTCTGACCGCTGAACGGAATGTTGATGCCAGAGACAAGCAGGAACAACGTGAAGCACATTACTGTAAATAACCTAATAGCGAAGGACGGTGTGGGTACGAATGAGAGTGTACTCAGCGTCAATATCCTGTCTCTGGCACGGCCCGGTGGCGGAGAGTTGCTTTCTGGTATTCGTTTTGAGGCGAGGGCGGGTGAGTGCCTGGCTGTCATCGGGCCTAATGGCAGTGGTAAAACCTCTTTACTGCGGGCAATTAGTCAGGAGCTGACATCCCTGAAAGGAGAAATTCGACTACTGGGACGTTCCCTGACAGCGTTGCCCCGTCAACAACGGGCCAGACAGGTTGCTGTTCTGGCGCAGAATGATACACCCGATATGAGACTGTCCCTTGAGGACTATGTGGCGCTGGGGCGTATTCCTCATGCGCGGGATATGCCGGGCAGTCTGCATGATGCAATTGTAGCAAATGCCATTAAAGAAACCGGTCTGTTGCGGTTACGCAGGCGGTCATTGTCTGCGCTTTCCGGTGGCGAAAGACAACGGGCGGCGCTGGCACGGGTACTGGCCCAGACACCCGACCTGGTGTTGCTTGATGAGCCCACCAATCATCTCGATCCTCCCGGTCGGGTGGAGCTGCTTTCGCTGGTCAAAAGTAAGGGGATTACGGTATTGGCTGTACTGCACGATATGTCACTGACGGAATCCTTTGCTGATCGGGTACTTCTCCTGTCGCAGGGGCGATCAGTGATTTGTGACACCCCGGAACGGGTACTGGTATCCGAATACCTTTATCCTGTCTTTGGATTGACAAGTTTTACCGTACCGCATCCCGATACCGGGAAGGCGTTACGTATTTTTGAAGTTCCGCACCGGGCGTAAATTAATTTCTGAGAATAAATCAATGAAAAAACTGCTTGTTAGCCTGATGTTGGTAATGCCAATTTCAGCCGTCAGCGCTTCTGATTTTCCTGTCACCATTGAAAGTTGTGGAACGCCAGTGACGTTCACTGAAGCACCGAAAAGGACCGTTATTAATGATCTCAATATGTCTGAAATGGCGTTCGCGCTAAATTTACAGGACCGTATCATCGGGCTGACCGGGATCAGT
>JAATFO010000108.1 GCA_015655145.1 Enterobacterales bacterium | reverse complement strand
TTCTGCATCGGCAAGTAACGCTGAGTCTGTAAGCGTCCACTCACTTCCACACATCCCGCATAGTTGCCTGTTATGCGGGATTTTTTGTTCCATCGATGTCTATTCGCTTCCATCGAGCGCCAGGGATTTTTGTGTCCATAGCTGTGCCCATGGACGATTTTCTGTGTGCCTTAGTTCATTTTTTGAACTAAAAATAATACTAAAAAGGCACAGAATAGAGTATAAAAAATAGACAAAACAGGAACTGGATGGGCACACTAAAAACCCAGATGGATTTAATTCATTAATTATCAAAATATTACACGCATACTTCATGGGCATAGAGGCAGGTGAGAAATGGCACTTTCCGATACCAAGCTAAGAAGTCTGGCCGCTAAAAATCGTACATGGCAAGTTGCAGATGGAAACGGACTATTTATTGAAATACTCCCTTCCGGCCGCAAGGTCTGGCGCTTGCGCTACCGTTTCAATGGCAAGTCACAGAAAGCGACGCTGGGCGAATACCCCGCTTTCTTACTGGCGGAAGCGCGCCTCTGGCGTGAAAAATGCCGCTCGATGATTGCCCATGGCGTCAGCCCGGCACAAAAAAAGCAGGAAGAGAAAGCCAAACAGAAAGAGCCGACCACCGTCGAAGCCTTCGCCAAACGCTGGCTGACCGACATTATCGAAAAAACCACCCGCCAGCCGCGCAACGTTGTTCGAGTCATCATTATAAGGAAATAAATAATGGCTATACCAGTGTATCTATGGCTCACCGATGATGCAGGAAACCTCGTAAAGGGGTCAGTCGATATTAACGGCCGGGAAGGTAGCATTGAGGTTGTAGAGTTAATGCATGCAGTTGAGCTACCAACTGACGACAATACCGGAAAGATAACAGCTAAACGTATTCATGGCGATTACACCGTTATCAAAGAAGTTGATAGCGCCTCACCCTACCTGTATCAGGGCGTAACAACAGGTAAGCGCTGCAAAAAAGCTGAACTGAAATTTTATAAAATTAATGATAACGGCCAGGAAGTCGAATACTTCAGTACAACGTTAGAAAATGTGCGCGTTAATGAGCTGGAACCGTTCATGTTGGATATAAAAAATCCGGCCCTTGATAAACAAAACCACCTTGAGGCGCTGTATCTCAGCTACGAAAAAATCACCTGGCATTATATCGACGGAAATATCATTCACTCAGATTCATGGAACGAAAGAGAGGCTGCATAATAGGATGGGTTTATAAAGTCAGTTCAAAAGGATTTTACCTTAACGGAACACATCAATTCTCCGCGCAGTATTCAGGCAGGCCGGGTTACAAGGACGATACATCACAGGAGTGTGTCAAAGGGAAAGGCCCGATCCCACGAGGCTCATACACTATAGGTGAACCGTTCTACCATAAGAAAACCCGCGCCTGGACTATGCGGCTAACACCTTCCACCTCTAATCATATGTGCGGGCGTGATGGATTCATGATCCACGGGGATAGTTCAAAGCATCCGGGTGAGGCTTCTGACGGTTGTATTATTGTCTCTTTGCCAAATCGCAAGGCTATCGCGGCCAGTGGTGATCATAATCTGACTGTGGAATAACGTCATGAAAAGATTATGTGTGCTATGTCTTGTTGTTCCACCGGCACTGTCGTGGGCGGGTGATGCTGGTTGTGCAAAGGTTGGAGCATCGATGTACAGTGAGTTAACGGCCTCTGTAATGCGCGATCTGCATATAGATGCTGGGTCATTGCAAGAGAAACACGTTTCGGTCGAAGTTCTGGCAATAACACCAGTGTCTAAAATATTCGCTGAACAGATGGCTACCACCGATAGTGAAATGCAGACCGAAATTAAACTGAAGAAAGAGGACTTTTTCGAAAGTTACTATACCAACGGAGCAAAAAGCATTACGGCAAAATACACCTTTACGAACGGGAAGGGTAAGCGTGATGTTTTCATCGTTTCTAGCTTACTGAATAACGATGAATGTTCAGTACGTTTTAATGGGTATTTAACGCTATCCCGCGAGTTCTAAACGGTGATGAAGCCCTGAATTTTTTGTCTGACGAAAAGCTATTTGTCATAACAGTTTAAAAAGGATCATTTAATGATCCTTTTTAAACCATCATTTGTATAAAAAACACTCTTAGATTTTCGTAAGATTAAGCTTAAGACCGCTGGGAGATCTCAGTGATGGAGGTCGAATGTCGTCAAATCGCAGCTTCGCTCCCACTGGGCCGATAAATCAAAATGTTATAAGCGACTTCCGTTTTATGTCCGAAACTGCGCCCAACACACAACACACAACACACAACACACAACAAAAAATACAGTTATAAATCAAATAGATAAAAACATCCGTTTCAGTATCATCCCGTAACCTCAGAAATTACTTTAAACCAACCTCTTTCAACGTTAAACATATCCCCAGCACCAACAAGATATGAATCAGCGCCGAGATCACCATCAGTAACACCAATGGCGAAGTCGCCAGCGAAAATATCAGGCCCGCCACCGCAATTCCCATTAAAGATCCTGTCTGGCGAAAGGCGGTGTGCACTGCCGATGCCGTACCGGCAGTATCCGACGCTCGACCCGATAATACGATTGCCGTCACAGGCGGCACCACAAAAGCAACGCCACCCGCCAACAGCGCCATGGCGATAACCACAGAAAATGTCATCTGTTCATCTAACGACAACATCCCACAATAACCCACGGCACTGAGCAGCAATCCGGCGATCATCTGCTTTTTCACGCCCCAGCGGGACATCAATCGGCCTGCGGACAGGTTACCCACCATCAGACAAACCGCCAGCGGGAGCAAGGCGATACCTGTCTGCCAGGGGGTATAATGTAAGTGCTGCTGTAAAATCAGGCTCAGGGCATAGAGACTGCCAAAATAGCACGCATTAATCGAAAAACCGGTGAGGTTAGCAAGATTAAACGCCCGGCTGCGAAAAAAGAATAATGGCAACATCGGGGAAACACTACGCCATTCCACCACAATGAACCCGGCGGCACATAACAGGGCTAATAGTGCGATAAACGGCAAGAAACTGTGCCGCCATCCCTGCACCGGCAGTTGAATTAACACATAGCTGACGCATGCCAGCATGGCAATCGCCAACATCTGACCTGCTATGTCCACCCCCTTCCTCTGGCCTCCTGACAAACAAGGTAATAGCCGGTAGCCCGCCAACATACCGTATAAACCGACAGGAAGGTTGATCAAAAATATACTGCGCCAGCTAAAATAACTGACCAGAAAACCACCCAGTATTGGTCCCATCGCAGCGGCAATAGCCACAATGCCGCCAAACAGCCCGATAGCCCACTGCCTGGCAAGTTTATCCGGCCAGAGGCTTGATAATAACGAAAATGAAGCCGGAATAAATAGCGCCGCCCCGCCACCCTGGATCAGTCGCAGCAGGATCAGTTGCGCCATCGATCCGCTGATACCGCAACCAACCGAAGCGCCAGTGAACACGGCCAAACCAAGTAACCATATCCGCCTGGCACCATAGTGATCGGCCAACACGCCAGCCGAAATCATCAGGCCCGAAAGTGTCAGATTATACGCATCCACCGCCCAGGTTATCGCCGAGATGGATGAATGAAAATCAGACTGAATGTTAATCGTGGCAATATTAATGACGTTAACGTCAAGAATCGCCATAAACATACCCACACACAACGTCATCAGGATATGTATCTGACGTGATTTGTCCGGGGTTAATCTCAGTTTCAACATATTTTTCTCTTGTTGGCGAAACAACGCAGAGAGTATAAAAAGGGCAGGATGGATTTAAAACGCAGCAGAAATAGGCTTATCCGCAGCAAAAATGCAGAGGGATCATGAACTGGGACAATGCCCGTTATTTATTAGCAATTGCGCGTAGCGGAAGTTTACGGGCGGCGGCCACTGCTCTGGGCGTTGATCAGGCAACGGTAGCACGCCGATTACGCACGCTGGAGCAGGAACTGAATACCTCATTATTCCACCGTGCTCCGGAAGGTTACCATCTGACGAACAGTGGAAAACTATTGTTACCCGATATCGAACAGATGGAAGCAACCGTTGCCGCCATTGAGCGCAAAAGTATGGGGATGGATGCGTCGTTGACCGGCAAAGTGCATATTGCCTCAACCGATTCGTTAGCCCGCTGTTTTTTGCTGCCTGCATTGCGTGAGCTCAAACAAACCAGCCCCAATATTACGGTAATGCTCTCTACGTCTCCCGGCGTTATGGATATACGCCGCGGTGAAGCAGATTTGGCCATACGCAGCGCTCGTCCCACGGATAACAACTTAATCATCCGCCGCCTGGCGACTTTTCAGCTCGGCTTGTATGCCTCTGCAGATTATGTAGCTCGACGAGGTCAACCAACGCCCGGCAATGCGCTCGCCGGTCACGATTTGGTGATGTTTCCACAAGACACTGTGCCGCAATACTGGCAGATACTGTGCGGAGAACCACTGACTAATGCCCGTATTGTGCTGGAAACCAGCTCGCAATGGATGTACATCGAAGCCCTGCGGCAAGGACAGGGAATGGGTATGATGGCACGGGAAATCATGCAACGGTGCTGCCCGGAGCTAATCAATGTCATGCCTGCGCGTAGTGAATCCGCCAACATCTGGCTGGTCGTTAACCCTGATGTCTGGTCAGCCGGGCGTATTCAGGCGGTAATCGCCGCCATTAATAACGCCTTCCCCGCAGAATAAACCCGGCCCGGAGGGCCGGTTAAATCAATATGCCAGTCAGTACAGCCATGATAACCTTTGGGCCGCAGGGGGCAGCGCTCCAAAGGGGAGGCACTCAGCGTGCCGCCTGTTTTCCCAGGTTGGCGTCAAATGTTTTCCAGCTTTCGGTTAAATCAACCACTGAGCGGGTCTTGCGTGCTTCATCAATTTTGATGGCGGTCAGCCCGGCTTCCAACGCATCCACCACCGATACTTGCAATGGCGTGCCTTGTTTTACATGCTTCACAATCTCTGCCGCCATCAGCGCATCGGCGCCGTAATGGCCGTCATAAGCGTTGCCGCTGTAGGTGGTATCGACCTCTTTCTCGCCGGTACGTGCGTTGTGCACGCGGAAGTAATTACGCACAAAGTCGCCTTCCGCCATGCCGTCAGTACCCATGACACAAAAACGGCGAAACTCATCCGGGACATTGAGGTTAGCGTGGAAGGCAAGTGTGGCGCCGTTGGCATACTCGATCAGCGCAGTCTGATAATCAACGATGTCGGCATCACTGTCGAACACCGCATCAGTGCTGGCCCAGCCGCTAGGTTTTTCATGGTAAACCTCAGAGGCGGGTGT
The DNA here is from genome assembly GCA_015655145.1 of Enterobacterales bacterium. Taxonomy (GTDB): domain Bacteria; phylum Pseudomonadota; class Gammaproteobacteria; order Enterobacterales; family Enterobacteriaceae; genus JAATFO01. Next base: position 10,879 of record JAATFO010000108.1, on the reverse strand, counting down.
TACCGCGCCATGCGGCGCATGCTGCGGGGTGAATGATTTACGCCCGCCAAAACTGGCGACACGCCGCGGACGCTCGCCAATCAATCCCTGGTAGAGATCAATATCGTGGCAGCATTTTTCCAGAATATACGGGCCGGCGTATCTTTCCAGACGACGCCAGTCACGCTGGAAGAACGCACCATGAAACGGCTTGATGTGCTCGGTGGCTTCGATTGAGGTAATTTCGCCCAACCGGTGGTCGTCACGCGCCGCCAGTAGATCGTGATAAAGCGGTGAGTAACGCAGCACCAACCCGACCAGAATCTTGTCCTGCCCGTACTGGTGTATCAGTTTCGCCATCTCCATGGTTTGAGCTTCATTGATCACCACCGGCTTTTCGGTAAACACCGTATAGCCGGCAGCCAGCGCCAGGCGGATATGATCCAGATGCAGGAAGTTGGGTGATCCAACCAGCACCAGATCAAACCCACCCGCTTGTAGCAGTGCTTCGGTGGAGCCATAAGCGGTGCCAGCGTCAATGCCCCACTGTTGCAGATTGGGCAACCCGGCAGGCGCCGGATCGCTATAACCCACCACGGAAAACGACGAGTCAACTTTGCTGAACTCTTCCACCACATGGGAAAGGCGAAAACCAAGACCGATAATGCCTACTTTCATGTTAAACCTCTGACAGAATAACCCTGTACGCCGGATGACAGCCCGCGGATCGTCATCCCTGCTGTTGATAATCTGACCATCAACTTATTACGACAGAAAAACTAATGTCAATAACCCCTTGTCGATAATGCATAGCATTATTTATTTATCTACATGAATAGTATGATTAAATATTCAATTTTTACTTGTCATATTTATTTGTTATTGCGATTTAAGTTTTTTTACCCTATCTTTCGCTCAATAATGGCAAATCGCAGAATCAGGGTGGAGCGGGAGGAAGCCAGTGCAATCACACTATCTCCTGGGTATTGATGGCGGCGGCACGCGTTGCCGCGCACGCTTAACAGATCTTCACGGTAATCCGCTGGCCGAAGCGGTAGGCGGCCCGGCCAATGTCTGGTCACAGTTTGATGCGGCGCTGGCAAGCGTTGAGTCGCTGATGCGACAGGTGCTGGCATCGGCGGGCCTGGCGCCCGAAGCGCTGGAAAAAACCGTGGTAGTGGCCGGTCTGGCTGGCGCCAATGTGGCTTCGGTAAAAGCCCGTCTTGCCGCCTGGCAACCGGCTTGCGCCTCATTATTGCTGGTAAGCGATGTGGAAATTGCCTGCATCGGCGCCCATGGCGGTGAGCCTGGCGCGGTATTTATTATTGGCACCGGTAGCCAGGGCGCATCCTGGGACGGACAGCGTTTCTCACTGCTGGGTGGCTGGGGTTTTGCCTTGGCCGATCAGGGCTCAGGCGCGGAGTTAGGGCGCCGCACACTGCGACTGGCGCTACTGGCGCATGAACAGGTAGTGGCGAAAACCGATTTTACCGACCACGTAATGGCGCAGTTTAATCACAGCCCAGAGACCATGTTGCTATGGACGCAACAGGCCATCCCCGCTGACTGGGCGCGCGTGGTGCCGGATGTATTTGCCGCCGCGCAAGCTGGCGATCCGCACGCGCGAATGCTATTACAGCAAAGCGCCGATGATATCGCGCTGATCGTGCGACGCCTGGTCAATCCGCATCAGGGTCGACTGGCGTTAATGGGTGGACTGGCACAGCCGATTCAGCCATGGCTCGCCCCTGAAATTCAGGCGTTGCTGGTAGCCCCGCAACAAGATGCCTTGAGCGGGGCGCTTTATCTGGCGCGCCAGCGTTAATCTCTGCGCCCGCTTTGCCGGATTTTCATCATCTGACAAAAGAGAATCATGACGGCTCCGAATGTAACAGCACGCATCCTGCGGCTTATTGTAGAAAACACCCCGATTAGCCAATCCGATCTTAAAGGGCGCAGCGGGCTAAGCATGTCGACGGTGTCGCAGGCGACCAACCGCTTGCTGGCACAAGAGATTATTCAGGAACTGGGGTTGCGCCGCGTCTCAATGGGCCGCCCTAAAACCCTGCTCGGCCTCAACCCTGAGCGCGCCAGCGTTGTGGGTATTCAGATCAACGCTGAACGTAACCTGATCGTCATGACTGACCTGAATGGCAACTTACTGGGCGAGCAGCAAATGCCGTCCGGCGCGATGACACCACGTCAATTGGGTGATGCGCTGGCCAAATTCCTGCGCAGCGTGGAAGAAAAGCACGTTGGCGCCATTGGCCTTGCGCTCTCAGGGTTGGTGGATGCGGAGAATGGCTATTGCATTCGTTCCAAAGTACTCGACTGGGATAACGTTCCCATCGCCAGCCTGCTCGAAGAACGTTTCTCTCTGCCAGTCTTCATTGAAAACGACGCTAACGCGATGGCAATGGCGGCACTGGTGTTTGGCCAGTTGGGCAATGCACAATCGGCGATTATCGCAACGTACGGCAAAGGCATTGGCGCGGGAATTTTACTCAACCGCCAGCTTTATCGCGGACGCCACGGCAAAGCGGGTGAAATTGGCAACGGCCTGCTGGGTGACGGCAGTCTGCGTCCGTTGGAAGATGTCGCGTCATCGCACGCTATTTTACAGCGCGTCAATGAAGGTAGCGGCCACGCGCCGCTGACCTTGCAAGCGCTGGATCAACGTCCAACACCGGCGGTGCTGGCGGCACTGGAAGAAGCGGGCCGCCATCTGGGGATTTCGCTGGCGAACCTGTCGGTGGCATTCGATCCGGACGTGGTTTACCTGGCGATGGAACCACACATGGCGTCACGCATTCTGCTGGATCACATCACGCAGAGCTTCCAGGCCTATCGCCTGAAGCTGACGCCCCACATGACGCCGTTGCAGTTTCTTACTGAATCTAACCGCATGTGGGCGCTGGGCGCGGCAGGTTTCGCCATTAACAAATTGCTCGACCTGCTGGCGGCGCAGGCGGACGAAGAGACTTTACCGTTATCCTGACAGCGCCAGCGAGGATTTAGCGCATCCGCGCGCCATGCTCATCAAACAGGAAACAGTGTGCCGGAGAGATACCCAGCCGCACCTGTTCGCCTAATGTCGTTTCACGGGCTTCCCGTGCTTCCACCACCAGCATATTCTCGCGGCCAATATCGAGATAAAGATAATTGGTGTGGCCCAGCCGTTCGCAGAATGACAACTCCCCCTGAAATTGCAAAGCGGCCGGTGATGATTCCACCGGCTGAAAATGTTCAGGACGGATGCCAAGCTGCACATGCTGCCCTTCGTGGCAAGGCGCGGCAATTTTCAGGATTAATGCACTGAGGCCTAAATCCGGCACGCGTAATTGCACCTCACCATTGCCCACCGCGCTAATCTCAGCGGAGAGGAAATTCATTTTCGGCGAGCCAATGAAGCCAGCGACAAACAGGTTGTCAGGATCCTGATAGAGCGTCAGCGGCGCACCTACCTGCTCAATAATCCCCTGACGCAGCACCACAATGCGATCCGCCAGCGTCATGGCTTCCAGTTGATCATGAGTAACGTAAATCATGGTGTTGCCCAGCGAAGCATGCAGTCGCGCAATCTCAATGCGCATTTGCAGACGTAATTCGGCATCAAGGTTCGATAACGGTTCATCAAACAGAAAGATACGCGGATGACGAATGATCGCGCGACCAATTGCGACGCGTTGCCGCTGTCCGCCCGACAACGCGCGCGGCAAGCGATCCAGCAACTCGGTCAAGTGCAGCCGCGCGGCGGTTTCCTCAATCGCTTTAGCGATGTCGGCTTTGGGCTTCTTCGCCACTTCCAGCGGGTAAGCGAGATTGCCGCGCACGGTCATATTCGGATAAAGCGCATAGGACTGAAACACCATGGCGATACCGCGCTCGGTCGCAGGCTGCTGCGTCATGTCCTGATCTTCAATCAACAGTTTACCGCTGCTGATCTCTTCCAGCCCGGCAATCATGCGCAGCAAGGTGGATTTACCGCAACCGGAGGGACCGACAAACACCACAAATTCACCACTGTTGATGGTCAAATCGATGCCGTGAATCACATTGACGTGTGCGTAAGACTTCTTAACGTTCTGCAAGCGCAGGCTGGTCATGAACTACCTCACTCAGAGTAACTGCCCCATATAGATGGCGTTGCTGCGCACGATGTGGCTAAAGCCCATGCGCTGATAGAAAGCACAGACCTGCTCATTTTGCAGGCTGACGCCAAGATGCACTCCGCTGACGCCTGCCGCACGCAACGCCGTCAGTTCATGTTCGATCAACTTGCGGCCCCAACCGCCGCGTTGTACGGGCGGCAGCAAATTGATGTGCAGATGCGCAGGCCAGTGCGCTACCAGTTGACCTGCCGCGGTATCTGGCTGACGAATGGCGGCCAGTATATTCTCGTCAAAGGCAGCATCTGGCCGACGCGGCTGATACTTCGCCTGCAACGCTGGCCACCAGTGAGCGCGCAATGTCGCTTCAAACACCCGCGTATCCGGCGCGGCGACCACATACCCCATCACTTCGCCGTCCACCGCCAACACAAAGGCAAAATCAGGGACGAAACGGGCATAAGGGATCACAAAACGTTGTCCGGGATAATCAGGATCAGAATAGAGCGCGCTGGCGTCGCTACCGGCATTGGCTGTCAACAGACAGATGCGATAGAGCGTCGGGTAATCCGCCGTGGTGGCGGGTCGAATGACACCATGATTAGTCATCATCATTTCTCAGTAGTTAGCAGATGAACGATTTTTACGTTAATGAAAGCAGACTTAGTTTTCAAGATGGAATAATTACCTTATCGCATTAAGCCGCAAGGTGAAGCAACTCACACCTGGCATAAAACCTGACATCTGTGATCGACAACACGCCGTATGACGCGGCTTTGGCGATATTAGCGCGATTTTAGTTAGCGATAAATGTGAGCGTGATAGGATTTTCATATGTCGTATCAGGCAGTTATTTTGCCATAATTCGACCAGATTAAAACTCTGGTAAAAGACAAACATACATGCGAATTATGTTAGATAACTCTCTATTACCCCCTATATTACGCTGAAAAATACGGTTAACTGCTGAACTTTCGCACATCATTACCACGTAAAAATCACGCAGGTTGGCAGTTTGACTTTCTTTTTCCTATAAAGTAAGTATGAATGCATGCGTTAATCATGCTGCGTCAGCCTGCAGGAACTGCGGGTGGTGAGATGAAGGGATGCCCGTTCTGTCATGGAGAAATCGAGCATTATGAGTAATTCAACCGTTCGTTCATGCCGTTTTTGCACCACCCTGCGCGCGCTCTCTCGCCTGGTGTCGGCGGGCCTGCTGGCTGCCGCCTTTGCCAGCGCCGCTCACGCCGTCACGCTCAACGAGTGGGACATTTATAACTATCCGCAACAGACCGAAGCCGTGGATGAAGCTGTTAAGGTCTTTTCACAGCAAAACCCGGGCATTGTGATTCAGCGTTCGGTCCATTCATTTGAAGATACCCGTATTCCGCTCAAACTGGCGCTGAGCGCCGGTGACGGTCCGCAGATTGCTCAGGTGAACCAGGGCGGTGGTGATATGGGTTCACTGGTGAAAGATAAGCTACTGTATCCGCTGGACAGCTACGCCAGCACCTATAACTGGACCACCCGCTTCCCGGCTTCCATTCTCACCCGTAACCGCTGGTCAGACAAAGGCGATTTTGGCAGCGGCAAACTGTATGGCATCGCCAGTCTTGGCGAAATGGTTGGCCTCTACTACAACAAAGCGCTGCTGGATAAAGCCGGCATTGCCGTACCGAAGACCCTGGCAGAGCTGGAAAGCGCCATGGCCAAACTGAAGGATAAGGGCACAGCACCGATGATGCTCGGCCTGCTGGATGGCAATATGGGCCAGCAAATGCTGAGTACTCTCTGGGAAGCACAGATTGAAAGCCGTGATCGCAAAAAACTGGATGACTTAATTTATGACGTCGCGGGCAGCTTCAAAGATGACAAGCTGGTGCATGCCGCCAATATCATGAAAAGCTGGAACGACAAAGGCTACTTCTTCTCTGGCTTCCAGGGTATTGGCCAGGATGATGCCGCCACCTTATTCCAGAACGGTCAGGCGGCTTTTCTGATTAGCGGCACCTGGTATTTGGGGCAGTTTAAAAACAACAAGGACATCCACTTTGCCGCCATCCCGGGTGGTGAAGGCGTGCAACATCCGTTAATGGTCGGCGGCACCGATCTGGCCTTCTCCGTGACCAGCACCGCTAAAAACAAAGAACAACAGGATGCGGCGGCGAAATTTATCGATTATATGGTTTCCGATACCATGGCGAATCGTTGGTTAAATGTGGGCTTCCTGCCCGCCAGCACCAACAAAAACGCCAAAATCCCGGCCGACAACCCGCTACTGGCCGAAGCCTGGCAGGTTTGGGTGACACTCAATAACTACGATGGACTCGGCCACTATGTTGACTGGGCCACGCCAACCATGAACGCCGAACTGAACCAGAACGTTCAGCTATTGCTGGCGGGGCGTCAGACAGCCGATCAGATGGTCACCAACTTCGATGATAACTATCAGCGTTACCTGAAAACCCTCAGACATTAAACAGGCTGGCCCGGTGAGATTGCCGGGCCTGGCAGACATTCTGGCAAACGAGTACGGTTATGTTGAATCAAAGCGGTTGGCGTAATTTTCTCTATCTTCTTCCCGCAGTACTGGTCTATGCCGTGTTTTTGCTGTTGCCCTTGCTGGCATCGCTTGGCATCAGTTTTACCGCGTGGGATGGCACCTCGCTGCCGGTGTTTACCGGCATCAGCAACTATATGCGCATGTTCAGCGATCCGGTGTTCTGGGTAGCGCTGGGCAATAATGCGCTACTGATGCTGTTTTATACCTTGCTGCCCATTGGACTGGGCCTGCTGTTATGCAGCTTTTTGTATGACACCCGCAACAATGGCGAACGTAGCCTACTACGTATCCTGTTTTTCCTGCCTTATATTATGCCGATGGCCGTATTAGGCGTGGTATGGCGCTGGCTGTATAACCCGGCGTTTGGCCCGATCGATCAACTGTTGCGCGCCATTGGCCTGCCGCAGTTGGCCATCGCCTGGCTGGGCGATTTCACCTGGGCGCTACCCGCTGTCGGGCTGGTGGCCACCTGGTACTTTTTTGGCTTTTGTCTGGTGTTGTTTATGGCCGGTTTGCAACGCATGGATCCCTCGCTACTGGAAGCCGCTGATCTCGACGGTTCATCACGGCGACAGAAGTTTATGCGTATTACGTTACCGGCGTTGCGCCCCGAGCTACGCATTGCCTTACTGATGACGGTAATCGCCAGTCTGAAGGCATTTGACCTGGTCTACGTGATGACTCAGGGCGGTCCGGGAACCGCTACCATGGTGACCAATATCTTTATGTATAAGCAGGGCTTTGACCTGCACTACTTTGGTTATGCCTCCTCGGTGGCGGTATTCAGTATGATAATCGTGCTGGTCATTAACTGGCTGATTCATTTGGCAATAAAGGAGCGTTACTGATGCGTGGCACACCGGTTGTTTCCCGGGCGCTGATTTGGTTTATTGCATTGATGACCATCATGCCGTTTCTGATGGCGTTGATGACCTCATTCAAAACCCAGGTGGAGCTGTTCCAGGGCGTGTTTACCTTGCCTTCGTCGCTCAATGTCAAAAATTACATTACTGCCTGGCAACAAGGTCATTTCAACGTCTACTTCCTCAATTCAGTGTTGGTGGTCATTCCGGTGGTATTGTGCAGCATCCTGCTGGGAATTCTGGCCGGATTTGGTTTTGCCTGGCTGAAGATCCCCGGTAAAAAAATGGTGGCGGCCATGCTGGCGCTGGGCATGGTGCTGCCGAGCGAAGCGTTTATCATTCCGCTCTACCATGAACTGCGCTGGATGGGGCTGACGAATACCTATCTGGCACTGATTCTGCCGCAAATCGCGCTGTCATTGCCCTTCACGACCCTGATGATTGCCACTGCATTTCAACAGGTGCCGAAAGAACTGGTGGAAGCCTCTGTGATGGACGGCGCCTCGCGGGTGAAAATTTTATGGGGGATTCTGGTACCGGCGATCTGGCCGACGCTGTCTACCCTGGCGCTATTGCTGTTCATCTGGACATGGAACGAATTCCTGATCCCGCTGATTCTGGTCAATAAAGATGAACTGCGCACCTTACCTATCGGGATGATGTTTTTCCAGAACAAGAATACCATCGATATTCCGGTACTGATGGCAGGCGCAATGATTGTCATACTGCCGCTGGTGGCGGTGTTTCTCCTGTTCCAGCGCAAGTTCATCAGTGGCGTCACCGAGGGGGCAGTAAAGTAACGGTGGACAACGCAACAGCATGGCCGCCCTTTCGCGCGGCGTGCTGGAAATAATCATGCCTTTACGGGTTTCCGGTTTTTCTCAACGGTACCGGGATAGCGCTGGCGAAGAAAGTCAATCAACGCGCGTAATACACCCGACATATGGCGCTGACGAGGGTAATAAAGATGCCAGCCTAAAAAAGGTGCGCAATAGCGGCGTAATAATGGCTTCAGCTCACCGTTGTCCAGCCAGCATTTAAGTTTGTCCTCGGTCCAGAGTACGATGCCCACGCCCTGGCGTGCCGCTGTGACGGCGAGTTCCCGACTGGTGGTGACCAGGGGTCCATCGACGGCCACCGAAAACCAGTGGTCATCCTGATAAAATTCCCAGCGGTACACATTATGGCTGCCCGGATAGCGCCAGTTAATGCATTGATGATGGTGTAACTCCGCTGGGGTGGCTGGGGAGCCACAGCGCGCCAGATAATCGGGCGCCGCCGCCGCAACCATCCGCAGTTCAGAGCCCAGCGGCCAGGCGATCATATCTTTTTGAATAACCTCGCACAGACTCATGCCCGCATCATAGCCCGCGGCGGCGATATCAATGACCGCATCTTCCACCACAATATCTAACACGATGTTGGGATAACGGGCGAGAAAATCACCCAGCACAGGTGCCAGCACCGCATCCGCTGCCATACTGGTGACATGTAATCGAACTGTCCCGGTCAGGGTACCGGCCCATCCTCGGGTATCATTAAGCGCGGTATCCAGTTCCTCAAGCGCAGGTTGCAACCGTGCATGCAATCGTTGGCCCGCTTCGGTCAGTGCGACACTTCGCGTGGTACGATGAAACAATGTGGTACCTAATTTCGCCTCAAAGCGACGAATGATCTGGCTTAATGCGGAGGGTGAAACACGCAATTGTTTCGCGGCGCCGACGAAACTGCCCTGCACGGCGATAGCCTGGAAGGCCCGAAGTTCGGTGTAATCACTGCCTTTCATTGATTATATATCCTGCGCTAACTAATTCATGAAGATTGTGCTGTATTAAATAATGGTGTCAATGCGCGCAGAATGTCTATTCCATCCATAAAGAGGAGATCTACAATGCTAAAACTGCGTAAATTAGGACGTCAGGGACTGGAAGTGTCTGAACTGGGACTGGGCTGTATGGGGATGAGCCACGCCTACGGTGTTGCTGATGAGCACGAATCACTTGCCACCCTCGACCGCGCCCTGGCCCTGGGGGTAAACTTTTTTGATACCGCCGAATTTTACGGCCCTTATCGCAATGAAGAACTGCTCGGACGTTGGCTCAAAGGTCGCCGCCCGCACGTTATTGTCGCCACAAAGTTTGGTTTTGATCTCAGCAAAACGCGCGCAAGTGGCGTTGATAGCCGACCGGCACACATTCGCGCAGTCGTTGATGCCTCATTAAAACGTTTACAGACCGACTATATTGATTTGCTTTATCAACACCGTGTTGACCCCGAGGTACCGATTGAGGATGTCGCGGGAACAGTAGGCGAATTGATTGCCGCGGGTAAGGTGCGCTATTTCGGCCTGTCGGAAGCGGGAGTGGAGACCATCCGCCGTGCGCACCGTGTCCAGCCGGTCAGTGCATTGCAGAGTGAGTATTCTTTGTGGGAACGTAATCTGGAAACAGATATTCTGCCCTTGCTGCATGAGCTGGGCATCGGTCTGGTTCCTTTCAGCCCGCTTGGGCGAGGTTTCCTGACCGGGCAAGCGAAACGCGCCGAAGACTATCCGCAAAATGATTTCCGGTCATGGGGAGACCCGCGGCTAACCGGTGATAACTATGAAGCCAATTTACGTCTGGCGGCAACGGTGAGCAAGCTGGCGCAGGCGCGCGGTGCAACACCTGCGCAAGTGGCGCTTGCCTGGTTACTGCAACAGGGCGCAGATATTGTGCCCATACCGGGTAGTAAGCGGCGGGCACATCTGGAAGACAATCTTGGCGGCGCCAATCTGTCACTGACCGCCAGTGAACTCACTGAACTCAATGCCCTGACACAAAACATTCAGGTTGCCGGCGCCCGTTACACAGAAGCCTTCGCGCACCTGGTGAACCGTTGAAACACCGTGCATACCGGATTGATAATGAATTTAGTCCTGTGATTCCGCACATTACTCAGGCACCAATTCCAGGCAGAAATCGGGTAATCTGTAACGTGGGCGGTGAATACAAGGTAAAACAGGAATCTTTGTATATGCAGAACTATGTTTTTGATTTGGATGGCACCATTGTAAAACAGGGAAAACCGATCCAGCCGATGATTGCCCAAAAAATCAGCCAACTGAGTGCGGAAAATACCATCATCTTTGCTTCTGCACGCCCGGTGCGCGATATGCTGCCGTTGATTCCGGCAACACTGCATCATTGTCTGATGCTCGGTTGCAACGGTGGTATGGCCTGGCAGGCAGGGGAATTTCTGTTTACCCATGTTTTTTCCGCCAACGATGCCCGACGCATCGTTGATTTTCTGAAACAGGAAAGGGTGCCTTATGTACTTGATGGAATATGGCAATATGCTTTTTCATCACATCCTCATCCATTTCA
>JAATFO010000042.1 GCA_015655145.1 Enterobacterales bacterium | reverse complement strand
TACAATGAAAACCACCCGCACAGCGCGCTGGGATATCACTCCCCGAGAGAATACCGGCGGCAGCGTGCATCGTTAACTTAAGATACAAAAGCTGTCCGGAGATGGCGGGTCAAGATCACAAGTTGCGGAAGACCCAGTTTTAAATCGCAGTGGGTGTCAAAACTGTATTCGTTTTAAATCGCCGTTGACAAGAGGACACTGGCGTATAGAAAACCAACTGCATTGGATACTTGATGTAGCGATGGGGAAGATCGTGGCCCGATTTATCGTGGAGTGGAGAATCTTGCCCGATTACGACAGTGTACCGTGAATATTCTGAAAAAAGAGCCTTCAACGCTGAGTATCCGCCGTAAACGACGCCGTGCGGCAATGGACTCCGATTATCTGGAAACTGGAAAAAAGCATTCATGCTCTCACCCTGTCGCTTATCCAAGTCAAGGCTGTGACCGGAATAAGCGAAGAGTCAACTGTATCTACAACGCAAAATATCATGAAGATATGCGTCAAATACACTGAGGGAACGCTTTTTTAGCAAGCTACTGCACTTATCAACAAAAACACGTGCCTTCATCAGGTATAAAAAAGCGCGCCATCGCTGTATATTTTGTAAAGCAAGTGTCTGTCAGAGACGGTGATTATACGATGCCTTTCCAAAGACTTAACGCCACATCGGGCTCCCAGCCAGTCTGTGCCGTATGGGTGACCAGCGCAGTGTAATCTTTATCTTTATAGGAAACATTCTCTCCCGCAGTATAAAGTTTTCCGATGGTCCATTGTGGATAGTTTCCTCCACCAGATGCGGTTGTAGCTATTGTCAACGACACACTCGGGATTGATTGTTCGCCAATATTATTCCAGGCCGTAACAAAATAGGTGTAGTTTGTTTTTTCTGTAAGTCCGCTATCAATATAGGTTAACCCACTGGTATCACCCACATTTTTCCCGTCACGGTAAACAGAATAAACAGTGATAGTGTGTTTACTGACGGAAGCGCTCCATTGCAAAGTGATACTATTTTTCGTCTGTTGTGTTGAAATTAGTTGGTTGGGTGCTGATGGCACAGTATCATCATCGTCATTTCCGCCATTGTTATCATTGTTAATCAAATCTTTATAACGATTAACAAATTCCCAGCTATAGGGTTTATTACTGGCATCTTTCCCGTTATCCCAGTTTACTGACCAGGTCATTAAACCTTTAATGCCTATTCCAGCGTCTTCAAGACGTTTAAATGTGTTATAAACGGCTGTTGGATCAATAACGTAACCTGTCGCTGCGGCATCATTATTCGCTGGGAGGCCAATAACAAATTTCTCGGGGGGGATATGGACGAAGCCACTGGTTTGGGTCACAATACTTTTGGTTAAATAATAAAGAAATTCTTCTTTTACGCTATCGTTATTTTGTGCCAGCCACTGTTGATCTTCCTCTGAAGAAATTCCATCGCCACCCTGGTTATAATATTGTGGCGCGATAAAATCGTAGTAACCTTCCAGGCTATTTATATATTTTACGTATTTACCCAATGTACGCAGGTAAGGAAACTCGGGCGCCATACTGATGATGAAGTTTTGTCCCTTTTCCCGGTAAAAATCTTTAACTTCTTTGAGTACTGCCGGTATAACAGTATTATTATTTGCAGCATCAATTGCATTTTGTTCCAGATCAATATCAAGACCATCAAAACCATAGACATCGACAAGGCGAATGATTTCTTTTTTCAGCGCTTTTTGATTATTTTCCAGCAGTTCTATGTGTGCCTCGGCACCACCAAGAGAAATGAGCACAGCTCTTCCCTGTGAGTTCAGAACACCGATTTGTCGCCGGAATTCTTCATCACTATATCCGACAGGTTTAAACGTAGGAATACCACTGCCTTTCATAAATGAGACAGCAATAACATTATATTCTACTGGAATATCAATAAGGTCGAGGTGTGTTGACCTGCCAAACTGATAACCATCTGCGCTATCAGAATACCAGTTATGCCAGAAGCCCATAAGAATGTTCTTTCCGGAAATATCTGGCATTACAGATGCTGCATCATTTATCTCTGCTTTGAGTGAGTTAACATTTGTTTTTTTCATAAATAACCCATTAGAATCAAATAAATAAAAATATCAGGAGAGAAATAACACATTCTCACCCGCTCATCATTCATTAAGTTAACTAAAGATTAGCCATGGAAGATGAGATAGGCAAGGCAGCATCAAAGAAAATTTAATTTTTATTATTTATGTGGATGGGGTAGTGATATTTAACGGGTAACATAACTTCAGGGGCGGAAACCGGGGTATTACATTGTTTTATTTGTCATTTTTCGCTCTATCGGTGTGTCGGGTATGTTATAAGGCTCCTCCCTGAGCCTTGTCTTTTCAGGGCTTCGACTAATGGTATGAATATTTGTTTCATACCCATTTGTCTGCCGCCCGTGTCACTTATCCGTGTTTTGTTACTCGACCTCTATTGAGGAACGATTTTCATGTGCGTACGCGAGATTTCAAACTCTCAACCATGACGGCAATGATGATGATCACGCCTTTGACCACTTGTTGATTATAGCCAGAGATATTCATTAAATTCATTAGATTGGATATCATACTGAGAATAAATACACCAATAATGGTATTGACTACATTTCCCCGCCCTCCAGCGAGGCTGGCACCACCCACAACCACGGCGGCAATCACATCCAGTTCAAAACCGATGGATAATACCGGAGAGCCAACCCCGGTACGCGTGGCGGAAATAATTCCTGCGGCACCACAGGCAAAAGCGCTAATGGCATAGACTGCAATTTTATAATTATTAACACGAATACCCGCAAAGCGGGTTGCCATTTCGTTGGATCCAATTGACACCACTAAACGACCAAAAACGGAATTTTTGTAAACCAACTGGCAAATAATTGCAAAAAAGAGAAAAACATAAACTGGAAGCGGGATGCCGAGAAAATAACCGGTACCAAAATTAACAAAAGCTTCGTTATCAATAAATACCGGCTGCCCTTTGGCGATAATCAATGCCAGACCGCGGGCGATAGTCATCATCGCCAGGGTGGCAATGAACGGGGCAATGTTAAACCATGTGACCAGAATACCAGAGAAGGCGCCCATTAATGTCACCATACCGACACCTGCGACCAGTGCAGGCCAAAGGCCGATATCCGGGATCAATAAGCCAACCATAACAGAGACAAAAGCCATGATTGACCCAATAGAAAGATCGATACCTCCCGTGAGGATCACAAATAGCATTCCCAATGCCGCCAGACCCAATGGGACACTTTGTCGCAGGACATTGGTAATATTATCTTCGCTGTAAAAGCGATCAGAGAGGAATGCCGCAATGATCAGCATGCAGATGAAAACAATGGTTGTTGAATTATCCAGTAAAAAACGACCTAATTTCTTTCTGGAGGAAAAATCAACGTTGCTCGCGTTTTTGATGAGTGATTGCATCGTTTTGTCCTTCATGTCATGCCGCGTTGCGCTTAGGTATGGCGTAACGCATGATATTTTGTTCGGAAATGGCTTCGCCAACCAGTTCTTTGGTGATTTGCCCTTCGCTCATGACGTAGACGCGATGGCTAAGGTTGATGACTTCAACCATTTCGGAAGAGATAAGCAGGATGCTGTACCCGCGTTCAGCCAGTTGATGAATAATGTTGTAGATTTCAACCTTAGAGCCAACATCAACACCGCGGGTGGGTTCATCAAGAATTAAAATATTGCACTCCGTATTTAGCCACTTCGCGATAACGACTTTTTGCTGGTTTCCGCCACTGAGGCTGGCGATGGCATCTTCAATCGATCCCAGTTTAATATTCAATTTTTGACGCAGCATCTGACTGATGTGTTGTTCATGGCGACGGTGAATAAAACCGAAAAGACGACTGACAATTTTCAAATTCGATAATGTCATATTTTCACGAATTGGCCGTACCAAAATCGCTCCCTGTTCTTTACGGCTTTCGGGTACTAAGCCAATACCGTGCGACATCGCTTGTGAGGGGTTATTGATCGAAATTTTATTCCCGTTCTTTATGATTGTTCCGGTTGTCATCTTATCGATGCCAAATAAACAGCGGGCAATTTCGGTACGTCCGGCGCCAATCAGTCCGGCCAGCCCGACGATTTCACCTTTATGCAAGGTAAACGTCACATCCTGTAGTAATGTGCGCGTAGCGAGATGCTTAACTTCCAGCACCACCTCGTCGCCAGGAATATTTTTCTCAGGGTACAGAGTCTCAATTTTACGACCAACCATATGAGTAATGATATCCTCTTCATTACAGGAGGCGGGATCAAGAGTGACAATGGTTTCACCGTCCTTTATCACTGTAATTTCATCGGCAATGGCCATCAACTCTTCCAGTCGATGAGAAATATAAATAATGGTGACGCCACGAGCTTTCAGCTTGCGTAGTTGTGTAAACAGCATCGCCACCTCTTTTCCTGACAATACCGCGGAGGGTTCATCCAGAATTAAAATGTTGACATCTTTTGCCAGCGATTTGGCAATTTCAACCATTTGCTGATAAGCAATACTCAGATTTCCCGTGCGGGTGCGTGGATTGATAGGAAAACCTAACTCATCTAAAATTCGCCCGGCATGTTCATTTAATTTTTTCCATCGAATCATTCTGTTGCCCATGCCCAGATCATCCAGGAAAATATTTTCAGCGACAGAAAGATCGGGGGAAAGAGCTAATTCCTGATAAATAATCCCAATATGATTCTCTTTACTGTGGATGGGAGAAGTGAAGTTTTTTTCTTCACCATGAATGAATATTTTTCCGCTATCTTTGGTATAAATCCCGGATAATATTTTCATGAGCGTGGATTTTCCGGCACCATTCTCACCAATAATAGCGTGAATAGTGCCGGTGTGAACTTTCAGATTAATGGACTTTAAGGCATGTACCCCGCCAAAGCTTTTTTTAACCTGATGTACTTCAATCGCATACGGATTCACGGTGTAGACCTCAACGTTATCCCCCTTCATAAGAAAGGGGATATGTCATCAGAAAATAGAATCGGCTTTGTAATATTTGTCGACATTATCCCGGGTGATCATAATTGAAGGGATGTAGACATAATCAGGGAAGGATTTTTGCCCGGCCTGATATTTAGTAATGACGTCCAGTACAGTATTGGTTAGCAGGTCTGGATTATTTGATGCGGTTGCCTGAATCTCACCTTTTTTCACTGCTTCAAGCCCTTTTTTGTAGCCATCATGGGCGTAAACCTTGACATTCTCTAACTTATTGGCCGCTTTTAATGAGCGTAGCGCGCCCAGTGCCATATCATCCATTTCGCTGTAAACGCAGTTAATTTTATCGCCCTGTGCCACGATCATATCTTCCATGGCTTTCAAACCGCCTTGCTGGTCCCAGTTCCCCCAACCCTGACTGAGAATATTGATTTCAGTGTGGTTATATTTACGCAACTGCGCTTCGCTGACGCCGATCAGGAAATTATCACGTCGCGCCTGCCCGACCAGGTTTCCCTGGTTACCGCTGATAAATACGCAATTAAGTGGTTTGTCGCCAAACTGGCTCACGGCAAATTCACCCAGCATATTATTGTTTTTAGCATTATTGGCCTGCACACGAGTGATGACAGGAGCATCAAGAGAGATATCGCTGTCGATAATTACTGTGGGTATGCCAGCGCGTTTGGCAATATTGGTAATGCGCAAGCCCGCCTCCGGATCCTGAGGATTGAGGACCAGGTAATTAATTCCCTGAGAGATCATATCTTCCACATCAGCAATCTGTTTATTTAGATCGCCTCGGGCATCCGTGGTAATCAGCGCATAGCCTTTTTCTTTGGCGTGAATTTTCATATATTCGGTCAGACCATTAAAAAAGGCGCCATTCAGTGTACGGTTGGCAAATCCAATTTTGATCTGATCAGCCGCTTGCGCTGACAGTGTGATGGCGGAGCCTGCTAACAGTAGACCCACTAACAACTTTTTCATTATGTGTCCTCATTTTTTTATAGGGCAGGTGATTTATGGCTTCTTCGTTACATGACTTCTGGTTTATTCAGTTCGGGTAATCGTGGTTATCTTTCCGCTCGCCGATCAGTTGGCGATGCGGGTTACACCTTGTATCAGCACAGTGAAACACGCTCATTTACCAACTGCCTGCAAGTCAACATCGGACAGGCACAGAGTACGTAATTCAATTTGCTGTTTGTATAACAGTCGGTACTGTTTAAGCCGGTTTTGCAGTTGCGCCCACGCATGAATATCTGGTGTAAATACTTGTTTAATAGTCGGTTTATGGCAAACATCACGTAATGTTCCTCCGGTAGCCAGCCAGGCCAGCCGTGCGGCGCCTTTTGCCGCACCAACTTCGCCGCCATGGTGTGTGGTAATAATGATGTTTAATGTATCGGCAATGAGCTGAGCCCAGGTATGACTGCGCGCGCCTCCGCCAAGTAATGACGCCTGACACAGATGACTGCCGGCTTCCTGCATCACCAGTAATCCATCGGCCAGACCAAACGCCACACCTTCCAGTACGCTATAAGCCAGTAAGGGGGCGTCGGTAGCGTGAGTGATGCCGCAAAATTGTCCTGTCGCCAGAGGATCGTTATGGGGTGTTCGCTCACCGGACAGATAAGGCAGAAAGAGCGGTGCGCTGGCACGTTGTGCCATGGTTAGCTTTTCTACCCGTGATAACAATGCGGTCTCATCTTCTTTTATCTGTATGCAGAGCCAACGCAGCGCACTCGCAGCGGTTAACATGACGCTCATCTGATGCCAGCGATCAGGTAATGCATGGCAAAAAGTATGGACGGCAGAGTAAGGATTCGGCCGAAAGCGATCATTGACAGCAAAAATCACGCCTGATGTGCCGAGAGAAATCAGTGTATCGCCCCTTTCGACTGCGCCAACCCCAATCGCGCTGGCGGCGTTATCGCCACCTCCACCGGCGATTAGCGTACCGGGGGAGAGTCCCCAGCGGATTGCCACCTCATGGCGCAGTTGCGCTGCTGGCGCATTGCCTTCAACCAGACGCGGCACTTTACTGCGATCCAAATGACAGGCTTCCAGCAACATATCTGACCAATCCCGCCGGGCGACATCCAGCCATAAGGTGCCTGCCGCATCAGACATATCAGAGACTTTTTCTCCACTTATACACAGGCGCAGATAATCTTTAGGAAGCAGAACGCAGGCTGTTTGCCGGAAAATTTCAGGTTCATGTCGTGCAATCCATAACAATTTGGGTGCGGTAAACCCGGGCATCGCCATATTGCCGGCAACCGAATGAAGGTCGCTTACTTTGGCGGTGAGTTGTCGGCACTCGGCATCACTGCGGGTGTCATTCCATAAGATGGCTGGGCGTAAAACCTGGTCTTGTTTACTGAGTAAAACTGCGCCGTGCATCTGGCCTGATAATCCAATCGCGTGTATGGAGGACCATCTCCGCCCCATGTTTTTACGCAGGCGCGTAATGGCATTGTCTGTGGCGACCCACCAGTCATGCGGGTGTTGCTCTGACCAGCGGGGTTGTGGGCGCATGGTGTTGAGCGCCTCACTTTCCTGAGCAATTAATTCCCCCGCATCATCAAGTACTACCAACTTGAGCAACGATGTCCCCAGATCCACTCCCAGATACATGGCCTGCTCCTATGTCAGGCGCTGAAATTGATGCTCAAGATGAGTAACCGTCTCTCGGAGCAGTTGAACAAAGGCGGCGTTGCCTGCCAGTGAAGCAAATAATGGTTGATAGCTGGCATAGGCGACGATGGGATCGGTGCTGGTATACCAACAGTGTACCTCTTCGGCGCAGAGGATTCCGTCCTGATAGGTATAAGGCAGTGTGCCTTCATGCCAGCGGCGCATGAACATAAAGTAGAGGGCAGGCAAGACGGAACAGGCTCGCGGCTCTCCACCTTGTTCATAACGTGTTATCAATGTTGGCGTAATAAATCCCGGAATTTTTGATAATCCATCTGCGGCAACACGTTGATTAGTATCTTTAATATAAGGGTTACTGAAGCGATCCAGAACCACATCGCGATAATTTTCCAGTTGGACGGGCGAAGGTGACAGGCAGGGGATGACATCGGCAGTCACATAATCCCAGGCCATGCGATAAATGTCGCGGACGCGCGTGCTTTCATCAATGAAGGATAAACCCGCCAGTGTCCCGGCCCAGGCGATGGCGCTGTGGCTGGCGTTAAGAATCCGGGTTTTTGCCTCTTCATAGGGATTAACGTCATCAACCCACTCGACTCCCACTTTTTCCAGCGCCGGACGTTTAGCGGCAAAGCGATCTTCAATGACCCACTGAATAAATGACTCCGCCATGACGGGCACGGCATCCTCAATAGGCAGTTGTTGTCTCACTCGGGATGCAATATCGGCAGAAGGGCGTGGCGTGATGCGATCGACCATCGTATTGGGTGTGGTCACCGCGCCAGGTAGCCAGGCCAGAAGGTCGGTCAGGCCGCGCAATGTCAGAAACTCAGTCAGTCCAGTGTAAAAACGTTGCCCGTTGTGACGAACATTATCGCAGCAAAGCAGGGTGACTGGTCCGGCGTGGTTTTTCATCCGTTGTTGCAGAATATGGGTCATTGCACCATAGATAGTACAGACGCCACCGTCCAAATCGTGTTTCAGGTCAGCATTATGTTGATCCAGTTGCAGATGGGCATCGAGATAATATCCCCCTTCCGTCACCGTAAAAGAGATCACCTGTGTTTCTGCTGCGCTCCCAGTGGCTATTAATGCGGAGAGTGTGGCATCCCAGGGCACTATTTTTTTGATCGAGGTGATCAATTCGTAGTCACGTTTTCCTGAAGGCGTAACCGTTTCCAGCACATATTGGCCATGTTGTTTTTCCAGTGTATTGAGTAAGTCTGTTGCATCATCACGAATGTTACCCAGCGCAATATACCAGCGGTCATCATGCTCACCTCTGGTTTGCAACAGGCGATGCAAGTACCACGCCTGGTGTGCCCGGTGGAAAGAACCGGCACCAATATGTAGCCACTGGAATGATGGGGCGGTTGTCATCTGTCACTCTCCTGGTAAATTGGTCTTTCGCCCATTAAAAGGGCTTTTGAACGTTTTTTGTAGACTAGTTGAATAATTGCGCAGCAAAAGTGCTTTAGCTCACAAATGTGAAGTTTTTGTTCCTCAATTGTTATTGGAGGATGGGCGATCAGGTAACGTGTTTTTACCTGAAAAGAAGGTGGGTAAGAGATGAGGCGTCATTGATGAGTAAAATGAATAATAAGCTGGATATGGCCGCACGCGCCGCATGGATGTATTACATTGCAGGAAAAACACAACATGATATTGCGGATATTCTAGGGGTCTCGCGACAAGTTGTGCAGCGTCTGGTGGCGACATCGATGGAAAAAAATGTCGTCTCGTTTCATATTCATCATCCGATCGCGGCGTGTACTGCGCTCGCCAGTGCGCTGGAAAAACGTTATCAGTTGCAGCTTTGTCAGGTCGTTCCTTCCGGCCACATGGATTCTGTTGGCAGTAACCGCATGATTGCCGTAGCGGGCGCGGAAGTGATGACTCACTATCTATCGCGGCAGGAACCAATGGTTATTGCGGTGGGATCGGGGAAAATGTTACGTAATACCATTGAGCAGTTGCATGATCTTGCGCGTCCACAGCACAGCTGTGTGGCACTAATTGGCGCGATTGCTGCGGATGGTTCCTGTACCCGTTACGATGTGCCATTGTGGATGGCAGAAAAAACACAGGGGAAATATTTTATTTTGCCTGCGCCGCTTTTTGCTGACAGCGTGGCTGATCAGGCACTTTGGTGTCACCATCGTATTTATCAAACGGTGACTGAAAAAGCGGCCATGGCAGATGTTACTTTTATCGGCATTGGTGAAGTGGGTTTTCATTGCCCATTGCATGTCAATGGTTTTGTCACGACAAAAGAAATCAGTGAGTTACAGAAGATTAATGCTGTGGCTGAAATTCTTGGTCATTTTTTCAATGCCCAGGGCGAGTTAATTCCGGGCGATTTACAAAACCGGTTGACCAGTGTTGCGATTCGTCAGAACCCGCAAAAACCAGTTATTGCCTTTGCTGGCGGGAAAGAAAAACATCAGGCAATTGAAGCGGTTTTACGTGGCCACTGGATTAACGGTTTGGTCACCGATGAGGAAACGGCACGCCGAATTTTGTTTAATACACACGTGGATGATCGCTGGCAAGGTGTCTGAAAAGAGGGTCGTCAGTGTTGTGTTCGAACAGGGCCACCGTGGTGGTCAAAATAAGAAGCCTCTTGAGTAAAAAGAGGCTGTTGGCAGGTGAGAATGACAACATTATTGCCAGAAGATGTGCCTCAGAGCCTATCCCATTAGAACTATTTTACTTGCCATTTTGGTCCAGGATCGTGCCCGAAATCCTCACGTACGACATACCTGTACGCTCTGGTTTCTGTGCGTTGTCCGTACCCAGCCAATAATGTCTGGTGAGACAGGCTCTTAGCGCAAATTCTGTACGCGCCCTGGTCCAGGTTGCCAGTGCGGTAGTTTTGTTACTCAGCCGGGTTCTCCCTCAGCTTTTATTATTTTGTTGTTTCAGCAAGTCACGAATTTCCGTCAAAAGGGTCTCTTCTGCACTGGGGGCTGCCGCTACTTCAACGTCTTTTTTCTGGTACAATTTGTTCATCAGTTTAATGGCGATGAAGATGGCCAGCGCCACGATAACGAAATCAAAAATCGCCTGAATAAATACGCCGTATTCCATAATAACCGCTGGCGCACTGCCTTCTGCCGGCTTTAATATCCAGTTGAATTGTTTGAAATCGACACCACCGATCAATAATCCCAGTGGTGGCATGATGATATTGGCGACCAGTGAAGAGACTATCTTGCCAAACGCCGCACCAATAATGACACCAACAGCAAGGTCAACAACATTACCGCGCATAGCGAATTCGCGGAATTCTTTGAAAAAACTCATATATATCTCCTTTCCTTTATGCCTTTTTAATGTCTAACAAACGATGTATTCTTTGCCATCATCACCCTGTGATACATGAAATAATCACCTGATGAGCGCCCGGCAGGCAATGCGCAATATAACCTGGAAACATTACAGGAAGAATGGGCTCGGTTGAAACAAACGTTCAACATCAGGGACAAATTTCTTATCCGTCAGGAACATGATGACATGATCACCTTGTTCGATGGACACATTGTCATTGGCAATGATGACATCATCACCACGTACAACCGCGCCGATAATGGATCCTGGCGGCAATTTGATATCATCAATTAAACGACCAACCACGCGCGAGGTACTTTCATCACCGTGAGCGATAGCTTCAATAGCTTCCGCAATCCCGCGTCGCAATGAAGAAACGTTGACGATATCAGCTTTACGTACATGACCAAGCAGTGCGGAAATTGTGGCCTGCTGCGGTGAGATGGCAATATCAATTACGCTGTCCTGAACCAGGTCGACATAGGCTCGACGCTGGATTAAGACCATCACCTTTTTCGCTCCCATTTTCTTCGCCAGCATTGCCGACATAATGTTCGCTTCATCATCGTTGGTGATAGTGATAAAAAGATCAACCTGATCAATATTTTCTTCCGCCAGCAATTCCTGATCGGAGGCATCGCCATAGAATACAATGGTGTCTTGTAGCTGTTCGGCTAGTTCGGCGGCCCGTTGTTGATTGCGCTCAATCAATTTCACGCTGTAACTTTTTTCCAGCCGACGCGCCAGCCCGAACCCAATATTGCCGCCGCCGACCAGCATAATGCGTTTATAGGGTTTTTCCAGCCGTTGCAGCTCACTCATTACCGCGCGAATATGTTGGCTGGCAGCAATAAAGAACACTTCATCTCCGGCTTCAATAATTGTTGAACCCTGAGGACGGATCGGACGATCCTGGCGAAAGATGGCGACAACGCGGGTATCAATATGCGGCATATGATCGCGCAAGGTGGATAATGCATTACCCACTAACGGTCCGCCATAATAGGCTTTAACTACCGCGAGACTGACTTTTTCTTCGGCAAAATTCACGACCTGCAAAGCGCCGGGGTACTCAATAAGGCGGTAGATATTGTCGATCACCAACTGCTCTGGGGCGATGAGGTGATCAATGGGGATGGCTTCTGGAATAAACAATCTTTCGGCATCGCGGACATAATCAACGGCGCGAATGCGTGCGATACGGTTGGGTGTGTTGAACAATGAATAGGCAATTTGACAGGCAATCATGTTTGTTTCGTCTGAGCTGGTTACCGCAATCAGCATATCGGCATCTTCGGCGCCGGCTTCACGCAATACGCGAGGGTGTGAACCGTGGCCCTGAACAACGCGCAAATCAAACTTATCCTGCAACTGGTGCAGCCGCAGCGCATCGGTATCCACCACGGTAATATCGTTGTTCTCACCCACCAGGTTTTCTGCCAGGGTACCGCCAACCTGGCCTGCGCCAAGAATGATTATCTTCATCGTTATATCGGCTTATCTGTTGATGCAAAGACCTTGCATTGCGTATTGAGGTTAATTTTTTATCAGCTTAGCGTAAAAGAAACCATCACCGCCTTGCGGGTGGGGGAAAACTTGTTGTCCGTAGGCCGTACTATTGGACGTGGGCACTAGCGCCGCATCAGCATGGCGTGCCAGAAATTCACTGATTTGCTGATAATTTTCCTCAGGGAGTACTGAGCAGGTTGCATAGAGTAAGATCCCTCCCTGCTTCAACCGTGGCCAGATGGCATCTAAAATGTCCCGTTGCAGGGTGACCAGCTCGGCAATGTCACGGTCGCGGCGTAACCATTTGATATCGGGATGACGGCGGATCACGCCTGTGGCGGAGCAAGGCGCATCCAGTAGAATCCGATCAAATTGCCCGTGCGGATACCACTGTTCCGGATGGCGACCGTCACCTTGTTTTACCTCGGCGTGTAGGTTCAGACGTTTAAGGTTTTCATGGATGCGGGTCAGACGCGGCGCATCAATATCCACTGCCAGTACATGGGCGCCTGGCGCCGCTTCCAGTATATGCGTGGTTTTGCCGCCCGGCGCGGCGCAGAGGTCGAGAATCTGCTCATTGTCTTGTGGGTCGAGTAGCGCGATACACTCCTGAGCAGAGGCATCCTGTACCGTCACCCAGCCTTGATCAAAACCGGGCAGTTGGTTAACCGCGGTAGGCATATCGAGGCGCAGAGCATCGTTGATTGTCGGATGTGGTTCTGCGCTTTTACCGGTCGCCTGTAATAATGTCAGCCAGTCAGCGCGCGAATGATGTTGCCGGTTGACACGCAACCACATAGGAGGGCGCTGATTATTCGCTTCGACAATCTGTCGCCATTGTTCTGGCCAGGCGTGTTGCAAACGAGCCAGCAACCAGGTGGGATGAAGAAATTTCTGCGGCCCATCATGGTGATGTTGTTGTAAGGTTTCTTGCTGGCGTTGAAATTGCCTCAGCACGCCGTTAATCAGGCCCTTTAACTGTGGACGTTGCAATACCGCTGCGCCTTCTACTGTCTCCGCGAGGGCGGCATGCGCAGGAATTCGCGTATACAGTAATTGGTACAAACCAACCATAATCAGAAAATGGAGAACGCGTTGTTTGCCTGTTAGCACACGTGACATCAACTGGGCGGTAATCCATTCCAGTTGCGGCAATGTGCGAAGTACGCCGAAACAGATCTCTTGCAACAGTGCGCTATCTTGCTCTGACAGTTTTTTTTGCGCGGCAGGCAGGGCATGACTCAGTGATTGTCCCTGTTCGACTACACGTTCAATAGTCTGCGCCGCCAGGCTGCGCAGATTGGTCGATTTTTTCATGATGGCATCGTCATTATAAGTGATAGCCCCGCCGGGCAGGATTGCCGGGACTGGTGATCAGGCAAGACATGTCCCCACGGTAAACCACGCACGCCGCGAATTCAGCAGGTCATGTGCTTTCATGAGTTTTTTACCGGCGGGCTGTAACTCTTCAATATTTAATACACCTTCAGCCGTGGCGACCTGAATACCATTTTTGTTCGCAGCAACAATTTCACCAGGCTGATGTCCCGCCTGATGTGGCAAGATACTGGCTTTCCATACTTTAACTGGTTGATCATCAAGCATGAAATAACTTATTGGCCAGGGATTAAACGCACGGATGCAACGTGCTAACTGGCTGGCAGAAAGTGACCAGTTAAGGCGAGCTTCTTCTTTACTGAGTTTTTCCGCCCAGGTCACTAATGTACTGTCCTGAACGACGGGGTTGGCGTTACCGTGGGTAAGTTGCTCCAGCGTAGCCAGTAAGCCTTGCGGACCCAGATCAGCCAGACGAGTATACAAGCTGGCGCTGGTATCCTCCGGGCCAATGGGGCAAACGAGCTTATAGAGCATATCGCCACTGTCCAGACCGGCATCCATTTGCATGATAGTGATGCCGGTTTCGTTATCGCCAGCCCAGAGCGCACGTTGGATCGGCGCCGCGCCGCGCCAACGTGGCAAAAGGGAACCGTGTACGTTAATACACCCCAAACGTGTCATGGTAAGAACCGCTGGCGGCAGAATGAGGCCATAAGCGACCACGACCATGACATCTGCCTGCAAATTAGCCACTAATTGCTGATTCTCCTCCGGGCGCAGTGAGCCTGGCTGGAAAAGCGGAATCCCCTGTTGTTGCGCCCGTACTTTGACCGGACTCGGTGTCAACTTATTTCCCCTGCCAGCTGGGCGATCCGGCTGAGTAAAGACAGCTACCACGTGATGTTCAGAAGACAACAGGGCATCAAGATGGCGTGCGGCAAAGTCAGGTGTTCCGGCAAAGATGATTTTTAACGATTCAGACACGCTGTTCCCTTCAGTATGCGATCAGTCACGCGTATTTATACGTGCCATTTTTTCCAGTTTTTGACGAATGCGTTGGCGCTTTAAGGGTGAGAGATAATCAATAAATAGCTTACCCACGAGATGGTCCAATTCATGCTGAATACAAATCGCCAGCAACCCCTCGGTTTCCAGTTCAAAAGCATTGCCTTCGCGATCCAGCGCCCGAATTTTGACCCTCTCAGCACGCGACACGAATGCCCGCTGTTCAGGAATAGACAGGCAGCCTTCTTCAATCCCCGTTTCACCGCTTTTTTCCAGAAGCTCGGGGTTGATCAGCACCAGACGTTCGTCACGATTTTCTGAAACGTCAATCACGATAATGCGTTGATGGATGTCGACCTGCGTCGCCGCCAGGCCGATTCCTTCTTCGGCATACATGGTTTCAAACATATCATCAACGATACGCTGAATGTCTGCATTCACTGCTTTAACCGGTTTCGCGACGATGCGCAAGCGCTCGTCCGGATAATGTAATACCTGCAACACTGACATAACTTTCCAGATCTGTATTCAAGGGGAAAAAGAATTATTCCCTTTATTGTAGACATTTCACGTGCCGATTGACAGCATTCCTCACCATGTACGCCGTCTGCTGGCGTGATTTGTTACAGGGAGAGTAGCATGACACCAACGGAGATTTGGCTGCGTTTATCCGGCGTCAAAGGATTAGGCGATAAACGCATGCTGCATGCGGCGCAGTGGCTTATGGCGCGGGGTTCTCTTGATGCTGACGATGTTGCCGCGGCAGGCCTGGATCAGATTCAGGTGAGGCAGTTTCTTAACGGCGATGCGGCTGAACGGGAAAACACGTTGCGCTGGCTTGAGGTGGCGCATCACCATCTGCTCACGGCGGATAGCCCGGCGTATCCTCGGCAGTTGAAAAATATTGCTCGTTTCCCTGCGGTGTTGTTTGTGGCCGGTAATTTACAGCTTCTTTCTTCTCCCCAACTGGCCATCGTCGGCAGTCGTAATTGCACTCATTATGGTCGTCAGTGGGGAACGTATTTTACCCAGGCGCTGGCATTGAGTGGATTAACGATTACCAGTGGTTTGGCGCGCGGTATTGATGGCGTGGCGCATCGGGCGGCGCTGGGGGTTAGCGGAAAAACCATTGCGGTATTGGGCAGCGGGTTACAGGTTTTGTATCCTAAGCGGCATGCCGCGCTTGCGCAGGAGATTATTGCCAGCGGCGGTGCTTTGGTCTCCGAGTTTCCACTGGATCGCGTGCCTCATGCACAAAATTTCCCTCGCAGAAACCGTATTATCAGTGGGCTGAGTCTGGGGGTTCTGGTCATAGAAGCGTCTTTAAAGAGTGGTTCACTGGTTACCGCGCGTTATGCTCTGGAACAAAACCGCGATGTGTTCGCACTGCCTGGCGCATTAGGGAATGACCAGAGTGAAGGTGGGCATTGGTTAATTCAACAAGGCGCGTTGCTGGTTGCTCATCCCAACAACATCCTTGAACAAGTACAAAGTGATCTTAACTGGCTGCCTTTTTTGCCACCGGACACAATATATTCTGCCGACAGCACGGAAGTGCCATTGCCATTTGCTGATGTGTTGGCTAACGTAGGAGATGAGGTTACACCTGTTGACGTCGTCACTGAACGTGCCGGCCAACCTGTGCCAGCTATCATAGCGACATTGCTTGAGCTGGAGTTAGCAGGATGGATCGCAGCTGTACCCGGCGGCTATGTCCGATTGAGGAGGGCATGCCATGTTCGACGTACTCATGTACTTATTTGAAACCTATATTCATAGCGAAGCAGAAATGCACGTTGATCAGGATAAATTAACTGATGATTTGACTGATGCAGGTTTTCATCGTGAAGATATTTATAATGCGTTGAACTGGCTGGAGAAACTGGCGGATTATCAAGAAGGGCTTGTTGCGCCTATTTTGCTGGCAACGGATCCTCTCTCGATGCGTATTTATACTGAAGAGGAGAGCTTGCGTCTCGATGCCAGTTGTCGTGGCTTCATTTTGTTTCTGGAACAAATTCAGGTTCTCAATCTGGAAACACGCGAAATGGTTATTGAACGGGTGATGGCGCTGGATACCCTTGAGTTTGATTTGGAAGATCTCAAGTGGGTTGTATTGATGGTACTATTTAACATCCCAGGATGCGAAAACGCCTATCAACAAATGGAAGAGCTTCTTTTTGACGCCAATGAAGGAATAGTGCACTGAAGACCGTTTTCGTGTATTGAATGTTATGAATAAAACCGCGCTTTTTTCTGTGCAAAAGCATGAACCTTGCCCCGAGTGTGGGGCTGAGCTGGTGATCCGTTCTGGAAAACATGGCGCTTTTCTTGGCTGTTCGACTTATCCGAATTGCAGTTATGTGCGCCCGTTGAAAGGCCAGGGGGATGGCCACATTGTTAAAGTACTGGAAGGGCAGCATTGCCCAAAATGTCAGTCTGAACTGGTGTTGCGACAGGGGCGTTATGGCATGTTTATTGGCTGTAGCCATTATCCGGTTTGTGACCATACAGAACTGATAGATCGCCCAGATGAAACATTGCTTTCTTGCCCACAATGCCAGCAAGGGAAACTGGTTCAGCGCCGTTCGCGTTTCTGCAAAACATTTTATGCCTGTGATCGCTATCCTGGTTGTCAGTTCGCGGTAAATTTCACACCGGTGGCAGGCACGTGTGAATACTGTCAATTTCCCCTTTTGATTGAGAAAAAAACCGCTCAGGGGTTAAAACGCTTTTGTGCCAGTAAAGCCTGTGGTCAGGCTGTAATAACAGGAACCCGTCGTGAATAACGAAGTCTTACCCGGAACGCTTGCCTTTTGTGTCGAAAAACTCCGTCAACAGGCCGTGATAGCCTATCCTACCGAAGCTGTTTTTGGCCTGGGGTGTGACCCTGATAGCGAAAACGCTGTTATGCATTTACTGGCGTTAAAACAGCGTCCGGTCGAGAAAGGATTGATTTTAATTGCCGCTGATTATCAGCAACTGGAACCCTATGTGGCCGATCGTGAGCTTTCTGTTGTTCAGCGTGACAGGATGTTTGCCTGCTGGCCGGGTCCTGTTTCCTGGGTGGTGCCCGCATCGCCAAAAACCCCGCGCTGGTTAACGGGATGTTTTGACTCGCTGGCGGTACGCGTCAGTGATCATCCTGGGGTTCAGTCATTGTGCCGCGCATTCGGTAAGCCGGTGGTTTCTACCAGCGCTAATCTTTCCGGTCTTCCACCTTGCCGTACAGCGGAAGCTGTCATGCAACAGTTTGGTGAAGATTTCCCCGTCATGCTGGGTGACACTGGCGGTCGGCAAAATCCGTCAGAAATTCGTGATGTTATTATTAACGAATTGATTCGCCAGGGGTAAGTAACAATGGACGCGTTCGCCGTATTTGGTCACCCAGTTAGCCACAGTAAATCGCCATTCATCCACAGTATGTTTGCCCGGCAAACGGGGATTAATCATCCTTATGGGCGAATATGCGCACCTCTCGCAGGGTTTCAACAGTCGCTGGATGATTTCTTTCGCGCCGGCGGGTGTGGTGCGAATGTGACATTACCGTTTAAACAGGAAGCTTTCGCCCTTGCCAGCGAACTAACGGAAAGGGCGGCGCTGGCGGGCGCGGTGAACACTCTGAAAAAAAATGATGGCGGCCAGTTGTTGGGCGATAACACCGATGGTGTTGGCATGCTGACCGACCTTGAGCGGCTGGCAATGATCAAGCCGACAGATAATATTCTGCTGGTTGGCGCGGGCGGTGCGGTGCGGGGCGTTCTTTTGCCGTTGCTCTCATTTGGCTGTTCTGTCACTATTACAAACCGTACCCTGAAGCGGGCTGATGAATTAGCCGTGGCTTTTAAGTCGGCTGGCCATGTCCGTGTTCTGGCTGGTGATCAACTTGCTGACCACACTTTTGATTTGATCATTAATGCCACATCAAGCGGCGTCGTAGGGGATATTCCTGTGTTACCCGCTTCATTAATCTCAGCCAGAACGCGATGCTATGACATGTTCTATCAGTCTGGTCTAACACCTTTTATTCACTGGTGCCAGCAGCAAGGGGCACGTCAAACTGCCGATGGCTTAGGTATGCTGGTGGGGCAAGCTGCGCACTCTTTTTTATTCTGGCATGGCACATTACCCGATATGCATCCGGTGATCGATAGCCTAAGACGGCATATGGCGCAATGAATCAGGCTATTCATTTCCCGGAGCGTGAAGAGTGGAACGAGCAACGTCAGGTCGTTTGCTTTCCTGCTCAGGTGAATGGCCTCAATCTGACATGTGCGATACCTGCGCTGGTCCTGATTGCCGCTTATGGCAACGATGCAACTCCGCTGGATCTGTTCAGAGCACATCGCTGGGATATTGAAGAACGCGCGGAGGCGTTGATCCTGCAGCAACAAGAGAACGATCAAGGTTGGGTTTGGTTGTCCTGAGACAGATATTCATCTTTCCAGCCAGCATAATTGTTAGCGGAATAAAGCAAACCTTCGATCTCGTTTGCACTTAATGGGCGGATTTTTTTCACCGGGCTGCCTAAATAGAGATAGCCGCTTTCCAGCCGCTTCCCTGGAGGAACCAAACTACCGGCGCCGATCATCACATCATCCTCAATGATAGCGCCGTCCAGCAAAATGGATCCCATGCCCACTAAGACCCGGTTGCCGATGGTGCAGCCATGCAGCATTGCTTTATGGCCAACGGTCACATCGTCGCCGACAAGCAGTGGAAAACCTGCGGGTATTGCCGTCGATTTATGGGTGACGTGTAACACGCTACCGTCCTGAATATTACTACGTTTGCCAATATGAACGCTATTTACGTCGCCTCGAATTACCACCAGAGGCCAGATGCTGACATCATCTGACAACGTAACATCGCCGATTATAATGCTGCTGGCATCAACCATTACGCGTTTACCAAGGGATGGGTAGTGTTGTTTAAAATGGCGTAAAATCGCTGTCATTGTTTATCTCCAGTGGGGTCATTATCACCGCGTAATGTGTTAAATATGCTATTATCAGGATCGTATGCCAATAGTACACAGATCGTATGAGATCGCAGCGAAAAGAACGAAAAGTCATCAACTGAAAAAAAAGATCAAATAAAGGCTTGTGCAAAAAATTCGGATCTCTATAATTCGCCTCCACTGACACGGGATAACCTGTCAGCGGAGGCGACAATCCGTAACGGCGAGGCCGATGTCGCACTGCTCTTTAACAATTTATCAGACAATCTGTGTGGGCACTCGCAGGACTGACAGTCAACGCAGTATTTGACATATCAAGTCTTGAAGAGTGACTGCAATTTGTAATGAATAACAGTTTAATTCTTTGAGCATCAGACTTTTAATTGAAGAGTTTGATCATGGCTCAGATTGAACGCTGGCGGC
>JAATFO010000150.1 GCA_015655145.1 Enterobacterales bacterium | reverse complement strand
TATACCCTATAGCTTTCACGTGGCAGGAAGGCGGCAAACGAACGAATCCCGATGAGCTTACTCCGGTAAGTGATTCGGGTGAGCGAGTGCAGCCAACGCACCGGCATCGTTAAAAACCACGGGTCTATATACCCTATAGCTTTCACGTGGCAGGAAGGCGGCAAACGAACGAATCCCGATGAGCTTACTCCGGTAAGTGATTCGGGTGAGCGAGTGCAGCCAACGCACCGGCAGCGTGAAAGATGACGGGTATCATCACAGGAACTGCTGAATGAAACACTACATATCCCCTTTACTGCCGCGCCTCGCACAAATGATCGCGTTGGTCATTTTATTATGTGCGCATGCTCAGGGTGCGGAATGGCCACGCCAGTTCACTGACAGCCATGGCACACATACGCTGGAGAAGGCACCTTTACGCATTGTCTCCACCAGCGTGACCTTAACCGGATCGTTGCTGGCCATTGACGCCCCGGTGATCGCCAGCGGAGCCACTTCTCCTGGCGCACGGGTTGCTGATGACCAGGGATTCTTGCGGCAATGGGGGGACGTGGCCAAAGAGCGCCATGTTAAGCGACTCTATATTGGTGAGCCTAATGCGGAAGCTGTGGCGGCACAAATGCCTGATTTGATTTTACTCAGCGCCACTGGCGGTGATTCCGCGCTGGCATTGTATGACCAACTTTCCACCATCGCCCCTACTCTGGTGATCAATTATGATGACAAAAGCTGGCAACAAATGCTGACGCTGCTCGGCCAGGCAACAGGTCACGAAAAAGAAGCCGCACAACGTATTGCTGCCTTCGACAGCCAACTGGCGGCAATGAAACAGCATCTTAAACTGCCGCCTCAGCCGGTATCCGCGCTGGTCTATAACCCTGCCGCCCATACCGCCAATCTCTGGACTGCCGAGTCTGCACAGGGCCAGTTACTGCAACAACTCGGATTCACCCTCGCCGCGTTACCTGACTTGTTACACGCCAGCCAGAGCATGGGAAAACGACATGATATTGTGCAATTAGGCGGCGAAGATCTGGCGACCGGGCTGAACGGGCAAACCTTGCTGTTGTTTGCTTCTGACCAGAGTGTGGCGCAGGCACTGGCGGCCGATCCGCTGCTGGCCCATTTGCCCGCGGTAAAACAGCACCGTATTTATCCACTTGGCAATGAAACGTTCCGTCTGGATTATTATAGTGCCAGCCGCCTGCTGACCCTTTTAGAACAGACGTTCAGATCACAGTGATTATTTTCCTGCTGACGAAGCGGTTGCCGGAAACGTCGCTGTCTGACGGAAACGGCGTAATTGACGCAGCACCATCAGCAACAATAACCCCGCCAGCATCAAGCCAGCCCCGCTGGCGCTGGCGGCGGTGACTGGCGTCATCATCGAACCGACATACCCCAGCAATAACGCACCGATGGCGTCGCCGCTAACGTTTTGCGCCGTCCATAATCCGTTGATCCTGCCCAGCATATTATCAGGCGTTAGCGCCTGAATCAGGGTGTACTGCAACAGTGAACTGATCGCACTCAGATAGCCAAACAGGACCAGGAAAAGCAGACCAAGCGGCCAGACAGGCATCAGGCTGAACAAGCCAACCGCGATAAAAGCCGCCACTGCCGTCAACATCATGATCAAACCAGGCCGGGATCGCTGCGCCAGTGCCCCACTGGTTAGCGCGCCGCTGGCGGCGCCGAGCGGCACTGCAGCATACAACAAACCGATTTGTAGCGCGCTCATCTGCCAGTGGATCGCCAGCGCCGGGTAAAGTATCCGTACCGCCGTTGCCATGGTGAGCAATACGCCCACCAGCGCCACACCGCCGATCAGCGGATGATGCAGCAAGAAACGAAACGCAGCCAGCAATGCAAGAAAGGGGGATTCACGTTGTTGCGGCGGCGGCGGAAGCAACGGCAGGCGCAGCAACGGAAGCAAGGTCAGAAAAGTGCCTGCTGCGGCAAGGCCATAATTCCAGACCACCCCGCCGCTGGCCAACAATATCCCGCCCAATAACGGCGAAATCACCGCGCCCAGCCGGACCGTCAGCATGGTGATAGCCCCGGCCTGCATCAGGTTTTCCCGGCCAGCCAGCGCGGGCGTGGCCGCCAGTAACGCCGTCACGCCGATCGCACCACATAACCCGTCCCAGATGCCCAGCAAATAAATTACCGCCAGTGAGGGAGAAGGCAGCATCGTATTACACCATAAGCCAATAAACCCCAAACCGCAGGCCGAACGCGCCAGCAAAATAAGCCGCCTGCGTTCATAACGATCAGCCAGTACCCCACCTATCATCAGGCCAACAAACATCGCTCCGCCGGTCAGCGTCACCGCAAGGCCAACCTGAAAAGGTGAACCAGTCAGTGCCTGGATCTGTACCGGTATCGCCACGCTCAACAAACCCAGAGCCAGGATAGAGATAAAACGGGCAAAAAACACCGCGCGAAAAGCCGGATGCGTCCGTAACAGGCTCAGATTGAGTAACAGAGAATTTTGCTTCATTACATGGCCTTAAAACGATTTTTTTACCCAAAAAAGGCGGCTCATGCTAACATAAACCAACAATAGTGATAACGATAATAAATATCATTATCTATTAACAGGATGTACGTTATGCCTGCGGTCAGGTTATCAGCTCGCGCGACCACGTTGCTGAGCCTTGTTGTGATTCTTTTATTAGTAACGGCACTGAGTTTGCTTTTGGGCGCCAAACCCCTGCACAGTTCCGTGGTCATCGCCGCATTTAGCGGTCAGTGTCACAGCGCGGACTGCACCATTATACTGGATGCCCGGTTGCCGCGCACGTTGGCCGGGATTCTGGCTGGGGTTTCCCTCGGCCTCGCAGGCGCACTGATGCAAACACTGACCCGTAATCCGCTGGCGGACCCCGGCCTGCTCGGCGTTAATGCCGGGGCAAGCTTTGCTGTGGTGATGGGTTCCGCGCTTTGGGGGCTCAGTTCCGCACTGGCATTACTGGGGCTGGCTTTTTCTGGCGCTCTGCTTGCTGCATTACTGGTGGCATTAACCGGCAGTATCGGGGGCGGACGGTTGAACCCGGTACGCCTGACGCTCGCCGGCGTCGCGCTTGCCGCAGTACTTGAAGGACTGAGCAGCGGTATTTCGCTACTCAACCCTGAGGTCTATGATCAGTTACGTTACTGGCAGGCCGGATCGCTGGATATTCGTACCCTGACAACCTTAAAAATCATCGCCGTCCCGGTTATCGCCGGTTGCCTTATTGCGTTATTACTTAGCCGCGCGCTGAACAGCCTGAGCATGGGCCACGATACCGCCACTGCGCTGGGTAACCGTGTCGCCCGTACCCAATTGCTCGGTTTGCTGGCGATTACCTTATTGTGCGGCAGCGCCACTGCCGCCGTTGGCCCGATCGCGTTTATTGGTCTGATGATGCCGCATATTGCGCGCTGGTGTGTCGGACCGGACCATCGCTGGTCGCTGCCGATGACCCTGCTTGCCACCCCAGCCCTGTTGCTGTTGGCTGATATTGTTGGTCGCCTGATCGTGCCTGGCGAGTTGCGCGTTTCCGTTGTTACCGCATTTCTTGGCGCGCCGGTACTGATCTACCTTGTCCGACGACGAGCAGGAGGAAACCGATGACGCGCCTTTCGCTGCGCCTGCTTTTGGTGTCGGTTTCATTGCTACTTATTTGTGGGTTCCTCAGTTACTGGGGGCTCAGCGGTGGGAGTATGCCGCTTACCGCGAGACAAATTTTCACCGCGCTAACAGGCGATGCGCCACGGAATATCACGCTGGTGGTGGTCGAATGGCGTTTACCGCGTATTCTGATGGCGTTGTTAATCGGCGCCGTGCTGGGGGTGAGTGGAGCGATTTTTCAGTCACTGATGCGCAACCCCCTCGGTAGCCCGGACGTAATCGGGTTTAACACTGGCGCCTGGAGCGGGGTGTTGGTGGCGATCGTGCTGTTCGGTCAGCATCCATCCGCCATCGTCGCTGCCGCAATGGCTGGCGGCATTCTTACCGCCTTGCTGGTCTGGGGGCTGGCCTGGCGTAACGGGATGGAAACCTTTCGGTTGATCATTGTCGGTATCGGCCTTCGCGCCATGCTGATGGCTTTTAATACCTGGCTGCTGCTTCATGCCTCACTGGATGCGGCGTTATCGGCCGGGCTGTGGAATGCCGGTTCGCTGAATGGCCTGACCTGGAGTAAAATCATGCCCGCCGCACCGCTGATGGTAGCGATGATCCTGGTCAGCTTTCTGCTGGCTCGCCGCATGCGTTTACTTGAGATGGGCGATGACAGTGCCTGTGCGCTCGGCGTCGCTGTAGAGCCTTCACGCCTGCTGTTAATGTTAACCGGGGTTATACTGACAGCCACCGCCACTGCCCTCGCCGGCCCCATTTCTTTTATCGCCCTGGTGGCACCGCATATTGCACATCGCCTGAGCGGCTCTTCCCATTGGGGATTGATGCAAACTGCCCTGTGTGGCGCCACATTATTGCTGGCCGCCGATATTTGTGCTCAGCGTCTGTTTATTCCTTACCAGCTTCCGGTTGGCGTGCTCACGGTGAGTCTGGGAGGATGTTATCTGATAGCTTTGTTAATCCGGGAGTCCCGTAAACGATGAACCACGCAATCACCCCACCTCGTCTGCAAGGAGAACAACTCACATTAGGCTATGGCAAAAAATTGATCGCCAGCGAACTGAACGTGAGCATCCCGAACGGCGAGTTCACCGCCATTATTGGTCCTAACGGTTGCGGAAAATCGACGTTGTTACGGGCACTAAGCCGCCTGATGAAACCCATGGCCGGGCATGTCCGGCTGGATGGCGCCTTGATTTCTGACTATCCTACGAAAGAGGTAGCACGGCGGATTGGCCTGCTAACGCAAAGCGCCAGCGCGCCAGGCGATATTAGCGTCGCTGAACTGGTTGCACGCGGCCGCTATCCGCATCAACCGGTTTTTAGTCGCTGGCGTGATGAGGATGAAGTGGCGGTACAGCATGCCATGAAAGCCACCGGGATTACCGCGCTGGCCGGACAAGCGGTAGATACTCTTTCTGGTGGTCAGCGTCAGCGTGCCTGGATAGCCATGGTACTGGCGCAAGAAACATCGATTCTGTTGCTGGATGAACCCACGACCTGGCTTGATATCAGCTATCAAATTGATCTGCTGGAACTGTTGTGCGATCTGAACCGTGAACAGGGTTACACCCTGGCGGTGGTGTTGCATGATCTTAATCAGGCGTGCCGCTATGCCACACACCTGATCGCGTTACGTGACGGGAAAATCGTGGCTCAGGGTGCGCCAAAAGCAATTGTCACCACGGAGTTAATCGAGGCGGTGTATGGCTTGCGCTGCATGATTATCGACGATCCAGTAGCACACACGCCACTGGTCATTCCGCTAGGCAATAGCGGCATCCGACAATGCTGAGTTAGTCGGCATTCAGTCGTTGATTAATGAGCGGCCCGATAAAAGCAAACGCCTCCGGCGTAATCATGTCCACATGCGCGCAATCCACTGACCAGACCTGCAATGCGCTGATCCACGGAGCCCAGGACTGACGCGCATCGACCCCTGGTTTCAACGTCCGTTCCGCGACAAATAAGGTGGCTTCGCCATCAAATCGGGCACTGTGCGCCGTGGCTAACAGCCGCACGGCATCCGTATAGTTAGCTTCAATCGCACTGAAGAGATCCCCGGTGCGCGCCGCCGCCAGTGACTGACGCAAGCCTTGTTGCGCGGTCATAAAGGCATCCCGCTCACGGTTAATCTCCGCCAGCACGTCGGGATCTAGTTGATTTTCCTGCCGTTGCGCCCAGTTTTGCGTTTCAGGCGGCCAGGTATCGAATAGGCCGAAGAACGCCCACGTTCACCCATATGCCTCCATCGTTGCTGCGATCCCCTGCGATATGCGTC
>JAATFO010000154.1 GCA_015655145.1 Enterobacterales bacterium | reverse complement strand
GCGGCGAAGGCCGACAGGAACAGTGCCCGTTTGAGGGTTTTATTGCCCCGCCTTGACGGGTGTTCGCCACGTATTGACGAACCGGAACGCCGGGTTACCGGCGCAAGGCCAGCATAAGCAGCGAGATGTGCGGCAGAGGCGCAGGCGCGGCAGGCGATGCTGTAACACATGAATCCCAACGGGGATCTCAATCCCTTGCTCTGCCGCCAGTGACCGGGCCTGATTTACCAAAGCAGTGCGCTGCTCTACCATCAACTGGCGCGCGCTTCGAAGAGCCTTGATATCCTGTTGTTCAATAGTTTTGATAGCAACAAAATGAATGCCCGGGCGAAGCACTGTCTCACAAATTGCCCGCGCATCATTGGCATCGTTTTTTTGGTGATGCGTTAATGCTTTTACGTGTTGGGTGGGGATAAGTCGGACGAGAAAGCCCATTGACTGAAAAGTGCGCCCCCAGTAATACGAAGTTGCACAAGCCTCCATTGCCACGATCGAACCGGCAGGAAATTGACGAATGGTATCCAGCAATTTAGCCCGGGAAACCTTACGGTTAAATGCAATGCTTCCGTCATTCATCCAGACGCAGACCTGAAAGACAGATTTAGCCAGATCGATACCGATGACTTTTATCGCGTTCATGATGTAGTACCTCTGAAAAAAGAACACTCAGCATAAGTGTGGCAGAACTTGCGCTGAGGGAGGGACGTCCATCACATCACGACACAAAGCCCCCAGGGTCTTGTGGCGTTGAACCTGGCAACAATGTCACACCTCCCCGTCCATCAGCCAACTTCTTATCCGTTTTGGGTTTATCACGGACTGGATTATTAGCCGATAAATGGCCATTTATCTGCACCGGTAAAGTGCACCAGCATAATTCTGGTGCAAACACCGTTTTTTGTTATGCAGTCACCATATTTTTTATTATTTCCTGGTATTCACTCTTCACGCATTATCCATCTTCCTGTCTTTTATATTGTCTGGAGATGGCTATGCTTGACCATGCAACATGGCAGCAGCGGGCAACAGAAATAACATTGCCCAATGCGGCATTTATTAATGGCGAATTCGTCATGGCGGTAGCAGGGGCAACCCTGCAATGTGTCAATCCGGCCACGCAACAGAAGCTGGCCGATGTTGCCGCTTGCTCTGAGCTGGATGTCAATCTGGCCGTCGACCACGCTCGTAAACGATTCAACAGTGGCGAATGGTCCCGTTGTGCGCCACAAACCAGAAAAGCCGCACTGATGCGGCTGGCCGAATTACTTCTGGCGCACCGTGAAGAACTGGCGCTGATGGAGTCGCTCAGTACCGGTAAACCGGTGGCCGATGCCTGGCAAGGTGATATCCCTGGCGCAGCCGGCGTCTTTTCCTGGTATGGCGAAGCGCTGGATAAGCTGTATGACAATATTGCCCCCACGGATGCCAGCGCACTGGCAACCATTACCCGCGAACCGGTTGGTATCGTCGCCGCCGTCGTGCCGTGGAATTTCCCACTGGATATCGCCGCCTGGAAAATAGCCCCGGCCCTTGCCATGGGTAACAGCGTTATTCTGAAACCGGCGGAACAATCCCCCTTTAGCGCACTGAAACTGGCGCAACTGGCTATCGAAGCGGGCATTCCCGCCGGTGTACTGAATGTCCTGCCGGGTCATGGCGATCAAGTCGGCAAAGCCCTGGGACTTCATCCTGACATTGATGTTCTGGCCTTCACCGGCTCCACCGCCGTCGGCAAATGGTTTATGCGCTACTCGGCGGAATCTAACCTGAAACAAGTCTGGCTGGAATGTGGCGGTAAAAGCGCCAACCTGGTGTTTGATGATGGTGCTGATTTAGCGCTGGCGGCCAAAAAAGCCGCTTTCGGTATTTTTTTCAACCAGGGCGAAGTCTGTTCAGCAACATCCCGCTTACTGGTACAACGCAGTATTTACGACACCTTTGTCGCCTTACTGCTGGAAGAGGCCAAAGCCTGGTGTCCGGGTGACCCACTTGACCCGAGCAGCCCCAGCGGCGCCATGATTGATAGTCGGCATTGTGAGCGTGTCATGCAAGCCATTGCGAATGCGCGTACTGCCGGTGCCCGCTGTCTGTGTGGCGGTGAACGCCTGACGCTGAACGGTTCTGATAATTTCATCCTGCCAACTATTTTCACCGATGTCACCCCTGATATGGCGCTGGTACGCGAGGAAATTTTCGGCCCGGTATTGGCAATCATCCCCTTCGATGATGAACAACAGGCGTTAGCGCTGGCCAATGACTCCCCCTACGGCCTGGCGGCATCGCTGTGGACCGGGGACTTCAATCGCGCCCGCCGGATTGCCGCGCAACTGAATGTCGGCACCGTTTCAGTCAATACCGTGGATGCGCTGGATGTCACTGTTCCCTTTGGCGGAAATAAACAGTCAGGATTCGGCCGCGATCTCTCACTGCACGCACTGATGCAATACAGCCAGTTAAAAACAACCTGGTATCAGTTTTAACGCATATCGGCCCATCGCGCTCTTCCCGGCCGTATCCATTTTTATGGACAGCAATGCTGAGCATCACCTGACAGATAACGAGGTAATTATGAGTACCACACCTGTAGAAACGTCGACGTCGATCGAACTGCATACCATCCAACAGATCGCCGCCAATGAACGTCATGGTAAAGTCAGTGACTTATTCACCATTTGGTTTGGCTCCAATATCATGCTGTTGACGGTCGTTACCGGCGCATTAGCCGTCACCATTTTCCAGCTACCTTTTATCAGTGCGGTGATCGCGCTGATTATCGGCAACCTGGCCGGTAGCGTATTTATGGCGCTGCACTCCGCACAGGGTCCCCAGTTGGGCGTACCGCAGATGGTGCAAACCCGCGGACAATTCGGCTCCTATGGTTCATTACTGGTGGTGTTGCTGGTTGTTATCATGTACCTGGGCTTTTTCGCGTCCAATCTGGTTCTGGGCGGACAGGCATTACATGCTATCTGGCACCCGGTCAGTACCAATCAGGGCATTTTCCTTGTTGGCGTATTGAGCGTGCTGGCGACCGCATTCGGCTACACGTTAATCCATACCTACACGCGCATTATGTCCTGGCTTTCCGGCCTGATGCTGATTATCGCCTTTGTCTGGATCCTGTTCATTCACGGGCTGCCTGCGAATTTTATGCAACTGCATACCAGTACATTACCGGGTTTTCTCGGCACCATGTCGATCGCCGCGCTGTGGCAACTGGCCTATGCGCCTTATGTTTCTGATTACTCGCGTTATATGCCACATGATGTTAATCACCGCAGCGTTTTCTGGGCCAGTTACTGGGGCTGTACACTGGGATCGATTTTCCCCATGATCCTCGGGGTGACCATTGCTTTGTGTGTTACCGACGGCGATATCATCACAGGTCTGGTGAACATGACCGGCGGGATCAGCGCCGCAATCATCACGATTTTTGC
This sequence comes from Enterobacterales bacterium, assembly GCA_015655145.1. Taxonomy (GTDB): domain Bacteria; phylum Pseudomonadota; class Gammaproteobacteria; order Enterobacterales; family Enterobacteriaceae; genus JAATFO01. The sequence goes on along the minus strand of JAATFO010000154.1, from coordinate 56,395 downwards.
CCTGGGCATCGCCGCCACTAATGCAATGAATTTGTATTGCGGTACGCTGTCGGCACTGACGATCGGTCAAACGCTGTTGCCGAAATGGTCGCCAAAATCGCGGGCGCGGGTGATGACGGCGTTAATTATGTTTGCCATTTCGCTGGCGCTCGCCATTCTGGGCCAGGACAACTTCCTCACTAACTACAGTAACTTCATCCTGTTGTTGCTGTATGTTCTGATCCCGTGGACTGCCATCAACCTGGTGGATTATTACCTGATTGCCCATGGCAATTATGATGTTGCTTCCTTTTTCCGCCGTGACGGCGGCATCTACGGTTATATCAATTACCGTGCTGTGTCCTGCTATGTGCTGGGTATTGTGGTGCAGATCCCGTTTGTCTCCACCGAGCTTTATACCGGTTTTCTGGCAACCAAAATGGGGGGGGCTGATATTGCCTGGATCATCGGCTTGCTGGTGGTGTGTCCATGCTATTACCTGGTGAGCCGCAAACCACAGAGAAACCTCGCCTGAATTGTTCAGATAAGAAAGGAAAAAACTGATGTCGCTTGCCACAGAGTATGACTATATCATCGTGGGAGCCGGATCTTCCGGCTCGGTACTGGCCGCCCGCCTGAGCGAGGACTCAGGTGTAAGCGTGTGTCTGATAGAAGCCGGCGGCAATGATGCGTCGCCCCGGATTCATACACCCGCAGGCACTATCACCTTATATACCAGTAAAAAATACAGTTGGAACTATTTTTCCGCACCGCAACAACGTCTGAGTAACCGCAGTATTCACATACCACGCGGCAAAGCGCTAGGTGGTTCAGCGTCCATGAACAGTATGATCTATATTCGTGGCCATCAGGATGACTATGATCGCTGGGAAGCGACGGGATGCCCAGGTTGGGGATGGCGTGACGTATTACCTTATTTTAAAAAATCAGAAGCGAATAAATGCGGACAGTCGGCCGAACGACATGGTTTTACGGGTGAGCTATGGGTTGACCGGCCGCGCGATCCCAACCCGTTGTCGAACTATTTTGTCCGCGCCGGGGTGGCTATCGGGCTACCGGAAAATACGGATTTCAACGGTGAGCATCAGGAAGGGGTCGGCATTTATGATGTTACCCAGAAAGACGCTAAACGATTATCCAGTTATCGTGCCTTTGTGCATCCACACCGGCAGCGCCCCAACCTCACGATCATGACAGATTGTGAAGTAGAACGGCTACTGCTGGCGGACCAACGCGTCACCGGCATCTCGCTGCGTCAGGGAGGGCAACCGCGGCAGTTGCGCTGCCGGCGTGAGATTATTCTGTGTGCCGGCGCACTGAACTCACCGTATATTCTGCTGAAATCGGGTATTGGCCCACGCCAACAGTTGACGGCCGCGGGGATCCCGGTGGTGCTGGACCTGCCAGGTGTCGGGCAAAATCTGCAAGAGCATCTTGATGGTCTGGTCACGGTACGCTCCAACAGCCCACTGACGCTGGGATTCTCTTTAGCAGCATGGCGGCCCATTCTCAGCTCGCCACTTAAATATCTGTTCCGTAAAAAAGGCTGGCTGACGACTAACTATGTTGAAGCCGGCGGGTTTGCGCGTACTTCGCTGGCGACAGATAAACCTGATATTCAGTTCCATTTTGTCCCCGGCTACCGCAGCCATCGCGGCAGGCTATTTGAGTGGGGCCATGGCTTCGCGATTCATACCTGCGTATTGCGACCACGCAGTATCGGTAGCCTGCAAATTGATCCGCAACAGCGTCTGGCCATCGACTTCAACTTTCTGCAAGACAATGTGGATGCTGAGGTGATGGTTGAAGGGATCAAAATGGCGCGCAAGATCCTCGCCCAGGCGCCCTTTGATGCCATCCGGGGCAAAGAGATGCTGCCGGGTGCTGCGGTACAAACCGACGAACAGTTACATCAGTTTGTACGCGATTACGCCGCAACCGTGTTCCACCCGGTGGGGACGTGCAAAATGGGTAACGATGCGCTGAGTGTCGTCAGTCCCGAATCGCTCAAAGTCAAAGGCATTGATGGACTGCGAATTGCCGATGCCTCTATCATGCCAACGCTGATTGGCGGCAACACCAATGCACCCTGCATTATGATTGGCGAAAAAGCCGCGGATTTCATTCGTCAGGAAAACCGGGAGAAAGCGAGCGCAGAATAAACCACTGGCGCTGATAACCAGTGACATTCCCGCGTTTCCGGACAGAGCCATCGTGCAGGATGTTCTCTGTCCGGCAGGATGCTGGCCACGAATACCACAGCGGATGAATAGCGCGCCATTTGCGCTGTTCATCCGGCAAGTCTTAGCAGCATCGCTATCATTGTGCCAGCGGTAGCCATTGACTGCATTCACCCGCGATATTATGCGCAAAGCAATTCGACAAAAAACAAGAATCACTCGCATTCAATAATGTAAATAATTATCTTTAAAATCAATAAACTACCTTTCACCTTCCTGACAAAAAAAATTCCTCTTTCATTGCCCATGATACATAATTAAGCATTCTCACCTGTGTCCAATAACAAGAGGTTGCTATGCTGAGCAATAAAATGACGGCCAAACTCAATGAACAACTCAATCTGGAGTTTTTCTCGGCCAATCTGTATCTGCAAATGAGTGCCTGGTGTCGCGATAAAGGCTTTGAGGGTGCGGCTGCGTTTCTGAAATCCCATTCTCACGAAGAGATGCAACATATGCAGCGCCTGTTTGACTACCTGAGTGATACCGGATCAATGCCGGTATTAGGCAGTATTACCGCACCGCCCATCACCTTCAATTCGCTACGCGACGTATTTCAACAAACGTACCAGCATGAACAGTTAATCACGGCAGAGATCAATAAACTGGCGCACGAAGCGATGACATCGCAGGATTATTCCACCTTTCACTTCCTGCAATGGTATGTCGCAGAGCAGCATGAAGAAGAAACATTATTCAAATCGGTGCTGGATAAACTGGCGCTGGTGGGTGATAGCGATAATGGCTTATTTTGGATTGATAAAGACCTGGCGAATATGATCAGTGACAATCACGCATAAGCCACATAAGGTGCAATGTTTAATCACGCCAGAGGCCATCGTCCCGCATGGTCCCTGGCGTTAATTCACTGTATCGGTATGACACAAAATAACCCGAACTACGGATGTTGTGCCGCAGTCACTGCATCATGCAAATTGAGGCGCTGCCAGAAATTCTGTTCGCCCTGACCGGCAGATAACGCATAGCCGTTCTCCAGCGCGGTTTTCACCATCAAATTGCGGCGTTGCGCAGCGCTCAACCCAGGTAATGGCGCTTCCAGCAACACTTCTGCGCCTTCCGGCACCGTCACCTTCGCGGCTGTTACGGCAATGCGCGGCAAGTTGTAAGTCATGGTGAACTGATAGAAGGTTTTCATCGACGGGGAGCGATAAGGGTCGTCTTTACGTGGACTTTGCGCACACTGACGCAGGCTCATACCGCACTCTTTTTCCAGCGCATTGCGCAACTCGGTTTTTGCCTGCTCAAAACGCTGACGATAATCAGCATCGTTCAGATAGTGTGCCACATTGCGTTCCGCTAACATGCGCGAGGCCATAACATCCAGCGGATAATGAACCCCCAGAATGATGCGCGAATAACCATAGCGCGCGCCGCGGTCCACCAGGGGGACGAAGCGCTCCGGGATCATCTCGGCCAGCAACAGGGCATCGGTGTAGCCGGTATTGGTATGGCCACTGGGGAACGCCCCGCCATCAGCACTGTAAGGTTTATTATCTTTGATAACTACGCTATCCGGCACCGGATGGATGGTGTTACCTGGTTGCAGAAAGGGTCGTGGGTAGCTGAAGTGTTTTTTCGCCGCACTGGTACTGACTTCCGAGGCTTTAATCAATGCCGCGGCTTTACTCAGTTCACCCTTATCATAGGCGGTCAGGAAAGCATGACCCAGTGTGGGTCCCAGCGCATCCGCAAGAAAATAGAGATGGTTAATGCCTTCAGCATCCGCCAGCGCCTGGTCGCGCTCGCCTTGTGTCGCATCGCGGTTAATTCGGGTTACCGTTGCCAGGTTTTGCGTTTTCAGGCTTTCCGGCAACGTATTAAATGATTCGAGCAGTTCAATCCCCACCTGCTGACTGGTTTTATAGGCAAAATCGTAACCGCTGGCTTTCAGCCAGGCAGTATCCGCCAGCTGCGGCCCTTGTTTCGCCTGCTCAAGCTGATCGCGGGTTAACGTTGACGCATCCCCTTTCAGGGCATTACGCAGACCTAGTAAACTCTGACTTTCAAGCTGAACATAAGCCGGACTATCACTGGCGGGGGTGGTTTGCGCAACAATGGTCGACACGGTTGAAAATGGCACGTCTTTCGCCATCACGACATGGCTGACTAACAGCGCGCAGGTCAGTACAGAAAGAGAAAAGCGCATAATTATTGTCCTTATCAAAAGAAATGAACCTTGCCGCCAGCCAGACTAGATCTTTCTAATGACGTTTTTATGACACTCTTTTATCCGTGAAACAATTTGCGTAAGGAAGACGGTAAACAAGAACACATCGTCATTGTTCTGGTGAACCGTCTGGCCATACCGGGCTATAATTGCAAGGGCGGCAACTGCGAAAAAACACTCAGTAACCCTTTGCTCCAAAGCTGACGAATTTGCGAAAAATAGGGGTGTTGATCGGTGATATGGTACTGTTCGCTGTCGCTAAAACTGTCACTGTGATACACCATCGCATCCAGCGGCAAACCCACCGAAATATTACTCGCCAGGGTTGAATCCATGGAAATTAATGCGCACTGCATCGCCTGATTAAGCGGCGTTTCATAGCGCAAAACGCGATCAATGATCGGCTTGCCGTATTTACTTTCACCAATCTGGAAATAGGGCGTATCCACACTGGACTCAATAAAGTTGCCCTGCGGGTAGATCTGGAACAGGCGCGGCGCTTCGCCGCGAATCTGACCACCCAGCAACAGCGTACCACCAAATTCATCGCCATCGCGCTTGATGACATTGCGCAGCGTCTCACCAACCAACAGCGCAATATCATACATTGAGCCGCTGTTCAGCAAATGCGGTTTTTCGGCTTCGCCAATATCGCGTCGCAACAAGCTCAGCACACTTTGTGAAGTGGCAAGATTACCGGCGCTTTGCAACACCAGTGTACGTTCATCATTCTGTTGGAAAACATGCAATTTACGGAAGGAAGAGATATGGTCGACACCCGCATTGGTCCGCGAGTCGGAGACAAAAATCATCCCTGACGCTAAACGCATTGCCACACAATAAGTCATAATTGCGCTCAATCAAGTCATTACTGCTGCGGTTGCACCTTTTGCACCGCCGCTACCGCCAGCATATCTTCACCGCCGCCGCCTAAGCGCACACCGCGCACCGGGCAGGCATCGAGATAATCCACCCCCACTGCCAGCTTCAGGTGCTGCCGCGTGCTGCGTGTATTATTGGTGATATCAAAACTGTACCAACTGCCATCCAGCCAGGCCTCAACCCAAGCATGAGTAGCAACATGTTCAACGTTATCAGTATAAAGATATCCACTCACATAGCGAGCGGGGATGTGTAAACTGCGGCAACAGGCAATAAAGACATGACTATGATCCTGACAAACACCGCCTCCCATGGCAAAGACCTTTGCCGCGCTATCAGAGACCTGCGTTATTCCCGGTTGATAAGGCATGTGCAGCAATAAGGCCTCCATTAACGTTTCCAGGCTGGCCAGCGCGGCTTCGCGGCGATAATAACGTCCGGCGAAATCACGAATGGCCGGATCTGGCTGTGTCAGCGCACTGTCGCGCAGGAAAATCAACGGCGAGAGCGCACACTCCGGATCGGCGGTCATATCTTCCGTTTCGACGATCTCCACCACCCCACGCGCCTCAATTTCCAGTAACTGATGCGGCGTATCCAGCGTTAACACATGCAAGACATTACCATATGCATCGGTAGTACATACCGCCTCGCCGGGTAACGACAATTCCCAGGAAAGAATCTGTTGATGCACCGAGTTCTGGGGTGTCAAACGCAAATATTGTGTGCTTCGTTTCACCTGATGTTGATAGGCATAGCAGGTTTTATGCTCAATATTCAGTTTCATTTTGCCTCCAGATAGGTGTGATGAATGCTCTCTGCCAGCGCGGTGAGATCATCCAGGAAGCCATTTAACCAATGAAGAACGCCCTCCTCCATCAGGGTTTTATAGCTGGTGAAGCACATTTCAGCATGCAACACCGTCACCAGATAGCGCGGACGATCATCCCCACTGCTACCAATCAGTTCGAGTTGATTTACCATCTCCTCAATACACGCACGCAATGAGCGCGGACTTTCATTACGCAATATCAGCATTTCATTGACGTTATCCGCCGCCAGTTGCTGACGGAAGATGGCGTTGTAGGCTTCACGCGCCGATACGGCGCGTAATAACGTATCAAGACGATAGTATTCACGTACCGAATCTTCATTTTTCTCGAACAAAAGCTGGTTGGCATTGAGCAAACGCGCTGAGCAATCGCTGCGTTCCATCAGCGTGCCCAGTCGGATGAAGCGCATGGCGTCACCACGCATCAACGTACCAAACATCGCCCCGCGAAACAGATGTGAACGCTCTTTCACCCAATCAAACAATACGTCCGCACCGGCAATCGTGATACCACGCCGCTGAATATTGCGCATCTCAATCCAGGTTGAGTTAATGCTCTCCCACACCTCTGATGACAAACTGCCGCGCACCGAATGCGCATTATTCCACGCTGTCTGCCAGCAACTGAAAATACTGCCGGGATTACGCTCATCCATGGTAAAAAAAGTAAACAGTTGCGACATGGTAAAACGACCATTCAGGGTACGGAATAATTCCTGCGTGCCAGTAAGATTTAGCGGCAACAACAGTTCATCTTCGTTACCGCCGCTCACCGGCATCAGCGACAGGCGGTTGGTGACATCAAGGACCCGGGCAATGTTTTCAGCACGTTCCAGATAGCGTGCCATCCAATAGAGACCACTGGCTGTTCGGCTTAGCATGCGTCTTCCTCCAGAACCCACGTATCCTTGGTGCCCCCGCCTTGTGACGAGTTCACCACCAGCGAACCTTTATTCAGTGCAACACGGGTTAATCCCCCCGGAACCAGACGGATTTCCGCGCCGGATAGCGCAAAAGGACGTAAATCGATATGTCGCGGTGCCAGGCCATTATCAATAAACGTCGGACAGGTCGACAGCGCCAGCGTGTTCTGGGCAATATAGTTTTCAGGCTTCGCTTGCAGACGAGCGCGAAAATCTTCCCGTTGTTGTTGGCTGGCCATTGGACCAATCAGCATGCCGTATCCGCCTGCGCCATGAACCTCTTTCACCACCAGCTCAGACAAATGCGTCAACACCCAGGCAAGATCATCCGGTTTGCGGCATTGCCATGTCGGGACATTATTGAGCACCGGCTCTTCTGAGAGATAAAAACGGATCATATCCGGCACATAGGGATAAATAGATTTATCGTCCGCCACGCCCGCACCGATGGCATTCGCCAGCACCACATTGCCGGCGCGATACACCGACAATAAACCGGGGACACCAAGCATTGAATCGGGGCGAAATGCCAGCGGATCGAGAAAGGCATCATCCACGCGACGGTAAATCACATCCACTTTGCACGGACCCGCCGTGGTGCGCATCAATACGGCGCCGTCTTTGACAAACAGATCGGCGCTCTCCACCAATTCAACCCCCATCTGTTGCGCCAGGAAGCTGTGTTCAAAATAGGCACTGTTGAAGCGTCCCGGCGTTAGCACCACCACCACCGGGTCGTTGGCCGGTGAACTTTCACGCAGGGTTTGCAACAATAAAGAAGGATAGCGTTCAACCGGTGCAATACGTTGCCGGGCAAACAGCTCCGGATAGAGACGCATCATCATTTTACGGTTCTCCAGCATATAGGAGACCCCGGAAGGCGTACGCAGGTTGTCTTCCAGCACGTAATATTGCCCATCACTATTACGCACCATATCAACGCCGGTAATATGTGCATAAATATGACGATGCAGATCAACATTCTGCATGCAGGGCTGATACTGGTCATTGACCATGACTTGTTCAGCGGGAATGATGCCGGCTTTAAGAATGTGCTGTTGATGATAAATATCATGCAGGAAAGCATTCAGCGCCTGAACACGTTGCCGGATACCGCGTTCCAGCATGACCCATTCATCGGCTGGGATGATACGCGGCACACTGTCAAAGGGGATCAGCCGGTCAGCACCGCCATTATCACCATAGACATTGAAGGTAATTCCAACCCGGTGAAACAGCAGTTCAGCTTCCTCACGTTTGCGGGCGATAGCCTCCTTATCGGCTTGCTGGAGCCATAACCAGTAGTCCCGATAGTGATGGCGATATCGTCCATCATGCAGCAACATTTCATCATAAAAGTTGGACGCCAGTTCATAGCCTTGATTCATGATTTCCCTACCGCTGTCAGTGGGCCTGCAAAAAATGGTGCACAAAACGTGCCAGAAGGCGGATAAAATCAATGCGCGGCGTATTCTGTGGGCCATCGCACAGAATGGATGATTGCCGCACCAGCAGTAAGGACTTTACCCGACCACCGGAGAAGACCGCTCTTGTCCGGCCAGAGGCAGAACATCACCTTCACCGTCAATCATGCGGACTAAAACCGTGAGCTAAGCTATCCTTCGTCAACAGTAAACAGGATGCACTATAATGATGCACCGTCGCCGTATCTGCTACCGCCCACGGATTCAGCGGAAAGTGGGTGCAGGATGGGCAACTGTCAGCCCTTTTGTGGGTTATTCCGGCGGGCGAAAATCAATGCAGTTGGCGAACTCAATGGCGCGACCGCTAACTGTTATAGTAAAATTGACATAATCTGTGTCTGCCATTACCGGACAACACATGCTTTACTGTTATCCTGATTGTGGTAATTGATTGAGGTAGAAAATGGATGCAATCAAACAAATATTGCTGCGTGAAATTGAAACACTGAATCGTGAAGAACAGCGCGATAATAAGCCGCGCTTCAGTTTCAATTTTCTCAAAGCGCATCCTGGCTTATGGCTCACCATGTATTTGTGTTATGCCTTGTGCGTGGCGCTGATTTTTACCACGGAGTTTCTTGGCTGGCCCGCCTTTTGGGGCGCGACCTTGTTCGTGCTGGGAATGAGTTTTTTGATGTTGCTGGACGTCAATCCCAGGTATCACTTCGAGGATATCGATACCCTTGATCTACGGGTTTGTTACAATGGGGAGTGGTATTATGTGCGGACCCTGTCCACGCAAGCCACCAATGATATTCTGAACCATCCGGCAACGCCGAATAATGTCAAAGAAGGCATTCGTAAGTTGTTGTCATTAAAAGGTGAAGTTGATTTCTACGATGTCTATTCTCTTGCATGGGGACATGCCCGCGCCGCCACCATTTAGCGCTCACAACATGGCGGCAATCAACCCGCCGAGCGTGGCCACTGCGGCTTCCTGAGCCTCCCCCCACGGCCAGGCAGCATTAAAACGAAAATAGTTCGCGTATTGCCCCCCTGATGAAAACATGCCGCCAGGGGCAATACTGATATGCTGCGCCAGCGCGCGATAATACAGTTCCGTGGTATTGACCTGCTTTGGTAATTCAATCCAGAGGAAATATCCCCCGCGCGAATCATTAATGCGCGCCTGCGCGGGAAGATGCCGTTTCAGTGACTGCCGCGCCAGATTTTTACGCTGTTCCAGCACCTGACGCAGTTGCCGCAAATGTTGGTCATAACGCCGGGTGGCAAGATAATTGGCCAGTGCCAGTTGCATTGGCGCACTGGTCGACAATGTGCTCATCAATTGCAGGTGCTGAATGCGTAACGCCTGTTTGCCCGCCGCCACCCAGCCGACACGGAATCCAGCCACCAGATTTTTTGAAAAAGAGGAGCAATGCAATACATTGCCATGATGATCGAACGCTCTGGCGGGTAATGGCTTTTCGGCGCCGAAATAGAGTTCGTTATAGACATCATCCTCGATCAGGGTAACCTGGTGTACTGCCAGCAACTGCACCAGTTGTTGTTTTTTCTCTTTACTCAGCGTAAACCCAACCGGATTTTGTTGATTCGTCATTAGCCAGCAGGCCCGAACCGGCCAGCGCTCCAACGCCTGACGGAGTTCATCAAAATCCATGCCGTGCTGCGGATCAGTCGCAATGGCGATGGCTTTTAATTTCAGGCGCTCAATGGCCTGCAGCGCGCCGTAAAACGCCGGATTCTCGATAACCACCCAATCACCCGGTTCAGTGACCGCCTGCAAGCTGAGGTTCAACGCTTCCATTGCGCCATTGGTGATAACAATTTCATCCGGCGAAACCGTTATCCCCTGTTGGGCATAACGCTGAGCAATTATTTTACGCAATGCCTCATTACCCGGCGGCAAATTATTGATTGCATCCCTGGGTTGCAAATGGTGTGAAACATTATTCAGGGCGCGCATGAGCTGTCGTTGGGGGAATAGTTCCGGATCAGGGAACGCCGAACCAAAAGGAATGATTGATGCGTCGCGGCACGCCTGCAGAACCTCAAAGATAAACGCATTGATATCCATGGTTTCCGCCAGTTGCACTTTTTGCTGAGCAAGCGACTGAGTCAATATTTCCGGGCGGGACGCAACGTAATACCCCGATTGCGGACGTGCGACAATCCAGCCCTGACTTTCCAGAACCTGATAAGCATGCATCACGGTCATCAGGCTCAAACCACTGCGGCTGGCTTGTTCTCGTAGCGAGGGTAATCTCTCTCCGGGCAACCAAATTTCCGCCTCAATTTGCCCCTGGAGTTGAAGCACCAGTTGTTGGTATTTAGCCACAGTCGGGTACGGGTCAGTTGAGAAATTCAGGGGAAGCATTATATACCCAATCGCGCGGGTATTGCAGAGATGTCCGTCATTACCCCGCTTCCGGGCGCGGCGGTTATTGCAGGACGCCCGGTTTGATCGAGGTAAAAAAAGCGCATTCCGTTGCCTGAGCTCCCGACCCGCGTTACAGGGCGGTGAGCGGTGTAGTCGCGTGTCTCGCCTGATATTGCCGTACTAAGCGTTTGATGATAACCGTCCCCGCCAGGCCACAAAGGGCAGAAAACGTCAGCCAAACGCCCGGCATGGCTTTATCGCCAGTCACATGGATCAGATAGCTTGATATCGCAGGCGTAAAACCGCCAAACAGCGCCGTCGCGAGACTATAGGCCAGCGAAAATCCGGACGCGCGCACGTCCGCTGGCATGACTTCGGTCAGATACACCACCATCGCGCCGTTATAGCTGGCATACAAGAAAGAAAGCCACAGTTCCGCTTCCAGCAAATGCGCAAAAGAGGGTGTGTTAACTAACCAATGCAACACCGGCCAGGCGGTCAGCACAATCAGCACCGTGAAGATCAGCAGTAACGGGCGACGCCCAAAACGATCGGATACCGCGCCCATCACCGGTAGCCAGAACAGATTTGAAATGCCAACGCCCAGCGTAACAAGAAAACTGTCCTTATCACTCATCATCAGCACCGTCTTACCAAAGGTGGGCGTAAAGGCGGTGATCATATAAAACATCACAGTGGTGGTGACCACCATCAACATTCCAGCCAGCACCAGCGCCCAGTTACTGGCGACAGAACGCATGATTTCACGCATTGACGGATGGTGTTTACGCGTGCTGAACGCCGCAGTTTCTTCCAGCATACGGCGGATCCAGAACAGGAACGGCACAATCAGGCAACCGATCACAAACGGAATACGCCAGCCCCATTCGGTCACTTGATCTTTTTCCAGCACATGGTTGAGCAATAACCCGAGCAGTGCGGCGAAGATCACCGCCACTTGCTGGCTCCCCGACTGCCAGCTAACGTAGAAGCCTTTACGCCCTTGTGGCGCAACTTCAGCGAGATAAACCGACACCCCGCCCAATTCCACGCCAGCCGAAAAGCCCTGTAACAAGCGGCCAAGTAAGATCAATATTGGCGCCGCCACGCCCAGGGTGTGGTAACCCGGTACGCACGCGATGGTTAACGTTCCTATCGCCATTAAGCCAAGGGTGACCAGCAGCCCTTTGCGGCGGCCATGGTGGTCAATATAAGCACCAAGAATAATCGCCCCCAGCGGACGCATCAGGAAACCGGCGCCAAAGGTCATGAGCGTCAGCATCAGGGAAGCAAATGGGTTAGTTCCGGGGAAAAACGTTTTGGCAATGGCCGTCGCATAATAGCCAAAGACCATAAAGTCATACATTTCGAGAAAATTACCGCTGGTGACATTAAAGATGGTTTTTGCGCCGCCTTGTGACGGCTTTGGTACAGAGGTTATTGCATTCATGCCAGCTTCCTTAGGTGTTTCTTTTCTTATTAGCGTGTGAAGCGGCTTCTTAATGTGATTTTTATCACTATTTCGGTGTGGAATACGCGAGGATTGGTAACTAAAAATTAACAAAATTTCAATTCAGGCCTTTTCCAGCTCGGCCGTACTACGGGGGAAACGCCGGATAACATCCGGCGAATCAATCACTTCGTGACGGTTTCCATCCCCATCAACCCTATCTTCAAATAGCCGGCCTGACGTAATGAATCCATTACACCCATCAATGTTTCATAATCCACAGTTTTATCGGCCTGGAAGAAAATGGTGGTGTCTTTCTTCCCTTCGGTCTGCCCATTAAGCACATCCACCAGGGTTTCTTTCGTTACCGCTTCGTTGCCAATATAAAGCTGATTATCTGCTTTGATTGAGAGATAGACAGGTTTTTCCGGGCGAGGCTGCGGCGCGCTGGTCGAGGCAGGAAGGTTCACTCGGACATCAACCGTCGCCAGCGGCGCCGCCACCATGAAGATAATCAATAGCACCAACATCACATCAATAAACGGCGTCACATTGATTTCATGCATTTCACCGTCGTGGTCGACGTCTTCGTTTAATCGCATACCCATAACATTCAACCTACCCGCAGTTTCTGCGCACCCTGTGCAGGCTGTGCATCGGTATGGCTATTAGCCAGATCCAGGTCACGGTTTTGTAATAACAAGATTTGTGCCGCGACATCCCCCAGAGAGGCTTTGTAACTGGTAATCACACGGGCAAAAAAGTTGTAAATCACCACCGCAGGTATCGCCGCGATCAGGCCAATGGCAGTAGCCAGCAAGGCTTCCGCGATACCCGGCGCCACAACGGCCAGGTTAGTGGTTTGGGTTTTCGCAATGCCAATAAAACTGTTCATGATGCCCCATACGGTGCCAAACAGCCCCACAAACGGCGCGATAGCGCCAATCGTGGCAAGAAAACCGTTACCCCGGCCGGCATAACGACTGAATGCCGCCACCCGCCGTTCCAGTCGAAAACCTGTACGATCTTTAATCCCATTATTGTCGTCTGAGCCAGCGGAAAGTTCGCGCTCGTTTTGGGCTTCTTTTAGCAACACAGTACTGAGGCTACGGGGATGAAAACGGGTGCAGATTTCCGCGGCCTGGCGGAGAGAACGCGCCTCACCCAATGCCTTTTGCTCACGTTTGATGCGGCGTTTCGCCGATGCCAGTTCGGCAAATTTACTGAAGAATATAGCCCAGGTAACAACCGACGCCAATAACAAGCCAATCATGACCACTTTTACCACGATATCAGCATGTTGATACATGCCCCAAACGGAAAGATCCGTCTGCATCAAATCACTGGTTACCACGCCGTTTCTCCAAACTCGGTTAACAATCACCACCATAATCGCGGATCATACCAAACTCATGCTGAAATGATAGTGGTTCTCATTACTATTTATGAATTATTCTTGCGGCTATCAGCCAGCATTTCCGCTGATAAAGTGAGCCCTTTTTTAATTACGCGTAATACGAGTGTAACTATCACCACATACCCCTGGGATGCAACCAGCACGCCAGCATCCTGAAGGTCTGCGGGTATAAACAAGATTAATGGCTTATCTTAGTGGGTTAAGGGGCTATTGTCGCCAGATGGCGGTGATAATCAAAAATCTGAATGAACCCCAGGAGATTAAACGTGTTAAATTATCTGTTCGTTTATTCAGGGCTTTGCAGGACGTCTTTGGTATGACGACAAAAAAAATCGACACCACGCTTATCAGCGCAGGCCGGAGAAAAACATTTACCCTCGGTGCCGTTAACAGCGTGATTCAACGCGCCTCTTCACTGGTATTTGATAGCGTCGCCGATAAAAAACGTGCGACCGCCGGACGCGCCACTGGTGAATTGTTCTACGGCCGTCGCGGCACCTTAACCCATTTTTCATTTCAGGAAGCGATGACCGAATTGGAAGGCGGTGCTGGCTGTGCGCTTTATCCCTGTGGCGCAGCCGCTGTTTCTAATGCGATCCTCGCGTTTGTTGAGACTGGCGACCATGTGCTGATGAGTGGCGCGGTTTACGAACCGACACAGGATTTTTGTACCAAAATTCTGGCTAAATTGGGCGTGGCAACCACCTTTTTTAATCACACTATCGGCGCGGAAATCGCTGAGCTGGTCCAGCCGAACACCAAGGTCGTTTTTCTTGAATCACCGGCGTCCATTACCATGGAAGTGCAGGATGTTCCGGCGATTGTCGCGGCGGTACGCAGCAAAGCGCCGGATGCTGTCATCATGCTGGACAACACCTGGGCTGCGGGTGTGCTGTTCCGTCCGCTGGATTTCGGCGTCGACATTTCCATTCAGGCGGGAACCAAATACCTGATCGGCCACTCCGACGCGATGATCGGTACGGCGGTGTCCAATGCGCGCTGCTGGGTTCAGTTACGCGAAAATTCTTATCTGATGGGGCAAATGGTGGATGCGGATACCGCATATATGGCAAGCCGTGGTCTGCGTACGCTGGCCGTCCGCCTGCGTCAACATGAAGAGAGCAGTATTCGCGTGGCAGGCTGGCTGGCGCAACGCCCGGAAGTCGATGTGGTGAACCATCCAGCACTGCCGCAGTGTAAAGGTCATCACTGGTGGAAACGCGACTTCACCGGCTGTAGCGGGCTGTTCTCTTTTGTACTGAAAGAAAAATTGTCGTCACAGCAACTGGCGAACTATCTCGATCATTTCCACCATTTCAGCATGGCGTATTCATGGGGCGGCTTTGAATCGCTCATTCTTGCCAATCAGCCAGAAGCACTGGCCGCCATTCGGCCAGCCGGCGGCGTCGATTTTAACGGTACATTAATACGTCTGCATATCGGCCTTGAACATGTGGACGATCTGATTGATGACCTCGCGGCCGGGTTTACGCGTCTGACCAACGGGTGATAAGTGAGAAACAGCACAACTGCGGCAGGCATTATAAGAGTTCAAGAAAAGCCGTTATCCAGATCAAGATGACGCGCTTCTTGCAGCGTTACTATTAAACGATTACCGCAGTTAACAGGATATAGCATGGGTGTGTTGCATGAAATAGTTCAGGCGCTCTGGCATCAGGATTTTGCTGCACTGGCCAATCCGGATGTGGTTTGGATCGTCTATGGGGTCATGTTTATTACCTTGTTTCTGGAGAATGGCCTGTTACCGGCATCTTTTTTACCCGGGGATAGTCTGCTGTTGCTGGCGGGTGCGATGATCGCTAAAGGTGTCATGGACTTTGTGCCTACATGCCTGATCCTGACCACTGCAGCCAGCCTCGGATGTTGGCTGAGTTATCTGCAAGGACGCTGGCTGGGCAATACGGAAATCGTGAAAGGCTGGCTAACGCATCTTCCCGCGCAATATCATCAACGCGCCTGGCAACTGTTTGACCGCCATGGTTTGATGGCGTTGCTGGTAGGTCGTTTCCTGGCTTTTGTGCGTACGCTGTTACCTACGATGGCCGGGATTTCCGGTCTGAAAAATGGTCGGTTTCAGCTATTTAACTGGATAAGTGCCCTGTTGTGGGTGTCGATCGTCGTCTCGTTTGGCTACAGTATCAGCCAGGTTCCGTTTATCAAACGTCATGAAGATCAAGCGATGGCGTTTTTGATTGTTCTGCCCGTAGCGCTACTGATTATTGGTTTAACGGGCAGCCTTCTACTGATATG
This sequence comes from Enterobacterales bacterium, assembly GCA_015655145.1. Classification (GTDB taxonomy): domain Bacteria; phylum Pseudomonadota; class Gammaproteobacteria; order Enterobacterales; family Enterobacteriaceae; genus JAATFO01. The sequence continues at coordinate 40,367 of JAATFO010000154.1, read as the reverse complement.
GCGTAAGAAACGGCAACGCGCCTGACGCCGTGCTGGAAAATCACTCGCGGGCGTCACCCCGGAAGCCGGATACGCATCATGTCTTCCCCCGGCGTGACGCCAAAGTAGCGTTTAAATTCACGAGAAAACTGCGAAGCGCTCTCGTAGCCTACCCTCATTGCTGCGGTGTTCGCTTTCAGGCCCTGTTGTAACATTATGATACGCGCCTGGTGCAGGCGATAACTCTTCAGGTACTGCAACGGCGAAGTGCTGGTGATGGCTTTGAAGTTATGATGGAATGCCGAGATACTCATATTCACTTCGCCAGCCAGTTGTTCCACACTGAGGTTATCAGTGTAATGATTTTCGATGTACTTCAGCGCCCGGGCAATCTGGCTGAATTGTGTATGCCGACTAACCAGCGACAATAATGCCCCGCCGCAAGGTCCCGTCAACACATAATAAAGAATCTCCCGAATAATATTTGGCCCAAGTACGCGTGCCTCGCGTGCACTTTTCATCACTTTCAGCAAACGTTCTGTGGCGCTTAGCATTTCTTCCGTCAAAAATGACGAATGAATACCCTGAGGTTGTGGCTTCGGATGGAAGTGGTCATCTTCGCCCAGCTCAATGAGCAAATCCTGCAGTTTCAGCATATCGACATGAATCTTCATGCCAGCCAGCGGCTTCTCCGGCGTGGCAAAGGTTTCGCACTCAAAGGGCAGCGGAATGGTGAGCATCAGGTATTTCGTGGTGTCGTAATTAAACGTGGTGGTGCCGATATAGCCCACTTTTCGTCCCTGAAACAGAATAACCACCCCGGGTTTATACATCACAGGCGTACGTCCACAGGATGCATCGCTATAGATAAGATGCACATCGGGCAATTCCGCCAGCGATGAACGACCGGCATGACGTAAAGCGATAACATGCTGCGCCAGTTGCGCACAGATTGCGTCACGATCCATTGCTGTTTTCCCATCATAATGAATACGGTGAAAGTGTGCCTGTTTATGCGCTATTTCTCCAGATGTCGGGAGAAACAGGCAATATTCAGGCAGGAATAAGCATTGAGACATAGAATTATTATTACAACAATAGAGACAGATAACACTTTCGTCATGGCCAAAACAGGATAACATCGATGAATAATTTCATGCTTCATACGCCAACCCGTATTTTATTTGGCGCTGGTCAAATTGCCCATTTAGCCAGTGAGATCCCTTCAGGCAGTAAGGTACTCATCACCTTTGGTGGTGGGAGTGTGAAAAAAAATGGCGTCATGGACCTGGTGTATACGGCGCTGAAAGGGGTTGATATTAGCGAATTTGGCGGTATTGAGCCTAACCCAACTTATGAAACCCTGATGAAAGCCGTCGCATTGGTTAAAGCGGAAAAAATTGACTTCCTGTTGGCCGTGGGTGGCGGTTCAGTACTGGATGGCACCAAATTTATTGCCGCAGCGGTCTTTTGTAATGACGATCCCTGGAACATTCTGCAAACACATGGGACCACGATCAAACGGGCGTTACCGATGGGATCGGTACTCACGTTGCCCGCTACCGGTTCTGAATCCAACAACGGCGCGGTCATCACGCGTCACGCCACCCGTGACAAACAGGCGTTTCATTCCCCGCATTGCCAACCCGTGTTTGCCATCCTCGATCCCGTTTATACCTATACGCTGCCCGCACGGCAAACCGCTAACGGTGTTGTGGATGCTTTCGTTCACACTATTGAGCAGTACCTGACTTATCCGGTGGATGCTAAAGTACAAGATCGTTTCGCCGAAGGTTTGCTGCAAACGCTGATCGAAGAAGGTCCGAAGGCGCTGAAAGAGCCGGAAAATTATGCAGTGCGCGCCAATGTGATGTGGAGCGCCACCCTGGCACTGAATGGTTTGATTGGCGCCGGGGTACCGCAAGACTGGGCAACCCATATGCTGGGTCATGAGCTGACAGCGATGCACGGTCTGGATCACGCCCGAACGCTGGCGATTGTACTACCTTCACTGATGAACAATAAACGTGAACAAAAGCATGAGAAGCTGCTGCAATATGCCTTCAGGGTGTGGAACATTGCTTCCGGCGATGAAGACGCACGCATCACCCAGGCGATCGCCGCCACCCGTCGGTTCTTCGAAGATATGGGTGTTCCGACTCGTATGCGCGATTATCAGCTTGATGGCAGTTCCATTCCGGCGTTACTGGCCAAACTGGAAGAAAAAGGCCTGACTCATCTGGGCGAACATCAAGACATCACGCTGGAAGTAAGCCGTAAAATTTATGAAGATGCGCGCTAAACATAGCCGTACCGCAGCCATCTAATGAGGATTCGCCACAGCAAGGAAATATGATGACAACACAACCATTGATAAAACTCCATGATGGCAACACGATGCCGCAGTTGGGCCTCGGCGTCTGGAAAGCGGGCATTGACGATGCGCGTAATGCCGTACTGAAAGCGCTGGATGTTGGCTACCGATCCATTGATACCGCCGCAATGTACAAAAATGAAGCGGCGATTGGTCAGGCCCTGCAAGAAACATCTGTCGCACGCGATGATATTTTCATCACTACCAAGTTGTGGAATGACGACCAGGGCAATGCACAACAGGCACTGGAAACCAGCCTGAAGAAGCTGCAACTGGCCCATGTTGATCTCTACCTGATGCACTGGCCTTGCCCTGAGAGGGATCATTACGTTACGGCGTGGCAAGGGATGATTGCCCTGCAACAGCAGGGGTTGGTCAAAAGTATCGGCGTTTGTAATTTCCGGCAGACACATCTGAAGCGGTTGATCGATGAAACCGGCGTAGTACCGGTAATCAATCAGATTGAGTTGCACCCAATGCTGCAACAACGTGAGTTACATGCATGGGATGTCTTGCACCAGATTCAAACTGAAGCCTGGAGCCCGCTGGCACAAGGCGGGAAAGGCGTATTTGATCAGCCCATTATCAAACAACTGGCGAAAAAATATGGCAAAACGCCCGCCCAGATCGTCATTCGCTGGCACCTTGATAATGGTGTGGTGGTGATCCCCAAATCGGTGACGCCATCACGCATCGAGGAAAATTTTAATGTTTTTGATTTCCAACTGGAAAAGACCGAAATCAGCCAGATCACCCAACTGGATAGCGGCCATCGCTTAGGGCCAGATCCGGATACGTTTAATTAATTCATACCGCGAGAAGGCGTCCCTGTGCCGCGCTGGCCGGATGGGGATGCCACGCATCTGATGTCCGGCGGAGACATGTATAATTTACGCCACGGACTGAACCTGTAGCTGTCCTGCGGTGCCATGATCCGCCATCTCCAGCGTCTGGCTGTAATAGACAAAGGGGAAATGCTCCGATGAAGATTGCGTAAATGACACCAGCAACTCAACATCGCCATCGACCCAAACCGTGTCTTTCCAGCCACGATCTTCGCCCATTGGTTGAGCGCCGTTGACACTTTTAATCAAAAACATCACGCCCTGAATATGAAACGCCTGGGGCGTGTCGGCATGGATTATCCAGCGTTCCCAGGTCCCCTGCTGTGACTGGGTGTCGATCCGCGTCATATCCCACAGCGCACCGTTAATTCCCGGTAAACTGTCATCTAAACGAAACTCCCGCGTACGACTCGAGGCACCACCAATAATTTGATCCGCCAGCAAACGCATCGGTAACGTATCGGTGACTAACGGCAGCAATCCCGTTGGACGCAGCGTCAGCACCCGGGTTGAGGTAAGAATACTGGAAGGCTCGAACAACCCGCGCAAACGATCCATAATCCCGGCGGCGGTCCCGGCAGTGATAGACACCTCTTTCCCTTGTGACATGTCGACTAAAATTTCACGCCGTTCGCCCGGCGCCAGCGACAGTTGTTGTACCGTGACCGGCGCGGGTAGAAAACCCTGATCGCTGGCGATCACATTAAAGGGCTGATTGTCACTCATCGTCAGATCATAACGGCGGGCATTGGAGGCATTTAACAGCCGCAGACGTACCCAGCCACGGGAAACCGCAACATAGGGATCCTGCACGCCATTGACCAGCAGAGTGTCGCCCATCAGCCCCCCTTTTGTCGGTGGGTTGTATACCGGCGTACCAAAATTATCGAGTCGTTTGTCCTGAATGATCAGCGGGAAATCATCCACACCATAATGATTGGGGAGAGGAAGAGACTTGCTGATGTCATCCTCAATCAACCACATACCTGCCAGACCGTTATAAACATGGGGCGCCATGCGATTCGGGGTGTTGGCATGGTACCAACAGGTCGCGGCGGACTGACGGATCGGCAGCACCGGCGACCAATCCACGCCCGATGATATCATGCGCGGCGCCCCGCCCATCAAGGCGCCGGGCACCTGTAAACCGCTGATGGTCATTGCGACGGGTTCATTCAGACGATTGCTGTAAATCAGTTTGACGTCATCACCGCTCCAGACCCGCACGGTTGGGCCAAGATACATGCCGTTGATGCCCCAGACCTGCACTTTATTGCTCCCACCGTTAAAGGACCAGTGGCTGCGCTGTAACGTCAGAAACAGTGGCTGACCACGCCGCGATTCCAGCAGGGGCGGAATCGGCAAGGCCACGCCGTCACCGTCTGCCTGTGCAGTAAATGGCACTGCGCTCGCGCACAAGGCAATGCCTGATGCCTGAATAAATTGACGTCGACTGAAAGACATAACGACTCCGTAACCGTAAACAGGCGATACATTCTCGCCGTCCATTTTTATGATTGTTCAGGAAATACTGTACAGGAAAGCATCGATTTCTGCTTTTATCGCCACCATGAGGGATGACTCGCGACATCTCTCATCAACATCCAGTCTGAGCAACAAAACATGATGGTTTAGATCTTACCACTGGCCTCACGCTCAGCCACTTCGGCATTCAGTTTATCAAATTTATCCGCCATCAGTTCACGGCAGTGCGTTGCCAGCTTACGTACAGATAAACCCTCAAACTCTTTCACCTCCACAGGAGGTAGCATTTCAATAATAACCAGGCCATTTTTCAGCCGGTTAAGGTTGATTTTGTCGTGCGTATTGGAGACCACCACCGGAATAATCGGCACGCCCGCCGCGATTGCCGCATGGAAGGCACCGGTTTTAAACGGTAACAACCCCCGTCCACGACTGCGTGTCCCTTCCGGGAACATCCAGAAGGAGATATTTCGCTGTTTAAACTGGGTAATCAACTCACTGATTGTGCCGTGCGCTTTGGTACGGTTTTCCCGGTCAATCAACAAATTCCCCGTCAGCCAGTAGAGCTGGCCGAAGAACGGGATCCATAACAAACTTTTCTTACCGACCGTCACCGTGGTGGGCTGGACGATATTCGCTGCCGTGATCATGTCGTAGTTGTTCTGATGATTGGCAATATAAATCGCCCGTTCAATGTGTTCGATGCCTGCCGGTTTGCGCATTTCAACCTTAACGCCAAAGACAGACGAGAGGCGCCCGAAAAGGTGGGCAAACGTCGCCACATGGCGCGGATTCCGCGGGGTGAACAGACAATAGATACAGCCAAACACAGAAACCAGGATCGAATAGATAATCACGAAAATGGCACGTAAAATTAAAAGCATAGCAACCTCATAGAAACGTCCGCTTCAGTATACCGACTTTATGGCAAAACTCACGGGTCTCGCATCGGGCCGGGGCAACCCACTGTCGTCGCGCAGTTCAGCCCGATGCCTTGCCTGGAGGCCGTTATTCTTTGCGATCATCGTCTGTCGGACGAGCAGGCACATCCACATCCACCCGGTCAATACGTTGTAAACCTCGCGGTAACAATGTGCCGCGACGTCCACGCTCAGCCCGGAATTTCTGTAACTCTTCCGCCCGTAGCGTCAGTTTCCGTTTCCCGACATGCAAGGTGATAGTGCTGCCCGGCGGGAGGATGAACAACCACGCCAGACGATCCTCGCCTGAGGAAGCCTGGGCCGACGGAATAGCAATGATTTTATTGCCTTTGCCTTTCGATAATTGCGGTAAATCCCCGACCGGGAACATCAACATACGACCTGCCATGGTAATCGCCAGCAACATATCTTCGTCGCTGTGAATAGCCATTGGCGTCATAACCCGCGCATTATCAGGCAGTGTCAGCAACACTTTACCCGCGCGATTGCGGGAAATAAGGTCACTGAATGTACAAACGAAGCCGTAACCCGCATCGGACGCCAGCAATAATTTTTGTTCATCGGCTTCCATCAGTATTTGCTCCACCACAGCGCCTGGCGGTGGGGTCAGCTTGCCGGTCAGCGGTTCTCCTTGTCCACGAGCTGAAGGTAAGGTGGAGGGGTCCAGCGTATAGCTGCGCCCGGTAGAATCAATGAACGCCACGGGTTGATTACTCTTACCGCGCGCGGCCGCGCGATAGCTGTCCCCTGCTTTATAACTGAGTCCGGCGGCATCGATATCATGCCCTTTCGCGCTGCGTACCCAGCCCATCTGTGACAACACAATCGTCACCGGTTCAGAGGGCACCAGCTCATTCTCACTGATGGCTTTCGCCTCTTCGCGTTCACGCAGCGGTGAACGACGTTCATCACCGTAAGCATCACTGTCCGCCTGCAACTCTTTCTTCAACAGCGTATTCATTTTGCGATCTGATGCCAGAATGCCCTGAATATGGTCACGCTCTTTTTCCAGATCATTTTGTTCGCCACGGATTTTGGTTTCTTCCAGTTTGGCGAGGTGACGCAATTTCAGTTCAAGGATGGCTTCCGCCTGCGTATCGCTGATATCAAAACGCGCCATCAGCATCGGTTTTGGCTCATCTTCGGTACGGATTATGTGGATAACCTCATCAATATTGAGGAACGCCACCAGCAAACCTTCGAGGATATGCAGCCGTTTTAGTACTTTTTCCAGCCGATATTGCAGACGACGCCGTACCGTGTCGCGGCGAAAAACCAGCCATTCGGCAAGGATTTCCAGCAGATTTTTCACCGCAGGACGATGATCAAGCCCGATCATATTCAGGTTGATACGATAGCTTTTTTCCAGATCAGTGGTGGCGAACAAATGGTTCAGTACCTGATCGAGATCAACCCGGTTTGAACGCGGAACAATAACCAGCCGCGTTGGATTTTCATGATCGGATTCATCACGCAAGTCCTCGACCATCGGCAGCTTTTTGCTGCGCATCTGATTGGCTATCTGCTCCAGCACGCGGGCGCCGGAAACCTGATGCGGCAGCGCGGTGATCACCGCATCGCCGTTCTCTTTTTTCCATACCGCCCGCTGGCGGATCGAACCTCGTCCGTGCTGATAGATTTTGCGGATCTCATCGCGCGGCGTGATGATCTCTGCTTCCGTCGGGAAGTCAGGCCCCTGTACTATATCCAGCAGTTCATCCAGCGTCGTTTGTGGTTTGTCGATCAGGGTGATCACCGCCTGGGTGATTTCTCGCAGATTATGGGGCGGAATATCCGTCGCCATCCCGACAGCAATCCCGGTGGTGCCATTGAGCAAGATATTGGGCAGGCGAGCCGGCAACATCTTCGGTTCTTGCAATGTGCCGTCAAAGTTCGGCGCATAATCCACCGTGCCCTGGCCCAGCTCCCCCAACAGCACTTCAGCATATTTCGATAAACGTGATTCGGTATAACGCATTGCCGCGAATGATTTCGGATCATCGGGCGCGCCCCAGTTACCTTGCCCGTCAACCAGCGGATAACGGTATGAGAACGGTTGCGCCATTAAGACCATCGCTTCGTAACAGGCGCTGTCCCCATGGGGATGATATTTACCCAGCACATCACCCACGGTACGGGCGGATTTCTTGAATTTGGCGCTGGCATTCAGCCCCAGTTCCGACATGGCATAGACAATGCGCCGCTGAACCGGTTTCAGGCCATCGCCAATGTAGGGAAGCGCCCTGTCCATGATGACGTACATGGAGTAGTTGAGGTACGCATTCTCGGTAAATTTGTGCAAGGCAAGCCGTTCTGCCCCTTCCTGCGTTAAATCACTCATTAATTTCTATTCCTCACATCGCGGCGCACTAACGCTTCACAGCGATACACTATACCTCATCGATTCCGCATCACAGACCATCCGCAGGCAGACGAATTTCGTCCACTGACGCAGTCAATGGATGCGGATGAACGCATCGCGGCAACACAGCGGAAATTTGAACAATGACGGGGATATACTACCGTCAGTTTGGCGAGGATAGTACCTTATATGGTTATCGACTGTCACAGATAACCGTATGCCCCGGCCGTGTAAAAGATGACGCGCCGGATGATTGATACACTTAACGCACCATGCGTACGGGTGTTTGACGGGAATCGTAAGACGATACCGCTCTGACATCAGGATGGTACAGCGTAATGAACGGGCATTGTTGCTGAAGATGCAAAAGTGTTGTGACCAACATCCCATTTTTGCCCGCAGTTAGCGCGAGTATACTGATCACCTTTGAGAAAACGGAATAAAATACATGAGCAATATTTTTCTTATCGATGCCGGTAAAAAATTCTCCCATGCTAACGGCGAACTAAATCATACGCTGGCACAAGCCGCTGCGACGTTCCTGCATGATCATGGCCATCAGGTGGCCCTCACACAGGTCGATAATGGCTATCAGGTTGCCGAGGAAATAGAAAAATACCTCGCTTCTGATGCGGTCATCTATCAAATGCCGGGTTGGTGGATGGGCGAACCGTGGATCCTGAAAAAATACATTGATGAAGTGTTCACCGCGGGCCAGGGTTCACTGTATGCCTCTGACGGGCGCAGCCGATCAGATGCCAGTAAAAAATATGGATCAGGCGGCCTGATTCACGACAAAAAGTATATGTTGTCCCTGACCTGGAATGCCCCGCTGGAAGCCTTTACAGATCCCGCTCAGTTTTTTGAAGGGGTTGGCGTTGATGGCGTCTATCTGCATTTTCATAAGGCCAACCAGTTTCTGGGGATGAGCGCGTTACCGACCTTTATTTGTAATGATGTGATTAAACAACCGGATATCCCAAGTGATATCGCACGTTATCAACAACATCTCAGCAAAATATTTTCCTGAGCAGTAGCGATAAGGCCGTCACCCCGAAGCCACCCAGGCTGGCAGCCCCCCTGACTCGTTAGACTCCGGTGTTACAGCAACTGGTGTTCCCTGATTTTATCGTGCAGAAAATCAAGAAACCTCACAATGCGGAGCGATAAAGTGGTGTTACGATAATAAACCGCATGGATTGGATGACGCAGGTCGTGGATCTCGCTGGCCAGCACCGCCACCAGCTTTCCGCTTGCGCGATCTTCACGGCTGGCAAAATCTGAGATGCGGGCGATGCCCTGGCCGGCAACGGCCAGTTGCCGGATCGTTTCGCCGCCGGAGGCCGCCAGATCGGGTTTGATCTGCAAAAACTCCCCGTTACTTTGCCAGACAGGCCAGATATTGTGTTTTTCCAGTTGGGTAAAGCCAATCAGACGGTGATGCGCCAAATCCGCCACACGTTGCGGGTTGCCGTGTTTTTCCAGATAAGCCGGACTGGCCAGCAAACGGACCTGACTACTGCCGAGCATACGCGCATGGATGGTGGAATCGCGCAGTTCACCCACGCGAATAGCCACATCAGTTTGTTGTTCCAGCAGGTCAATCACCACATCATCGGTGTTCAGTTCCAACTGAATCAACGGATAACGGGCAGAAAATTCCCCCACCAACGGCACAATGACATGCAACATAAATGGCGTGGCCGCATTAATTCGTAAACGACCGGCAGGCATTTCACGCCGCTGAGCAATTTGCTCTTCCGCGTTTTCCACCGAAGCCAAAATCTGGCGGGCATGTTCCAGAAAAACCTGCCCTTCTTCCGTCAACGCCAGTCGGCGCGTGGTGCGGTGCAACAACGTGGTTTGCAGTTTTTTTTCCAGCCGACTCAGCGCACGGCTGATGCCCGAACTGGTTTGACCGAGTTGCCCGGCTGCCGCAGTGATCGCACCGGTATCAACCACCGCCACCCAGGCACGCAGTTCCTCAAGCGTGATTTTCACTGATGTTTCCCCTGCCATCAGCGATATTCACCTCACACCTCAATCTCAACGGTGTCGCCTTTCTCCTGCAACCAGTTACGGCGATCTTCCGAACGTTTTTTGGCCAGCAACATATCCATCATTGCTAAGGTTTGATCGATATCCGTGTCATCAACCGTAAGCTGAACCAGACGACGGGTATTAGGATCCAGCGTGGTTTCACGCAATTGTAACGGATTCATCTCGCCCAGACCTTTAAAGCGCTGCACATTCGGTTTACCTTTCTTCCGTTTTAATTGCTCAAGAATGCCTGCTTTCTCTTCTTCATCCAGCGCATACCACACCTCTTTACCGAGGTCGATGCGGTAGAGTGGAGGCATCGCCACATAAACATGCCCTTGTTTCACCAGCGGCCGGAAATGGCGTACAAACAGCGCGCATAACAAGGTGGCAATATGCAGACCATCCGAATCAGCATCGGCAAGAATGCATATTTTTCCATAACGCAATTGCGTGAGATCGTCACTATCAGGATCAATACCAATGGCGACAGAAATGTCATGGACTTCCTGCGAGGCCAGCACTTCATCGGAAGAGACTTCCCAGGTGTTCAGGATCTTCCCTTTTAGCGGCATGATCGCCTGATATTCACGATCACGTGCTTGTTTCGCTGAGCCGCCCGCCGAATCGCCTTCCACCAGAAACAGCTCTGTCCGGTTGAGATCCTGAGCGGTGCAGTCAGCCAGTTTACCCGGCAATGCGGGGCCGCTGGTGAGTTTCTTCCGCACCACTTTCTTCGCCGCGCGCATACGCCGCTGAGCACTGGAAATAGCCAGCTCCGCCAGTTGTTCCGCCGCTTGCACATTCTGATTTAGCCACAGACTGAAGGCATCTTTCACGACCCCTGAGACAAAAGCGGCGCTCTGACGTGAAGAAAGACGCTCTTTGGTTTGCCCGGCAAATTGCGGGTCCTGCATTTTTACCGAGAGCACATATGCACAGCGATCCCAGATATCGTCTGCCGCCAGTTTGACCCCGCGCGGCAGAATGTTGCGGAACTCGCAAAACTCGCGCATGGCATCAAGCAGTCCCTGACGCAACCCGTTGACATGGGTCCCGCCCTGTACTGTCGGAATCAGGTTGACATAGCTTTCAGTCAACAACTCGCCGCCTTCCGGCAACCACAGCAAGGCCCAGTCCACCGCGTCCACATCACCGGAAAACGAACCGACAAAGGGTTTTTCCGGCAGGGTGATCAACCCATCAACGGCTTCACAAAGATAGTCGGTTAAACCATCTTCATAATACCAGCGTTGTTCGGTGTTATTTAGCTGATCTTTAAACAAAATTTCCACACCAGGACACAACACTGCTTTCGCTTTCAGCAAATGTGTCAACCGTGAAACGGAGAAGCGCGGACTGTCAAAAAATGAACCATCAGGCCAGAAATGAACGCGCGTACCGGTATTGCGTTTACCCACCGTGCCAGTGACGGTCAGATCCTGCACTTTTTCACCGTTCTCAAAGGCGATATCGTACACTTCGCCATTACGGCGTACCGATACTTCCACCCGTTTTGATAAGGCGTTGACCACCGAAATGCCCACACCATGCAGGCCACCGGAGAACTGATAGTTTTTATTGGAAAATTTACCGCCCGCATGCAGGCGACACATAATTAGCTCAACCGCTGGCACGCCCTCTTCCGGGTGAATATCAACCGGCATACCACGTCCATCGTCAATGACTTCCAGTGACTGATCAGCATGCAGAATCACTTCCACGCGTTTGGCATAGCCCGCCAGGGCTTCATCAATACTGTTATCGATCACTTCCTGCCCTAAATGATTCGGGCGTGAGGTATCTGTATACATTCCCGGACGACGACGAACGGGTTCGAGGCCGCTGAGTACCTCAATGGAATCGGCGTTATAGCTGGATTGAGTCATCGTATGAATCTGATTGGTGTCTTAAAAAAACGTTAAGCTGTTCCCGGCGGACTTCAGACATGGTTGAGACTGATAAAGTCGAGAATCTGCGGGAAAAAGCGTTCGAATCCGATAAAGGCATGGTTTCCCCCCTCTTCTACCGTCTGGCGACACGCATTGTAATAGTCCAGCGCCTGGCGGTAATCGAGCACTTCATCGCCCGTTTGTTGCAGCAGCCAGAGTAAATCGGGCGACTCAAGCGGGTCAATTTGCATGACTTTCAGATCGTAAATGTGGCGAGACTCTAACACATATTTCTGGCCGGTGTATGGGTTCTCGTTATCGCCAAGGTAGCGGGTCAGTAGCTCAAACGGGCGTACCGCCGGGTTAATCACCACCGCTGGCAAGGTAAAACATTGCGACAACCATGTCGCGTAATAACCGCCCAGAGATGATCCCACCAGGCCGAGCGGTTCTCCTGAGTGCGCCATCACCAGGTTTTCCAACATAACCGCGGCATCAGCCGGGAAGACAGGAAGTTGCGGCACCAGCATCGTGACATCCGGACGATGATGCGCCAGCCAGTGCTGGAACTGCGTCGCTTTCGCCGATTGCGGCGAGCTATTAAAACCATGAAGATAGAGCAGAGTCGCCATCGTTCAATAACCTTCGGCATCCAGATCCGGGTTGAATGCCTGAGTTTGCAGACGATGGACGGTCGTTTCTACCCGTCCTGCATCGTCCAGCACAAACTCACGCCAGCCCGGCGGCAACGAATCAATGGTGAAACTGGTGCAGTGCGATTTGAACTGGACACAGGTTGATGGCGTCGTCAGCAACCGCCGTCCATTCCAGTTCAGATCGAGATCCTGATGAATATGGCCACACACCAGCGTTTTTGCGCGCGGATACTGTTGCAATACGGCATCCAGCGCGTGTGGATTACGCAGGCTATGTTGATCAAGCCAGCCACATCCCGATGCCAACGGATGGTGATGGAGAATCACCAGCGTGTGGCGTTCCGGGGCCTGCGCCAGCGTCTTTTCCAGCCACTCCAGTTGATATTCGCTCAGCATGCCGTATGGCACGCCAAACACCTGGCTATCAAGCAGGACTACTTGCCAGTGTTCACCGAGAAGAACGTATTTTTCATCGGCGATCCCGGTATTCGCCAGCGTCTCAAACATTGCCGGTTGAAAATCGTGATTGCCAGGGATCCAGACACAGGGAACCGGCAGGCGCGCAATACCTTCAGCAAAATGCTGATACGCCTTGACCGTATGATCCTGTGCTAAATCACCCGAGGCAATAACCAAATCATAGTGTTGCCCCGCAGCCTCAATGGCCGTCAGGACAGCATCATAACTGGACCAGGTATTTACCCCCAGCAATGTTTCATCTTTCCCGGCAAACAGGTGGGTGTCCGTGATTTGTAAAATCCTGACGCTGGCCCCACTCATCACAGGCAGTTTTAACAGGCTATCCAAAGAATTTCCTTAGTCTCCACACCATCTCGGGGTCACTTTGGGTACCATTAACAGACCGAAAAGGCCATGGCACCATGCACTAAACAGTAGCGCAACCAGTCAGCAAGGAACTGGTTAATTTGATGCTTTTCATCGCGCTGATGCAATTTTTTATTAGGATAATCATAGCGCGCTTTGAAACGATAGATCTGCTGCGTTGAACACACTTCAGCAACCCGGGCATCATGGTAAAGTCGAACCGACATTGATGGCAGGCTCCAGTAACTTACCGCCGGCGCCGTTTGCCTGATATCAACCCGTGTCGTGTAACGCGTCGATTCCTCAACCGTAATGCAATAACTGACGCCGTTTACCTGATAGGTCACCGATGCCCCTGCTTCTTCGCTACGTGGCAACAAACGACGCAACTGGGCAAAATTGGTTTCGCACACACGCATCATTTCGGGAAAGTCAGGGGTGTAGCGTTTCATCATCTCGGATTCCACTCTTTTCGTAATGCCTCATGGTGCAGAGCAAGCCATTGCAATGCGATGACCGACGCGGCGTTATCTATTTTTCCTTCTTCCATCCATTGATAAGCATTTTGACGACTGACCACATGAACAAGAATATCCTCATCCTCCGCTTCCAGACCATGGCGTCCACCGGCAAGGCTGGCATCCACTTCGCCCACCAGCACCGACAGCCGTTCGCTGGTCCCGCCAGGACTGGCCAAATAGTTAATGATGGGTTTAATACGTCCCACTGTAAGCCCGGACTCTTCTATCGCTTCACGGCGCACGACCTGCTCCACACTTTCACCAGGCTCAATAATACCGGCGACCATTTCCAACAGCCAGGGGCTTGAGCTGGTATCAAACGCCGGGATGCGGATTTGTTCAACCAGTACCACCTCATCACGAACAGGATCATAGGGTAACAGCACCGCCGCATGGCCACGCTCAAAAACTTCACGCACCACTTCGTTGCTCATTTCTCCGTTAAATAACCGGTGGCGAAAACGATAACGTACCAGAGAAAAAAAACCGGTATAAAGTGGTTCACGTGCAATAATTTCCACATCGTTTTTGGTGAAAGTCACTGGGTATTCTTTACCAGTCGCCATTGACATGACTCCTTTGCAGTTTGGGGGTAATGTTGAGGAATTCAACGATGAATTCCCCACAAGTGTGGTTCTTTCTGAATTATTTACGTAAATTAAAAGGAGATGGCACGTTCAGCCAACTTCCCCTCACGGCAGACTCTGCTAGAATCGGCGATTATTTTTGGCTTACGTCAGCGCTACCATAGCAACATTGCTGCACTACAAGGAATGCAAATGAAGAAACTGCTCCCACTACTTATCGGCCTGAGCCTGGGCGGCTTCAGCGTAGCAAGTCAGGCGGAGAACCTGCTGCAAATCTATCAGCAGGCAAAATTGACGAATCCTGATCTGCGTAGTTCTGCGGCTGACCGCGACGCGGCGTTTGAAAAGATTAATGAAGCCCGCAGCCCGTTATTGCCTCAGTTAGGTTTAGGGGCTGATTATACCTATAACAGCGGCTATCGTGACAATAGCGGACTGCATAGCACCACCAGCAGTGGTTCTCTGCAATTAACGCAGACTCTTTTTGATATGTCAAAATGGCGTGCGCTGACCCTGCAGGAAAAAGCAGCGGGTATCCAGGATGTCACTTACCAGACAGCACAACAAGATCTGATGCTGAGTACTGCAACCGCCTATTTTAATGTGTTGCGCGCCATTGATTCGTTGTCTTACACCGAAGCGCAAAAACAGTCAATTTACCGTCAGTTAGACCAGACAACACAGCGCTTCAATGTCGGCCTGGTTGCCATTACTGACGTACAAAACGCCCGAGCGCAATATGATAGCGTGTTGGCGAACGAAGTCTCTGCACGTAATGACCTCGACAACGCGGTAGAAGTGTTGCGTCAGGTAACCGGCAACTATTA
Organism: Enterobacterales bacterium; assembly: GCA_015655145.1. Lineage (GTDB taxonomy): Bacteria > Pseudomonadota > Gammaproteobacteria > Enterobacterales > Enterobacteriaceae > JAATFO01. The sequence goes on along the minus strand of JAATFO010000154.1, from coordinate 25,033 downwards.
TCCGACGCTGGCATCGCTAAATATTACGCGTTTCCAGACAGAAAAACCCCAGCCGGTGGCGGGACTATTAAAAGAGGCGGAAAGCCGTAACCTCAGTCTGTTGTCTGCACGTCTGTCACAGGATTTGGCGCGCGAGCAAATTCGTTCTGCAGAAACCGGTCATATGCCGACACTGGATCTGACAGCCTCTACCGGCTTATCTAATAGCAAGTACGGTGGTCGTCGCGCTAACCAAAGCACGACCACGTCAGACAGCATTGCCGGTAGTAACCAGGTTGGATTGAGTTTCTCGCTGCCGCTGTACAGTGGCGGGGCGGTGACGTCTCAAGTGAAACAGGCGCAGTACGCGTTTGTCTCCGCCAGCGAACAACTGGAAAGCGCCCACCGTAGTACTGTGCAAACCGTGCGCTCATCCTTTAATAATGTTAATGCTTCGATCAGCAGCATTGATGCTTACAAACAAGCGGTGATCTCTGCGCAGAGTTCACTGGACGCCTCAGAAGCCGGTTACCAGGTAGGCACGCGTACCATCGTTGATGTGCTGGATGCCACCACCACCTTATATAATGCCAAACAGCAACTTTCTGATGCCCGTTATAACTACATGATCAATGAATTGAATATTAAATCAGCGCTCGGTACGTTAAATGAGCAGGATTTAATGGCCCTTAACGGACGTTTGAGCACCGAGATCTCAACCTCGCCAGAATCCGTAGCGCCGGAAAATCCACGACAAACAGCCAACGCTGACAACGGCGCGGTGGTCAATGCGCCGGTTGCAGCACAGGATACTCCTGCCGCCGCAACACGTGCCAGCGGCAACCCGTTTCGTCATTAAGCATATTGAGCCGAAAAAAACGTAAGGGGCGGCAGGATGCCGCCCATGTCACCACCAAACGTATAGCTACGTAAAGATCCCCGTTTCCCTGGCCTGCACTACTTTAGTTTTCGTCACGTATCCCCTATTCTATGCAACTACCTTTGGGCACAGGACAGAACGCAATGAAACGGACTAAACATATTCATCATGCCGCCTTTCGCAAAAGCTGGCGCGCACATCATCTAACGCCCGTTGCGCTGGCCGTTACGGCTGTTTTTATGCTCGCGGGTTGTGAGCAATCAGACGAAACTGTTTCGCTATATCAAAATGCCGACGATTGTTCCAGCGCCAACCCGGGTAAGAGCGAACAATGCACCACAGCCTATACTAGCGCGCTGAAAGAAGCTGAGAAAACCGCGCCCAAATACAGCACGCGAGAAGATTGCGTCGCGGAATTTGGTGAGAATCAGTGTCAGCAGGCACCAGCACAAGCGGGTATTGGCAGTGCAAGTGCAGAACCCCAACAAAGTGGCAGCTTCTGGATGCCGCTGATGGCGGGCTATATGATGGGCAGAATGATGGGTGGCGGCGCGGGTTTTGCCTCACAGCCGTTGTTCACCTCGAAAAACCCAGCCAGTCCGGCAAACGGCAAATTTGTTGATGCCAGCGGACGCAGTTTTGGCAACGCGACCCCGGGCCGCTCCATGACGGTACCCAAGACCGCACTGGCGCCCAAACCGGCGATCTCCAGTACCGTAACACGCGGTGGTTTCGGTGAGTCCGTCATGAAGCAAACCTCGCTACAGCGTAGCAGCGCCTCAAGTACTGGCCGCTCGGGTTCTGGCGCCAGCCGCTCAATGGGAGGCTAACAAGCCCTGATGAAGCGCATTGCAATTACCGAACGTCCAGACTGGCGCGAACGCGCGACTGAATATGGCTTCCGTTTTCACACTATGCACGGTGAACCGTACTGGTGTGAAGACGCTTATTATCAATTCACGCTGGCACAAATCGACTACCTGGAAGACACCACCCATGACGTGCATCAGATGTGTTTGCAGGTGGTGGAAAAGGTGGTTAACAGTGAGGCGCTGCTGAGCAAATTCCGCATCCCCAAGCATACCTGGGATTTCGTGCGTAATTCCTGGAAAACGGCCCAACCTTCGCTGTACTCTCGGCTGGATCTGGCCTGGGATGGTAAAGGTGATGCGAAACTGCTGGAAAATAATGCCGATACGCCGACATCGTTATATGAAACCGCCTTTTTTCAGTGGCTCTGGCTGGAAGATCAACTGAATGCCGGTCATCTTCCTGCTGGCAGTGATCAGTTCAACAGTCTGCAAGAGAAACTGATTGCGCGTTTTGCTGTGTTACAACAACAACACGGTTTTAACTGGCTGCATTTTGCCTGTTGCCGCGATACCGATGAAGATCGCGGTACCGTGCAATATTTGCAAGATTGCGCCACCGAAGCAGGCTTACCCACTGAGTTTCTTTATATTGATGATATTGGCCTCGGAGAAAAAGGTCAGTTCACCGATATACATGACCAGGTGATCAGCAACCTGTTCAAACTCTATCCGTGGGAATTCATGCTGCGGGAAATATTCTCCACCAAGCTGGAAGATGCTGGCGTACGCTGGCTGGAACCCGCATGGAAAAGCATCATTTCAAATAAAGCGCTCTTGCCACTGTTATGGCAAATGTTTCCCAACCACCCTAATTTGTTGCCCGCCTACTTCGCTGAAGATAATGTCCCGGCAATGGGTAAATATGTGGTGAAGCCTTTATTTTCCCGTGAAGGTGCGAATATTCGCATTATGGAAAATGGGCAGGAAATCGCACATGTTGATGGACCCTACGGCGAGGAGGGAATGATCGTGCAACAATTCCACCCCCTGCCTAAGTTTGGCGATAGCTACACATTGATTGGCAGTTGGTTAATTGATGATCAACCAGCAGGTATTGGATTGCGTGAGGATCGCGAACTGATTACCCAGGATCTTTCGCGTTTTTACCCCCATATGTTCATCGAGTAACCGCGCGGGGATGGGCAGTTTCAACATCCCCATCGCAAATCCAGACGATGTACCGCGACCAGCCCATGTCCGCTTCGATAATCATACTATCCGACCTGTACCGAAAGCATGCTGAGCGATCCCATGACAATCCCATCAACAGGAATGGAAACCGACTCGTTTTCCGCTCGGGCGCCTAATACATACAGCAACGGCAGAAAGTGCTCCGGTGTGGGGTTCGACAAGGCGGCGCTGTCATGCTGCATAAAGTTCACCAGCGGATGCTCCTCTGCGGGGCCTTGCCAGGCCAACTGATCACGCACGTGCTGGTTAAACGCGGTCGCCCACGGATAAGCTTCCGCCTCACCTTGCCACCGCGCCATGCGTAGATTATGAACAACATTACCGCTGGCAATAATCATGATACCCTGATCACGCAAGGTAGCCAGTTTACGTCCAAGCTCAAAGTGATAAGCTGGCGGCCTGGTACTATCGACACTGAGTTGTACTAGCGGAATATCCGCTTGCGGATACATCTTAACCAACAATCCCCAGCAACCGTGGTCAAATCCCCATTCCTGATCGAGATTCACCGCAACCGGTGATAATAAACGCGCAATTTTCCTGGCCAGATTCGGCGCGCCAGGAGCAGGGTAGTGCGTATCAAACAACGCCTGCGGAAAGTTGCCAAAATCATGGATCGTGCGCGGATGATCCATCGCCGTCACGGCGGTCCCACGCGTATACCAGTGAGCAGAAACAACGAGGATCGCTTCTGGTTTTGGCAATGCGCTCCCCAGTTTGCGCCACGCCTCTGTATAGCGGTTCTCTTCCAGCACATTCATTGGGCTGCCATGGCCGAGAAAGAGTGCTGGCATACGTGTTTGACTCATGGTGAACCCCCAAAAAAGTTGTCGCGTTAACTGAGGATTACCTTACGCCGTTTACTTTCCCCAGAAACTCGGAGAAACATGATGAAGATCATCAATAAATTTGAAGGGAATGACAGGCACTGAGGAACATCATGCACGGCCATCGTTAATGCTCTCAACCGGCATGGCAGAAAGCGGCTTATCGGGTGGCCTGGCGAATTAAACAGGCGGGGAACCCCACCTGTTTTAATAACAATAATGAAAGAATTAGCTGGCCTGACGCGTTTCGTGCTGGCGACGATACGCAATAAGATCTTCAATAGTGACCACCGCCATGCCATGCTGTCTGGCGAAGGTGATCACTTCAGGCGCATGCGCCATAGACCCATCTTCATTGGTCAACTCACACAGAACACCCACAGGTTTAAAACCGGCCAGGGTCATCAGGTCGATGGTCGCTTCGGTATGACCACCACGCGCCAAAACACCGTTTTCGGACGCACGCAACGGGAAAACATGCCCCGGTCGGTTCAGGTCGCCCGGTTTTGCCCCATCAGCAATGGCGGTACGAATCGTAGTAAGACGATCTTTGGCTGAAACGCCGGTTGAAACGCCCTGTGCCGCTTCGATAGTGACAGTAAAACCGGTGCCATACGCGCTGGTGTTGTTTTCCACCATCATCGGCAATTCAAGCTGCTGACGTCGTTCTTCCGTGATACACAAGCACACAATGCCGCTGCCATGGCGAATGCTCAATGCCATTTGTTCTACCGTCATGGTTTCCGCCGCGAAGATCATATCACCTTCATTTTCACGTTTTTCATCATCTAACACCATCACGCCGCGGCCATTGCGCAGTGAGGCGATTGCACGTTCTACACGCTGTTCCGGCGTGCCAAATTCAGAAAGTAGTGTCTGATTCATGGTAAATAAACCTTATAAAATATATGAGTTACCAGAACCAGGGCAAGCTTGAGGAGTGTCATGCGGTGACAAAATAACGAAAGATGATGCGGGCCAAAGCCCGACAAGAATCGTTACTCTCTCCCATCCGGACTCTAACCGTCGGCCCCGGAATTTCACCGGATCTGCTGACCTTCAGGCTAAAAATAACCTGAAGCGCTCGCGGGCTTTCAGCGTTCGCTGATTTACCGCCGGTGGGGAATTTCGCCCCGCCCTGAGAATAAGCGGATTCACTATAACGCCAAAAAATTCGCAGAGCAACGTACAAAAACAGCAAATTGTTATGCATTTAGCGCAGCTGACGTTTTCTGGTTTATCCTTTTAGTTTCTGGCATTACACTTAGACAATATTGACTGCGACCAGGATACCATGATGATTGACCCCAAAAAAATTGAAAAACTTGCCCGCCAGGTTCATGAGGCCATGCCAAAAGGGATCCGTGAGTTTAGTGATGATGTTGAGAAGAAGATCCGCCAGGTATTACAGGCACAGCTCACGCGAATGGATTTAGTCAATCGCGAAGAGTTTGATGTACAGACTCAGGTATTGCTGCGCACGCGGGAAAAACTGGCAGCACTGGAACAGCGTCTCGCCACTCTGGAAAGCCGTGCTGGTGAAAACACCAGCACGCAGAGTGTGATTAAAACGGAAGACGCGCAATAAATTTAGCGGCAACTACCTCATTGAATGACAGAGAGGAAAGTATTAACGCGTTCCTCTCTGTTGCCCCTTCAGGCGCCCCAACTACCGGGGGCGGCTTATTGTTTTGTCGCCAGAATCGTGTTGATGATATTACTGGTTGAAATACCGTCTTCAAAGTTCAACACCCGGACATCGCCGCCATTCGCCCAGACTTCCTTGCTGCCGGCGATCGCCTCCGGTTGATAGTCCCCCCCTTTTACCAGCAGATCAGGCAGAATTTCAGCAATCAGTCGTTGTGGCGTATCTTCTTCAAAGGGGATGACCCAGTCCACTGATTCCAGCGCGCCAAGGACAATCATCCGATTGATCAACGAATTGATCGGGCGGCTGGGGCCTTTAAGGCGAGCGGTGGAGGCATCGCTGTTTACCGCCACAATCAAACGGTCACCCAGCTTGCGGGCATTCGCGAGATAAGAAACATGGCCTGCATGCAAAATATCAAAACAACCATTGGTCATGACCACTTTTTCGCCGCGCTGACGTGCGAGAGCAACCGCTTTTTTCAGTTGCGCTTCATCCATCACGCCAAAACCCTGCTCTGGGCGCGCATGAATCGCATTTTCCAGTTCAACCGGCGTTACCGTTGAGGTGCCGAGTTTACCCACGACCACCCCTGCCGCGGCATTAGCCAGAAAACATGCTTCTTCCAGCGAGCTGCCGGCGGCTAATGCCGCCGCCAAAACACCAATAACCGTATCACCCGCGCCGGTCACGTCATACACTTCTTGCGCCTGAGTCGGCAAATGAAGCGGCGTTTTCCCCGGCTGCAACAGCGTCATACCGTTTTCTGAGCGGGTGACTAACAATGCAGAAAGATCAAAGTCAGCCACAAGCTGCATGCCGCGTTCAACGATCTGCGACTCGTTTTCGCATTTCCCCACCACGGCTTCAAATTCAGAGAGGTTCGGTGTCAGCAACGTTGCACCACGATAACGTTCAAAATCGGCCCCTTTGGGATCAATCAACACTGGCACCTGCGCGGCGCGCGCCAGGGCGATCATGGTTTGGACACTGGCCAGCGCCCCTTTGGCGTAATCGGAAAGCACCAGGGCGCCAATACCCGGCAAGGCGGCGGAAATGCGGGCGTGAATTGGCGCGGGATCGACATCAGCGAAACCCTCTTCAAAATCGAGGCGAATTAATTGTTGGTTGCGGGAAAGAATCCGCAGTTTTGTAATCGTCGGATGTGTCGGCACTGCGACAAAATCACACTGTACATTGACGCCACGCAACGTGTTTTGTAATGCGCGTGCGGCTTCATCTTCTCCGGTTAACCCCACCAGCCGCGATGCCGCGCCCAGAGCGGCAATGTTCATCGCCACGTTAGCCGCGCCACCCGGACGCTCTTCCACGTTGTCGACTTTAACCACCGGCACCGGGGCTTCCGGCGAAATACGGTTGGTCGGGCCGTACCAGTAACGATCCAGCATTACGTCACCAACAACCAGCACCCCTGCACGGTTAAATTCAGGCAGTGTTACTTTCATTCCTGACACTCCATACGGCAGTAAAATAGTGCGCGGGATAATAGCATAAGTGATAAAAACTCTGCCTGTCCCACAATGAACGCTTGCTTAACCCGCTAGCCAGCGTTGCCAACTGTCATTAACACACGCACGTTCTGCTAAGAACGCCCGTTCCCCGACATAACCGGGTAATGCCTGTAATGCCAGATGGTGCAACTCATCACGTAGCGTGACATAGGCTTCGGTCAGCGCGCTGGCTTCCGCTGCAGGCATTTTGTCATATCTGGCCATCAGCGCCAGAATGCGAACATTATCGGACCAGCGCGTCAATTCAGGTTCCTGTGCTGCGTAGCGTAACACCAGATATTGCGTGATGAATTCAATGTCGGTTATCCCGCCAGTATCCGCCTTAATATCCCAGTGTCCTTTATGTTTATTGCTCAGATGGGTGCGCATTTTCTCGCGCATTTCACGTACGGCGTCTTGCAGCGTAGCCGTATCTCGCGGCAGACAAAGAATTTGACGACGGATCGCATCAAAACGCTGGCTCAGCGCCGTTTCGCCATAGACAATACGCGCACGCACCAATGCCTGGTGTTCCCAGGTCCAGGCTTCATTACGTTGATAATCATCAAAAGCATCAATGGTGCTGACCAGCATGCCCGCCGCACCGGAAGGGCGCAGACGCGCGTCAACCTCATAGAGAATGCCCGATGAAGTGCGCGTACTGAACAAATGCATCACACGCTGGGCAAGGCGTAAATAAAACTGATGGCCATCAATACTGCGTTCACCGTCAGTTACCGCATCAGCCGGGCAATCGTGCAAAAAAACCAGATCCAGATCTGAACTGTAACCCAATTCCCAACCGCCCAGTTTGCCATATCCGACTACCGCAAACCCGTGATCGCTCTCATGCTTAAGATGGGAAGGACGCCCGTAGCGCTGTACCATCATATGCCAGGCCTGCTGAATGACGGACTCAATGATCGCTTCCGCCAGCCAGGTTAAGTGATCGCTCACTTTCATCACCGGCAAGGTTTCTGCAATATCCGCCGCCGCAATACGCAGTTGTTGTGCCTGCTTAAACTGACGTAACGCTTCCAGTTGCTGTTCTTCGTCATTATCCGGAATACGCAACAAATACTGACGTAATTCATCACGGTAGGCCCCGGTGGCAGTGGGCTGATATAATGTTGCAGGATCGAGCAATTCATCCAGCAATAATGGATAACGCGCCAGTTGACTGGCCACCATCGGTGAGGCGGCGCACAAGCGAATCAGGTGCTTTAGCGCGCCAGGAAACTCAGTTAATAGCTCCAGGTAGGTCGTTCGCGTCACCACCCCCAGCAGCAGCGGCGTCAGACGACTCAGCGTGATGGCGGCATCCGTACGCGGGCAAACCTCACACAGTAAACGTGGCATTAACTGTTCCAGCGCCTGCCGTCCGCGCGGGCCAATGGTACGTTTATCCACATCGTGGTGAAAATCAGTGATGACCCGCACCAAATGTTGCCGCGCCGCGTCATCCAAATGAGGCACCAGCGCCGTCAGTTCGTGCTCTTCCAGTTTATCCTGCCAGAGTGCGCCATATTCCGCGGTCTCATGATGATCACTGCTTTCCGGCGTGTCATCGCCGATCAGCTCATCAAAAATGGCGCGAACATGCGCCATATGCTGCTCGAGTACCAGATGCAGCGCAGACCAGTCGGTGAATCCCATCGCCCAGGCAAGACGTGCGCGGTTCAGTTCATCGGTTGGCAATGTTTGCGTCTGTTCATCATTGATGCTTTGCAACAGATTTTCCAGCCGACGCAGGAACAGATAGGCATCATGCAGTTGCGTTACCTGCCCCTCCGGCAGCAAATTAAGCGCGCCAATGGAGTGTAAACCAGGCAACAGTGCGCGTAATTGTAGCGACCGCTCGCGTCCGCCACGAATCAGTTGGAATACCTGGACGATAAACTCCGTCTCACGTATCCCCCCCGCGCCCAGTTTAATGTTGTCGGTCAGGTTGCGGCGGCGGACTTCGCGGGCAATCATGCTTTTCATGTTACGCAATGACTGGATCACGCTGAAATCGATATAGCGGCGGAAAACAAAAGGCCGTAGCATGTTCCGCAGCTCCTGACTCCAGCGGTCATCCGCATCTCCCATCAGCCGCGCTTTGACCATCGCATAACGTTCCCAATCGCGCCCCTGCTCCTGATAGTAATCTTCCAGCGCCGCAAAGCTCAGCACTAACGGGCCACTATCGCCAAACGGGCGCAAACGCATATCAACACGGTACACGAATCCATCGACCGTGGGCTGATCCAGCACTTTAATCAGCCGTTGACCTAAACGCGTGAAGAACTGCGCGTTATCCAGTTCACGTCGCCCCCCCTGAGTCACACCATTTTCCGGCCAGGTAAAAATCAAATCAATGTCAGAGGAAAAGTTCAGTTCACCGCCACCCAGTTTTCCCATACCGAGGATAAGTAACGGCTGCGGCTCGCCCTGAGCATTGCATGGCGTACCGAAATCATCGCAACATGCCTGCCACAGCCAATCTCGCGCGGCGACAATCAGCGTTTCTGCCAGTACGCTTAACTGCTGTAACGACTGCTCCGTAGTACTCTGCGCCAATGTCTGCATCCAGCCAATGCGGGTTAACATATGGCGACGAAACAAGCGTAACTGGCGCATCAATACCGCTTCCTCGCGCACTCCGGCCAGTTGTGCCTGCAACCATGTTGCATAATGGCGCCACTCCTCCGATTGCGGCGGCGGCTGTTGAATCAATTGCCACCACTCATCGTGCCGGGAGAGGTTTTCAGTGATGAAGTCACTGAATGCCAGCACCGACTGCTGCTCAGAAGTAAGTTGATGGGGCGACGGCATAAAACGTTCAGCCGCTTTCATCGCCTGAGCGCGCAGTAATGGCGGCAGCGGTTGAGTTAACAAAGGCAACATATACACTCCCTGCCAGAGATTACGAACAGAAGATCAGTGGCGTTGCCGCGATGCCGTCTGCATTCCAGATATCCAGTCAAACACTGCCGTTGAGCCAAAATGCTGGCTGTTTCAGGGCCTGACGGCAACAGACATCAACCCAGTCATGTTGTTGTTCACCAATTGCCCGTAATAACCGCCGCCAGCCATCCAGCCATCCAGACACCACTTCATCGTCGTAAGCGCCGGCTAACAGGTGGACAGCCAGCAACTGGCGCGCCAGCCGGGTCGATTTATCCTGATACTCATTGATCTGATGTACCTGGCTGAATGTTTCTTTCAAATCAGCCGCGATACGCCCCAACATAATATCCGCAAAACGTTTGAAGGATCCCTGCAGCTTGGCATCGGCTCTGGCATCAATAAACTGACGCCAGGATGAAGATGCTAACCAGTGAGTAAGTGCTAACTGGGTATCAAACCAGACCGGGCTGTAACACAATGTTTGAGGGTCAATATCTTCCTCGGTGAGTGTTTCTTCCAGCGCGGTCAGCTTCTGACGCAGCGTATTACTGGCTTTGCGCGGCACCAGTGCGCCAAACAACGAGAAGGCCTGCCGCAGTGTTTCCAGCGCTTCATGGATGGCCACCCGTGCCGCTTTCTCGCCTCCCAGCCACAGTTCTTCGTGATATTGCCACTGACTTAACGCCAGCATGCATGCTGCACGCATCCCGTCTTCCACCGTGGCACGCGGTGGCATTTTCATCACCGCCAGCGGGCGGCTCCCAGTGACGGGGTTCCCCTCGGCCAGGGCATAACCACGGGCGGCTTTACTCCGACTTCCCAGTCGTATGCCACCCATTCCCCCCAGTTCCGCCGCAAAAGCCATCAGTTCATCGCGCGTTCCCTGCTTCAGTTCCAGTTCAATTTCGCAAAGCGGTTCGTGCCGTTCACCTGCGGTAATTTCCCCGCAGTCAAACGCAACCTCAATATCGCTCTGCTGGTAGCTCACCTGCCATTTTTCCCGCTGGAAATGCGTTGTGAATAGCGCATTGAGTCGCTGCTGGAGCAGGTTTGTATCGCATTCCGGCGGCCAGACCTCCGCAGGCAACAGGTGAATATCAAGCTCAGGCCCGGTCAGAGCGACGTTATATTCCGGACGTTGATGCAACCCACCCACACTTTGCCCGGCGGTTTTCAACGTCATTTCATAATGTTCATCACAACCCCGAATGCGTAACCCCATATCCCAGCGACGCAATTGCTTGTCCGCTGTGTCAAAATAGCTGTTGGTCAATGACACTGGCGGTTGATGTTGAAACGGCCATTCTGCGAGTTTTACGGCAAGTTGCGCAGCCATATCCGGTGTTGCAATGAACTTTACTTCGATTTCCATGGTCATAATTTCTCATTCATTATTCACAGGCACGTGTCATTGAGATAAGGCGAAGAGTAATGCAGATAACCCTCTGCTGTCTCTGCTTTCTTACGCTTTTGCGAGCGTTTCAGCATGAGATTGAGACCAGGATAGTTCTCATTCAGATTTTTGCGAAGCCTATCCAGACTGTGCCCTTAATTTTTCGGATCCCATGCAAAAACGATATCTAATGAAGAAATCACACCTGACAATCCTCACGCTACTGGTGCTCAGTGCGACTGCGCCAACCCACGCCGCCGAAGAAAAGCGTTATATTTCTGATGCGCTATCAACCTGGGTACGCAGTGGTCCCGGCAATCAGTATCGCCTGGTGGGGCAATTGAATGCCGGGGAAGAAGTCACGTTATTGCAAACCAATGACAGTACACATTATGGCCAAATTCGCGATACCCAGGGCCGTACCACCTGGATTCCGCTGGCGCAGTTGAATGTCGATCCCAGCTTACGCATCCGCGTACCACAACTGGAACAACAGGTCAAAGAGTTGACTAACAAATTGACTAACATTGATGGCAGTTGGAATCAGCGTACCGCAGAGATGCAAAAAAAGGTGGGCGCCAGCGATAGCGTGATTAACGGCCTGAAAGATGAGAATCAAAAGCTGAAAAATGAGTTGGTGGTGGCGCAAAAAAAAGTCAATGCGGCTAACGTCCAACTGGATGACAAACAACGTACCATTATTATGCAGTGGTTCATGTATGGCGGCGGTGTTGGCGGTGTTGGCTTGCTGTTAGGCCTGCTATTGCCACATATGATCCCGCGCCGTAAACGCAATGATCGCTGGATGAACTGATTTTTGTTTTACAGCGCGATCGGGGACGCCGTCGGGACACGTTTTAGGCCATCTGCGGGTGCCCGATTTTGTGCGACAATATACGTGTCATTTTTGCCGTGAACGCTGGAGAACATGTAGTGGAAATTTACCTTGTCGGTGGTGCGGTACGCGACGCGTTGCTTAAGCTGCCGGTCAAAGATCACGACTGGGTGGTGGTCGGCGCAACGCCGGAAATGATGCTGGCGCAAGGATATCAGCAAGTGGGGCGCGATTTTCCGGTGTTTCTCCATCCGCAAAACCATGAAGAGTATGCACTGGCGCGTACCGAGCGTAAATCCGGTCGCGGCTATACCGGCTTCGTGACAGAGTTCGCCCCCAATGTCACGCTTGAGCAAGATCTGCAACGACGTGATTTAACCATCAATGCCATCGCTCGTAATAGTAACGGCGCCTATATTGACCCTTATCATGGCCGTGAGGATATCGAACAGCGCATATTGCGCCATGTCTCGGCGGCGTTTCATGAAGATCCACTTCGCGTATTGCGGGTAGCCCGGTTTGCCGCGCGTTTAGCACATCTGAATTTCCACATTGCGCCTGAAACCATGGCGCTGATGCGCAATATGGTCGCCAGCGGCGAACTGGCGCACCTGACAGCAGAACGGGTGTGGCAAGAGACAGAAAATGCATTGCAATCACCTGACCCGCAGATGTATTTCCAGGTACTGCGTGACTGCGGCGCACTGGCGGTTTTGTTGCCGGAAATTGATCATCTCTATGGTGTGCCAGCCCCGGTCAAGTGGCACCCGGAAATTGATACCGGTATCCACACGTTGATGACGCTGGCGATTGCAGCGCAATTAACGCCGGAAGTGGATGTCCGTTTTGCGACTTTGTGTCACGATGTCGGTAAAGGGCTGACGCCACCGGAAAAATGGCCCAGCCACCACGGTCATGGTCTGGCAGGTGTACCTCTGGTAAAAAACATCTGTCAGCGGTTACGTATCCCGAATCATGTGCGTGACCTGGCGATGCTGGCAGCCGAGTTTCATGATATGGTTCATACTGTGGAAACCCAGCCCAGTGAAACATTAATCGCCTTGTTTGACCGGATTGATGCCTGGCGTAAACCTCAACGGATCGCGCAACTGGCTTTGGTCAGCGAAGCCGATGCCCGAGGACGCGCAGGGCTGGAAAATATCCCCTATCCACAGGGTAACTATCTGTGTGAAGCATTCCGCATCGCGCAACGTGTGCCGACTCATCCGGTGATCGCCGCCGGTTTTACCGGTGCACAGATCAAACAAGAACTGACCCGGCGACGGATTGTCGCCCTGAATGAATGGCGCGACACCCATGCCGCACCCTATTAATCATAACGCCTGACGCCCATAGATTCCGTATTAACGGCTGAGCGATAACCCCATGAGCCGCAATCAGGCGTTACATAAATACCGCATATACCGCCGCCGCCACGACAAAACGATACAGGGCAAAGGGCACGAACGAGATACGTTTAATCAATTGCAAAAATGTTTTGATGGCAATTAGCGCGACAATAAACGCGGTAACGAAACCCACGGCGAAGAGCGGTAAATCGCTCATGGTCAGAAAGCCGATACTCTTGTAGATATCCAACACCGTGGCGCCCATCATCATCGGCACGGACAAAATGAAGGAAAACTCTGACGCCGCATAACGACTCACGCCCATCAACATCCCACCGGAAATCGTGGCGCCGGAGCGCGAAAAACCGGGCCACAATGCCAGGCACTGAAAGCAACCGATAACCAATGCCTGTCGGTAGGTCATGTCATCGATGCCAAAGGCTTTGGGTTGTTTGGGTTTAAAAAACTCAGCGGCCAGCAGTAGCACACCACCAACGACCAGCGCATACATCACATTGATCGGATTAAAGAGCGTTTTAATTTTATCGTGAAAAATTAACCCGATCACCACGGCGGGCACCATACCTAACAGGACATGCACCAACGTTAAGTGACCGCTACCGACCCCTTCATGCTTCACTTCACCAAAATGAATGCCGATCAATGCAAATAACCGACGCCAAAACATCACCACCACGGCCAGAATAGAGCCTAACTGAATCACAACTTCAAATGTTTCGGCGGTTTCACCCTCAAATCCCAACAAATGGCCAACAATGATCATATGCCCGGTTGATGAGACAGGAAGAAACTCGGTCAGTCCCTCAACAATACCAAGGATTGCTGCCACCCAAAGCTGGTGAATATCTGCCATCAAATGCCTCTGCCCTTCGTGTGTAACGCATCAAAAAGCGGTCATGCTACGCTACCGCCAGAAAAAATAACACCACATGATTGTGTGCTATGACACACGATAATGTGGTTTGGTTTCATTGTGATGGCAATCACATAAGATCTATTTCAGAAAAGTCCCGCGCTCAATAATGACACCTACCTGCGCTGCCTGCGCTACCGCGCCAGGTTTACTCACCTTGATACGGACCCAGGGCGTGGCAAAGCGAGAAAGCAATAATGAAGCAACCTCCTCAGCCACTCGCTCCACCAGGGCAAACCGCCCCTGCGCCACATGTGCGATGATAGTTTCAGCAACATCAGCATAACTCAGACAATCATTCACATCGTCGCTGGCTGCCGCTTTGCGGTTGTCCCAAGCCATTTCGACATCGAACACCAGTTTCTGCTCAATGGTTTGTTCCCAGTCATAAACGCCAATTGTCGTGATAACCGCTAACTGCTCAATAAATACAATATCCATGGTAATCATCTCGTTTTTGCGTTAGCCGGATACCACTTCCGGCGGATTATGCGTATTATCCACAGATGAAGAGAATAAAACGACCCCTACGGAACGGAACGATGCTATGAGTGCAACCGCGCTTGGTATGATCATTTTCGCGTATCTGTGCGGCTCCATTTCCAGTGCTATTCTGGTGTGTCGACTCGCCGGCTTACCCGACCCCCGTCAAAATGGCTCTGGCAATCCCGGTGCCACTAACGTTTTGCGTATTGGCGGGAAAGGCGCGGCGGCGGCAGTGCTGCTCTTTGATATTCTGAAAGGTATGTTGCCCGTTTGGCTGGCTTATACACTGGCTGTTTCACCTGTTTATCTCGGACTGACCGCCATTGCTGCCTGTCTGGGACACATTTATCCGGTATTTTTTCGCTTTAAAGGCGGGAAAGGCGTGGCAACCGCGCTGGGCGCCATTGCGCCCATCGGCTGGGACCTCACCGGATTAATGACCGGAACCTGGGTATTGACCGTGTTACTCAGCGGTTATTCGTCACTCGGCGCCATCATCAGCGCGCTGATCGCCCCATTTTATGTCTGGTGGTTCAAACCACAGTTCACTTTCCCGGTTGCCATGTTGTCGTGCCTGATTTTGTTGCGTCATCACGACAATATTCAACGCCTGTGGCGCGGTGAGGAACCGAAAATCTGGAAAAAGAAGAAAACCTCACACGAATGAATAAAAAAAGCAATCCTCTCTCCAGGCGGATTACATCTTCGGCAGTATCGCCAGCGGCCAGCGCGGCTTGACGCTAACACCAAGATCGTCACGTGTGCCGCCTTTCAGTCGCACCATGCCCGCATAGGCAATCATGGCGCCATTATCAGTACAGAACTCCGGACGGGCATAAAACACTTGCCCGCCGCGTGCCTGCATCATCTGCGCCAGTTGCTCACGCAATGTGCGATTAGCGCTAACGCCACCGGCGATCACCAGCCGTGAAAACCCGGTATTATCCAGAGCGCGTTTACACTTAATGCTCAGGGTGTCTACCACCGCATCTTCAAACGCACGCGCGATATCCGCCCGGGTTTGCGGATCGTCATGGTGTTCACGGATGGTATTGGCGGCAAACGTTTTTAGCCCGGAAAAACTAAAATCCATTCCGGGGCGATCCGTCATGGGGCGTGGAAAAGTGAAACGTCCAACGGTACCTTGTTGCGCCATTTTTGCTAATCGTGGTCCGCCGGGATAGTCAAGGCCAAGCAATTTTGCTGTTTTGTCAAACGCTTCGCCAGCGGCATCATCCACTGACTCGCCCAACAGAGCGTATTCGCCAACACCGGTCACACTGATCAGTTGTGTATGCCCGCCGGACACTAACAGTGCAACAAAAGGGAATTCAGGTGGGTTGTCTTCCAGCATCGGCGCCAGCAAATGGCCTTCCATGTGATGTACCGGCACAGCGGGAACATCCCAGGCAAACGCCAGCGCGCGCCCAATGGTCGCTCCGACCAACAACGCCCCGACCAGACCAGGCCCGGCGGTATACGCCACGGCATCAATCTCTGCGCCCGATAATGCGGCCTCTTTCAATGCGGCCTGAATGAGCGGCACAGTTTTGCGCACATGGTCACGCGAGGCCAGCTCAGGCACCACACCACCATAATCAGCATGCAATTTCACCTGGCTATAGAGTTGGTTGGCGAGCAACCCCGCGACATCATCATAAATGGCGACGCCGGTTTCATCACAGGACGTTTCAATTCCCAATACACGCATATTTCCCCCTTTCTTGCGGCGCGCAGTTTATCACAGCAGGCCACGTTGCCAGCGCTCTTTTCAACACCAATGAAGCGCATTGAACCACAAAGAAAAAATACCCACCCACCGTGCGTGGGTTTGAGGTATAATCGGCCCCCTGAAAAATCAGCAGCCGCACAGGCTCGTCTGTTAGACTCCGTCTTCTTATGGTGCTTTACAACATGGTCTGTGTTGTAGTAGGATTTCGCACCATTTTGAAATGAGCTGGCAATGGCGTCAGCCGCAGAACCGAATTTTATCGAGGTGAGAGTTACATGCCGGTAATTAAAGTACGTGAAAACGAGCCGTTCGACGTAGCATTACGTCGCTTCAAGCGTTCCTGTGAGAAAGCAGGCGTTCTGGCAGAAGTTCGTCGTCGTGAGTTTTATGAAAAACCGACTACCGAACGTAAGCGCGCAAAAGCTTCCGCAGTTAAACGCCACGCGAAGAAACTGGCTCGCGAAAACGCACGCCGCACTCGTCTGTATTAATTTTTTTTGGAGGATCGCCTCCAGCGCGTGTTACACGCAGACAGAGTCATGTTAAGAGGCCGTGCTTTCCGAAAGGAAGCGCGGCTTGTTGTCGTTTATGAACGAAACAACCGGGGCTTATGGCAGGACGAATTCCACGCGTATTTATCAATGACTTGCTTGCTCGCACGGATATCGTGGATCTCATAGATGCACGCGTGAAACTCAAAAAGCAGGGCAAAAATTACCATGCGTGTTGTCCCTTCCATAACGAAAAAACCCCCTCTTTTACCGTCAATGGCGAAAAACAGTTCTATCACTGTTTCGGCTGTGGCGCTCACGGAAATGCCATTGATTTCCTTATGAATTATGACCGTCTGGAGTTTGTCGAAAGCATTGAAGAGCTCGCAACACTCTACGGTTTAGATGTGCCTTATGAAAGCGGAAGTGGCCCGAACCAGCTGGAACGCCATCAGCGTCAGAGTCTGTATCAATTGATGGACGGGTTAAGTAGATTTTACCAGCAATCATTGACGCAAAATGTCGCTGTTCCTGCCCGTGATTATCTGGCGAAACGCGGGTTGAGTATGGCAATCATTGAACATTTTGCTATCGGTTATGCGCCACCAGGTTGGGACAATGTCTTAAAACGTTTTGGGCATAACAAGGAAGATCGTCAGTCACTGACTGATGCCGGAATGTTAGTTACCAATGAGCAGGGTCGTAGTTATGACCGATTTCGTGAACGTGTCATGTTTCCGATTCGCGACAAGCGCGGTCGGGTCATTGGCTTTGGCGGACGTGTTTTAGGTGATGGCACCCCCAAATACCTTAACTCACCGGAAACCGATATTTTTCATAAAGGCCGCCAGTTGTATGGCCTGTATGAGGCGCAACAGAATCACCCTGACCTCACGCGTTTGCTGGTGGTTGAAGGTTATATGGATGTGGTGGCACTGGCGCAATTTGGCATCGACTATGCTGTGGCTTCGCTGGGAACCGCAACAACTGCGGATCATATTCAGTTACTCTTTCGCAGCACAGATAACGTAACCTGTTGTTATGATGGGGATCGTGCCGGACGTGAAGCCGCCTGGCGTGCATTAGAAACCGCATTACCTTACATGAATGATGGCCGTCAGCTACGCTTTATGTTTCTGCCTGACGGCGAGGATCCTGATACGTTGGTCCGTAAAGAGGGAAAAGCAGCATTCGAAGCACGAATGGAGCAGGCAACGCCGCTCTCGACATTCCTGTTTGATTCGCTGTTGCCGCAGGTTGATTTGAGCTCGCGCGACGGGCAGGCACGGCTTAGTACATTGGCGTTGCCCTTAATCGGCCAGATCCCTGGGGAGACATTACGTACGTATATCCGTTCAGAATTGGGGCGAATGCTGGGGATTGTGGATGAATTCCAACTGGAGAAAATGCTGCCAAAGCATATTGCCAATGAGAATAGTGCGCGCCCTGAGCTGAAACCGACCACCATGCGGATACTGATTGCACTATTGATTCAAAATCCGCGCCTGGTCGAGCATGTTCCGACCGTGCAGGGATTAGAAAAATCGAAAATGGCCGGGTTACCGCTTTTTGTAGAGTTAGTGAATGCCTGCAAATCACAACCTGGCTTGTCCACCGGGCAGCTACTAGAGTTATACCGTGGAACAAAATTTAGCCCGCATCTTGAAACGCTGGCAACCTGGAACCATATGATTACTGATGACCATGTTGAGAGCACATTTCAGGACACATTAGCGAATATGTATGACATGGCACTGACACAACGGCAAGAAGAACTGATTGCATTAGCCAAAACGCAGACGTTGAGCAGTGAAGAACGCCATGAACTCTGGTCGCTGAATCAGGCGCTGGCAAAGAAATAACGCATTATATTCACATGCCCGATAGCGTGTGAAACGAATTTTAGCGGCTTAAGTGCCGATTATTGTATGGGTAAAAAGCCCAGCAGCCGCAGCGAGGGCAGCGGCAAGAAGCTAAAAGCCTTCAACTGTTATTGTTGGCCGAAACATGGCTGACCGACACCAATCAAATTAACAGAAGTGTGGATACCGTCTTATGGAGCAAAACCCGCAGTCACAGCTTAAGCTGCTTGTCACCCGTGGTAAGGAGCAAGGCTATTTGACCTATGCCGAGGTCAATGACCATCTGCCGGAAGATATCGTCGACTCCGATCAGATCGAAGACATCATCCAGATGATTAACGACATGGGTATTCAGGTGGTAGAAGAGGCCCCTGACGCCGATGATCTGATGCTGAACGAAAACAGTACCGACACAGACGAAGATGCTGCTGAAGCCGCCGCTCAGGTGTTATCCAGTGTGGAATCTGAAATTGGGCGCACCACTGACCCGGTTCGTATGTACATGCGAGAAATGGGTACCGTCGAATTGCTGACGCGTGAAGGCGAAATTGACATCGCAAAACGCATTGAAGACGGGATTAACCAGGTACAATGCTCCGTTGCAGAATACCCGGAAGCCATCACCTATTTGCTGGATCAATACGATCGCGTTGAAGCGGGCGAAACGCGCCTCTCTGATCTGATCACCGGCTTTGTCGACCCGAATGCGGAAGAAGAAATGGCGCCAACGGCAACACACGTTGGTTCCGAGCTTTCCGCAGAAGAGCGCGATGATGACGAAGATGAAGACGAAGATGCCGATGACGACAGCGCTGATGATGATAACAGCATTGACCCGGAGCTGGCTCGTGAGAAGTTCGTTGAACTGCGCAATCAGTATGAAACCACCCGCGATGTGATCAAAGCCAAAGGGCGGAGTCACGCCAACGCGGCAGCGGAAATTCAGAACCTGTCTGATGTATTCAAACAATTCCGTCTGGTGCCAAAGCAGTTTGATTATCTGGTCAACAACATGCGTACGATGATGGATCGCGTTCGAACTCAGGAACGCACCATCATGAAACTCTGTGTTGAGCAGTGCAAAATGCCGAAGAAAAACTTCATCACGCTGTTCACTGGCAATGAAACCAGCGAAACCTGGTTTAAAACTGCGCTGGCCGTCAATAAACCATGGGCGGAAAAATTGCAGGAAGTGGTGGATGATGTGCAGCGTAGCTTGCAAAAACTGCGCAACATTGAAGAAGAGACCGGCCTGACCATTGAACAGGTCAAGGATATCAACCGTCGGATGTCGATTGGTGAAGCGAAAGCCCGCCGAGCGAAAAAAGAGATGGTGGAAGCAAACTTGCGACTGGTGATTTCAATTGCGAAAAAATACACCAACCGCGGTCTGCAATTCCTTGATTTAATTCAGGAAGGTAATATAGGTCTGATGAAAGCGGTGGATAAGTTTGAATATCGCCGTGGATATAAGTTCTCTACTTATGCCACCTGGTGGATTCGTCAGGCGATCACCCGTTCGATTGCTGATCAGGCTCGTACTATTCGTATCCCGGTGCATATGATTGAGACCATCAACAAACTCAACCGTATTTCCCGCCAGATGCTGCAAGAAATGGGGCGCGAACCGACACCGGAAGAGTTGGCTGAACGCATGTTAATGCCGGAAGATAAGATCCGTAAGGTGTTAAAGATTGCGAAAGAACCGATCTCAATGGAAACGCCGATCGGTGATGATGAAGATTCGCATCTGGGCGACTTCATTGAGGACAACACGCTGGAATTGCCTCTTGATTCAGCCACCTCCGAGAGTTTGCGTTCCGCGACTCATGACGTTCTCGCCGGGCTGACGGCTCGTGAAGCGAAAGTGTTGCGTATGCGTTTCGGCATTGATATGAATACCGATCACACGCTGGAAGAAGTCGGCAAACAGTTTGACGTAACGCGTGAGCGTATCCGCCAAATTGAGGCAAAAGCGCTCCGCAAACTGCGCCATCCCAGCCGTTCTGAAGTGTTGCGCAGCTTCCTTGACGATTAAGCGAACGTAACGGCGTCAAATAAAAAGCTTCCCGCAGCGGGAAGCTTTTTTTTGTCTGATATCACGCCAAAAAGATTCAGCCATCAATCTCTGTCAGCGCGATCCGCAGTTCCCGATAGGCCGCCACCATCTCTTCCTGCGATGCACGATTAAGACCACTGGGATTAGGCAACACCCATATGGCTGTCTGGCCGATGGTGAACTTTTGCCGTCCCCACACAACCTTACTTTGCCGGAATGCGCGTTTAAACGCGTCTTTACCCAGTACCGCCAGGGTCAACGGCTGATAGAGACGTATTTTATCAATCAAAATTTTGCCGCCGTCACGTAGCTCTCCAGGCGACAATTCTGCCGCTTGTCGGGTTGGACGCGTGACCAGCATGGTGATGCCGCAGCGCGTATCCAGCAGCACGTTTTCTTCTTCTGGTTTCAGTAAGCGCTCAGTAAAACCGGCCTGATAAATTGTTTTCCAGAAGCGGTTGCCGGAATGAGCAAAGTGAAAACCTTTGTGCGCTGATGACTGGCCCGGGTTGATACCACAAAACACGACACGTAAGTCAGGCGCCAAAATATCGTTGATTGGGGCCACGGAGCTTTCATTCATGATGTATCGTCACACTCCCTGATAGATGTAAGGCCATTATCGCATACCTGCCCAGGAGCCGCTGGTATACCCCCACCTCACTGTCAGCGCATCAATACCCTCTTTGATGGTGTAAACTTGCCACCGTTCTACCCCACCCGTCACGGTAAATATTAATGCTTTATGATTCAGATGGTTTCACCACTTTAATATCGCCATAAAAATCATCAACCAGATACCGTATTGCTGGATTGCGCTACCAAGTTACTTTATAATCCTGCCCCTCAGGCCCCTTAGCTCAGTGGTTAGAGCAGGCGACTCATAATCGCTTGGTCGCTGGTTCAAGTCCAGCAGGGGCCACCAAATTTAAGCAGTAAATACATACAGTTAGGCCACTCGATAGAGTGGCTTTTTTGTTAGGTGCTATCCTTGTGTCGCAAAAGTGTCGCGTTGTTTTTATGATTATGGCTTTTTATAGAACCTACTCGCTCTTTTTCACCTATAAAAAAACCCCCACTAAGCGGGTCATATCTACAGCCACAATGTTCTTTGCCCTCCAGTTGAGGGGTGTGGAGGTGCGGGTACCGATGTTGAGGCGCTGCGCGATGCGATGCGCAGTTCGAAGGGGCTCGGTAACTTCAAAAATCTGTTTTTCTACGCACCGCACGGAAAACCGGACGGCATAAAAATTGTGCCGCTCAGTGAGGTGGCAACGAAAGACGATTTCTTTAATATCAAAAAAGTCAGCGCCGCCGACCTGCTCGACGCTCACCGCATCCCGTTCCAGCTGATGGGCGGTAAGCCGGAAAACGTCGGTTCGCTCGGTGACATCGAGAAGGTGGCAAAGGTGTTTGTCCGTAACGAGCTCATTCCGCTACAAGACCGGATGCGCGAGGTCAACGCGTGGGCCGGTCAGGAGGTGATCCGGTTCAAAAGTTACACCCTCGACACCGAAAGTGACTGATTTTCGCCGCCTCCGGGCGGCTTTTTCTTACCCCCACGCCTGACCGCCTCAGAAGCCCGCCACGCCCTCGAACACCTCCGCACCCCCCACCGACACCCGCGCGAACCCGCGCGGCACAGCGACGCGCTCAGGCTGCGAAAATAAATGCGAAAATGCACTCTGGCGCGCAGTGCTTTCCCCGCCTCGCCTGCCCGCTTTATGGGTCGGTTTTAATGCAGTTGCATGACTACTCTGGTTCCGCGCCAGCTCTGGCGGCGCACGGCCAGAACGGGCAACCACGACGCATGCAAAACCATGCACCTGTTGCATGCACGGCTAAAAAACGGGGAAATCGCGGGAAAATGGCATAAAAAAACCGGCATTCAGGGTACCAGTATGGGGCGAGATTTATGGGTTTGCTGGCCGTGCAGATTGACCTTATGGTTTTAATGGGTGCATGATAATGCTATATCAGGATGATTTTTAACCGCAAGGATAAAGCATGTATCACAGTGATTTGATTATAAACGGTATCGATGCCGATAAGCTGATGGCACTACAGCTTGAAAAAGCACTGTCAGGCGTAAAAGAACAGGCTCTTGAGCAGGCCAATAAAATTGGCGATGGTGCAACCCGTCTGCTGTATTACACATCCTGTTTCACTGACAATTATCAGGATGTGTGCGCAAAACTGAAAGAAGAAGACCTCCGCTTTCTTGATGGCATTGCGCAACTTGTCAAAAATCGCGACATCATATACAGAATGATTCACATTTATTTTGAAGAAATATTCAGATTCAAAACGCGGAGCCAGCTTGAAGCAATCCAGTCCAGCCTATTAAAAGCAGGGGTAGTTATCTCTGCCAGCTCCTTAAACAATCAGGCTTTTGTCATCGGAATAACAACGACCGTTTGCCTCGGAATCAGTTTCAATGCGTCAATTGTCAAATGGACAAGCAAGATCTCAGCACTTGCCGTTACCGGGCTTGGATTATACGGCACAGTGCAGCATGCTGCAGAAAGCGCGGAACGACTCAGGCTGATGGCTCCCATGTATTATCATGCACTTTATCTGCAAAAACTCGAAATGATGTATTTTCTTGTTGAGCCCATTTTTATGAAAGCTCGCGCTTTCGAAAGCGACGTCGTCAGCACAATAATAAATATGGTGAAATAGATATGAGGAAATTTCTCATACAATGGTTAAGGGCTCAGGCATCCTATTTTTTCTGGGGCTACGTTCCACTGATATTTATTGTTGCTTTCGGCGTCTTTGCAGTAACGTACTTTCGCCCTTATGCACTACAGGCAACGGGTATTGTAATAATACTGACTTTCGCTTTCGTTATCTGGTTTAACCGCCCTCGTTAATTTTATAAGGATATTAATTATGTCAACACCAGCTCACTTATGGCTGACAGATGAAAACGGCTCACCGATTGTTGGCGGGTGCCTGATGCCAACGCGCCTCGGCTCGATTGAAATGCGCACATTAACGCATAACGTCACAATCCCGGTTGACGCCTACCTCGGAAAACTGACCGGCACGCGTGTCCACACACCGATAGTTTTTCAGAAGGAATTTGACCAGACGACCCCGCTACTGTTTCGGGCGTTATGTCAGGGCAGGACATTAAAATCAGCGACGATAAGAATGTACCGAATTACGGACGCGGGAATCGAGACTGAATATTTTAATATCGTGCTCGAAAACGTGAAAATCACCAGTATCACTCCGTCACTCGTCCCGGCCGGGATGACCGGAACACATATGGAAAACATTGAGATGCGCTATGAAACAATAACGTGGAAGTATGTGGACGGGAATATCCAGTTCAAGGATGGCTGGAATGAGCGAATGACGGCCTAACGCCTCGCGCAGCTCGTTGTTCAACCCCGCCAGCACTGGAAGCAAGTTTCAGCACTGGCGGCGCGGAAAAAATAACAGAAAAATTATTATTTTTCATTAGGTTGACTCTTGCTATTTCCGCGATTAAATTCAATGCGATTTCACGGTCTCTTTCTTTACAAGTACCTTCAGCAGTCAGACGCGCAATCATTTCGACCCGCTCAATCATAACGTGCTCGTTAAGCTCTCTATCCACACAACCTCCATCAAGAGATACTGTATAAACATACAGCATCATGTATTAGCAAAAGGTGTGAAGGAAAAAATCATGACAAACCCACTCTATGTACATGATATGGATGAATATTAGCGGTTATATTTTCTCTGCCATTTCGGCTAACTTCTCAAAACGATTAAGAATTCTCCTAGCCCTAACTTGATATGAAGGAGCGGCCGCAAATATTTCTCCTTTGGCCGTTCCGCGTAGCCATTTGCCATCAAAACAACTTTTACCACCGGCCATCAGGTGCAGGGCTTCGCCCCCGCTGATTGTAATGCCGGTTGTCAGATGTATCTCGTCGATAGTTTTCGCTATAGCTGCGTTTTGTTCATCCGTTCCGTGGGTGAATTTTCGCCGCATTGCTGGCTTTTGCTTCCTGAGTCGGTTGGTCATCTCTCGTCTTTCACGTCGACTCAGAGGTTTTGTTAAATCCAGTATCGGTGGATCGCTTTCGCTTC